>CAWJHP010000002.1:0-381694 GCA_963842785.1 uncultured Chloroflexia bacterium
CAGGCATAAAAGGATGTGACCTTTTTTGCACCAATGGTCAGCCAGGTATCCTGGACTGTATTCGACCATGCGAACCCGGATATCATCAAATTGTTGTGTACGCCAAAAGGCCATTCCCGTTTCGCCTTTATGCTCGGTCGGGATTATTTGCGACCAAATGGTGGTACCAAAAGGAATATTCTTCATGTCCATATTGATCTCCAAAATGGTTGCGTCTTACTTTTCTTCCTTAACCACTATATTGTTGAAATAGCCCTGTCGGTGACCGTGCTGCCAGGCCTATCTTGAAATGAATATTCGACATCCTCGTTTATGATCGATTTATTGCGTGCAGCCCGTGCAATTGATTGACAGGTCGGTATTGTTTCCATCAGTCGATAGGCCGATCGAAATCGTTTGGTCCCCCTTAGTCCACTCTTCCATGAAACTGTTTGAATCTTCATATGAAGTGCCATTCGGTGTCCAACCTGCGGCTTTCATTTGGTCAATATAATAATTCTCGACCGTGGACATGTCCGTGCTGACCAGGAATCCCGCCGACCCTGGAGTGATTAATTGCACCACCGCGCACGGATAGATTGGCAAATCTTTCGGTAACCCGGCCAATTCAATGTTTTTCAGGGTTAGATCGACATACATGATCGTCCCATTTTGGTGAGGTGCAATGTTCAATTCGAGTACATTCCCGTCCGGCATGGTAAAGGAAAGGTCGTTGCTGTTTCTGAAGTCAAATGTCGCAGTGGGCATGGCATCCGTTGGGAAGGAATTGTTTCCGCCACAATCAGTCCCACCGCAACCACCTTCCATTGGTTCGGGAGTGGGAGCTAGTTTCCAATTCATGGAAGATAATTTTTGAATATAAAAGTTCGTTACGTCAGTATAGTCTTGAGGAATGTAAAATTGCCAGGAACTTTCCTCGGCTTCCACCATTTCGGCTTGTTCCGGCAGGGGGAAATCTGTGGGTAGTTTTTGAGCGTACTTTGACTCCACGCGGTCGTATTGACCCTCGATCGTCAGCTGGCCTTCATCAAAGCCGAAATCCAAGGATAAATAGATGTTGTCATTCTTCCAATATTGTGTCACCCCGCCTTTAATATTTGCGTCCGTGTATCGCAAATTCCAGCCTTGTGTGGGCAGTTCATCCGCATAATACTTGACCACCGTATTGATCGTGGATTGGGATTGAATGGTGAAAGAACCGCTTGGGTCGCTTGGATCATGGGTGTCGGGCGAAGCAAATTGGGAATTGGGCGCAATGGGAAATGTTTTTTGGACGTCAGTTTGCGTCCCGCTTGTGGCGGTTTCCACAGGCAGTGTAGTAGCGGTGGCGGTCTCCGGTTGGGGCTGGCTGCCTTGTGAAGTGGGGGGTTGTGTAATGGTCGGGATGGCCTTGGAGGGCAGCCCGCATGCCCCGATCAAGAACAATATTGCACCAAAGAAAATGATCAAATTCTTGCGGTTCATATTGTTTTCTCCTTGGCAGGTACTCTTTCTATGAAAAGAAAAAGTGAATCGCCGTGAATTCAATTCACCTAGTGTACGACGTTTGTTGACTGCTCACAAGAGGTCGACGCCCCAAAAGCGGGTAAAATCAAGGCCAATATGCACACTTCGGTGCCAGGATCTCATCAGTCTTTTTTTAGGACGCTCAATGACATTCATCGGTGAATTCGCCGCCCTTTTCACCTCTTTCTGTTGGACCTTCTCAGCCATTGGGTTCACCAGGTCCAACCCAAAAGGTCGGTTCTCAGGTCACCAATCGCGTGCGGGTCCTGCTGGCCTTGCTGGCTCTGATTTTGATCAACCTCTTCCTTTACGGCCAGCCCATTCCATTGCATGCCGGGGCTTCCCGCTGGGCCTGGTTGGGGATCTCAGGCGTTATTGGACTTTCTCTCGGCGACGCCTTTCTGTTTCAGGCCTATCAGGAGATCGGAGCGCGTCTCGGCCTGTTGCTGCTCAGCCTGGCCCCGGTCTTTGGCGCAGCCATCGCCTGGATCTTTTTCGGGCAGGTCCTCACCCTCCTGCAGATCCTCGGGATAATAATTGCCCTGGCGGGCATCTCCTGGGTAGTGATGGTCCGTCCAAATGAGTTGGCGGATAATGTCCGTAAGGTCACCAGGCGCGGTATCTTGTTCGGAATCTTGGCCGCCCTCGGACAGGCGACCGGCCTGGTCTTTTCCCAACAGGGCATGACCGGCAACTTTTCACCCTTTGCGGGCACACTCATCCGCATGCTCCTCGCGGCCGTCACCCTTTGGATCGTGGCCGGTTTCCAGCGCCAGGCGGGAGTCACGCTCGCGGCGATGGTCAGGTACCCTTCTGCATTTGGCTGGATTGCTTTCGGCGCGCTGTTCGGACCGGTTCTAGGCGTCTCATCCTCCCTGCTGGCAGTCCAGCATGCGGATATCGGCGTTGCCAGTACGCTTATGGCATTACCGCCCGTCTTCATGCTGCCCATCAGTTACCTCGTCTTCAAGGAGCGCTTCGGCTGGCAGGCGGTCGCCGGAACGTTCGTTGCCATGCTCGGGGTGGCATTATTATTTATTAGGCTGTAATTAGAAATTTCTGTTCCGTCCCTCATTTTCTGGTATAATCCTGTCCGCATTGACTGGTCCCACCCGCGGCCAACCCTGCCGGTGCGGAGACCTGCTCAAAATCTGATCAAAGGAATTGCAAACGTCATGCCACTTAACAAGGAAGTAAAAACCAAGGTCATCACCGACTACCATCGCCACGGCACCGATACCGGTTCGCCGGAAGTGCAGGTAGCCATCCTGACCACCCGCATCCTCCAGTTGACCGATCACCTGCGCACACACACGCACGATGAGGCCAGCCGCCGGGGTCTGCTTCAGATGGTAGGCCAGCGCCGCAGGTTGCTTGCTTATTTGCGCAGGCACGATTATCAGCGCTACCTGGCGCTGACAGATCAATTGAAACTGCGCCGAAAATAGAAATTGGTTCGCCCGGGTAGATGGGCCGATGCCCATCTACTCTTTTTATTCACATGTGGCTTGGACAGGCTGGGTTGCCTGTACCGCAATGTTTTTTAGTGCGGCACCTGTCCCCACTATCGGCCCGTCCGTCAGGAATTGAAACATGCCTTCAACGGCCATCCGTTGTTGATAGCATTTTTCAGTCCCTGACCAGGCGGGAAAAGGAGTAATTTTATGAAACCCGAAGTAAAACGCTACACCACCACGGTGGGCAGCCGGAATATTGCCATTGAAACTGGCAAACTGGCCGCACAAGCCGGTGGAGCCGTCACGGTCCACCTGAACGATTCGATTGTATTCGCCGCCGCAACCATGGGCGGCCTGCGCGAGGGCATTGACTTCTTCCCCCTCAGCGTGGATTATGAAGAGCGCATGTATGCCGGTGGCAAGATCCCCGGCTCGTTCTTCCGTCGTGAAGGCCGTCCCTCCACGGATGCCATCCTGACCGCCCGCCTCACCGATCGGCCGCTGCGCCCGCTCTTCCCAGAAGGCATGCGTAACGAGGTCCAGATCATCATGTATTCGCTCTCCGCGGATGCCGATAATCCGCTTGACATCCTGGCCATCAATGCCGCCTCCGCCGCCCTGATGATTTCCGACATCCCTTGGAACGGCCCGGTTGCAGCAGTCCGGGTCGGACGGGTGGATGGCCAGTTTATTGCCGATCCCACTTTCACCGAAATGGATAAGTCCGACCTCGACCTGCGCATCGCCGGCACCCGCCAAGCCATTCTGATGGTCGAAGCCGGTGCGGACGAGATTCCTGAAGATATCATGGTCGCCGCCCTGGAATTCGGCCACAAGTCCATCCAGCCGTTGATCGACCTCCAAATAAAGATGCAGGCCGAGATCGGCAAGCCAAAACGCCTCCTGGTTTATGCTTTACCCGACCAATCCCTCCAGGAAAAGGTCTTTTCCCGCGTAAGTGGCCCGATGAACACGCTGCTTGACCAGCCGCTCATGAAAGCCGAGTTTTACACGGGGATGGATGCACTCCTGCAGAACCTGGTTGCGGAATTTGTCCCTACTGCCGTAACAAAAGTGACGGTTTCGGATGAAGAAGATGTGGAAGAGATTCCCGAAATTTCCTTGCCCGGGACTCCCAGTCTGGCTGCCGTTAAAGAAGCCTTTGCCGAAGCCGAGAAAAAGGTCGTCCGTGACCGCATCCTAAACCTGGGCAAACGCCCGGATGGCCGTGCACCCACCGAGATCCGACCGATCTGGTGCGAGGTCGGGTTCAGCCCGCGTGCGCATGGCTCCGGCCTGTTTACACGTGGCGAGACCCAGGTCCTGACCCTGGCTACCCTCGGCACATTGCGGGAATCGCAGGAATTGGACACGCTCACCCCCTTCGATACCAAGCGCTACATGCACCATTACAACTTCCCGCCTTTCTCCACGGGTGAGACCAAGATGGTCCGTGGCCAGAGTCGTCGCGAGATTGGGCATGGTGCTCTCGCTGAACGTGCCCTTGAACCTGTCATCCCGTCCGAAGAGACCTTCCCTTATGCTTTGCGGCTGGTATCCGAAGTCCTCGCATCCAATGGTTCCTCCTCGATGGCTTCCGTCTGCGGCTCGACTCTCGCACTGATGGATACCGGGGTGCCGATCAAGGCTCCTGTGGCCGGTGTGGCCATGGGCTTGGTGATGGAAGGCAGTCGTTACCAGATCCTGACCGATATCCAGGGCACCGAAGACCACTTGGGCGACATGGATTTCAAGGTCGCCGGGACGGAACAGGGCATCACTGCCCTCCAGATGGATATCAAGATCTCCGGCTTGAGCACTGAAATTATGAAACAGGCTCTCGAGCAGGCCCGCCAGGCGCGTCTCTTCATCCTTGGTAAAATTCTGGAAACCATCCCCGCCCCTCGCCCGGAGCTGAAACCGCACACTCCGCGCATTACCACTGTCAAAATCCCGTCTGATAAGATTGGCGCCATTATTGGCCCCGGTGGCAAGAATATCCGCGCACTGCAGGAAGAGACCGGCACCAAGATCGATATTGAAGAAGACGGCACGATCTACATTGCCGCGACCAATGGCGCTGGAGCTCAGACGGCACGCGAACGCATCGAAGCCATCACCGAAACCCCGCAACTGGGACGCATCTATACCGGCAAGGTCGTCAGGGTCGCTGACTTCGGTGCTTTCGTGGAGATTCTGCCCGGTACCGATGGCATGGTTCACATCTCTCAACTCGATAGCGAACGTGTTGAAAAAGTGGAAGATGTCTGCAAGCTTGGTGACGAATTGACGGTCATGGTTACCGGTATCGACCCGATGGGCAAGATCCGCCTCTCCCGTCAGGCCGTACTCGAGGGCTGGACCGTTGAAGAAGCCCAGGAACGCGATGCCAGAAAGAGTGGTAATGGTCGCCCTGGAGGAGGCCGTTCTGGCGGTGGACGCCCGGGAGGTGGTCGTCCAGGTGGCGACCGCCGCCCTGGTGGTCATGGTGATGACCGCCGCCCTCCCAGACGTTAAATACGCAGGGGCGACACGCAGGTGTCGCTCTTGCTTTTTTTAATTCTTGTTTTTTTTATTTTTTCCATTAGTCTCTTTTTTTTGGTTTTTTTTTGTTCCACGTGTCTCGTTTCATTCACTTATGTACCAACGCCTCCGCACCACTCTCGCAGAGTATCCATCCCAATTCTGGCTGATGGCCTCCGGGCTGCTGATCAGCTCGGCCGGATCATCTATGATCTGGCCATTCCTGATGATATACGCCAGCGAAAAACTTGGGCTTTCGCTTAGCGCGGTCTCAACGTTACTTTCCATGAATGCTACGACCGGCCTGCTTACCTCTTTTATCGCCGGAACGGTGGCTGACAGGTTGGGGCGAAAACCGGTTATGGTGCTTAGTCTGGCGGTCAGTGGCTTGGGCTACCTTTTCATGAGCCAGGCCCATACCTACCTCGGATTTGCCGTCCTTATGTTCATAATGGGGGCTGCGAATCCGCTCTACCAGGTTGGAGCGGATGCCATGCTGGCGGATTTGGTCGTCCCGGAAAGACGAACGACCTCATATGCGATCATCCGAAGTGTCAATAATGCTGGGATTGCTATCGGACCGGCCGTGGGAGGTTTCTTGGCATCCAGGTCTTACACATATGCTTTCCTGGGAGCAGCCATTGGGATGCTTATCTACAGTTTGTTGCTTTTCTTCCGCGCTCGCGAAACTCTCTCCCATGCTTACCATCCGGGGAGAGAATCCGCCCTGGAAGGTCTTGGGGGTTACAAGCCTGTCTTTCAGGACCGTCCATATGTTGTGTTTGCACTCCTGGTCGGGTTCGGCTTGATCGCACCTTCCATATTATGGTCTCTATTGGCAGTCTACACCAAGCAAAACTATGCTTTGCCTGAAAGTCTGTTCGGCTGGCTCCCTACCACTAACGCCCTGATGTGTGTGTTTGTCCAGATATTTGTGACCCGCATCTCCCGTCATTTCCGGCCTCTGCCCGTCGCAGCCATCGGGATGTTGACCTACGCCTTGGGCGTGGGAAGTGTAGCCCTTATGAAGGATTTCTGGGGTTTCTGGGGCAGCATGGTTTTCATGTCCTTTGGGGAACTGATTCTCATCCCCACCGTCAGTAAATACATTGCAGACCTGGCCCCTGCCGATATGCGCGGCCGGTATATGAGCTTTTATTGGTTTGCCTGGGGTATTGCACGCGCTCTCGCCCCTTTGATTGGAGGTTTTCTGAATGACGCCATTTCCCCGCACTCCATCTGGATTGGTGGGTTGGTGATCGGGCTGGCCAGTGCCATCGGCCTTTTTATTTTCAGCCGGGGTAACCGCCTCGGCGACCGCTGTTCCTATCTTGGTGATCAAGCCATACAATAAATCCGGGTTGGACCAAGGGTTTTGAAATTTAATTTTTCCCTCATTTTCGTCAAAAGTTGTCACATTTCCACCACGCGGCTTTCAACCACTCAAAAGTGAGATTAACTCCCGGAAAATCCATAAAAACCTTCAATATCTGCGTAAAAATGCCTTTCTTCAACATGCCTTGCTTCTCATCCCGAATCACTTTGTTACCTGATTTCCTCCTTCATCCAATTTTAACAAATTCTCTCGCCATTGTTCCTAGTATAAAGGAACAAGAGTGAGGTATTCTCTTGATACATGAACCGGTTTGGATCAATCCGTATTTGGGAGAATACCTCATGTCAAAATCTAACATAGCAAGGCAATTCGTGCAAGTCCAACCAGGCAGTCTGCATGCAGGCGTTGATCTGGCATTGGAGAAGAATGTGGTCATCGTGATCAATGAGAAGGGCCAACGATTGGACCATTTCAGTTTTCCTCAAGAGCGGGGAGGCTATGACTATTTCCTGCGACGCCTGGAAGAATTACGTCAAAAACATCAGGCCCCGGGAGTAGTGGTGGCTATGGAACCTTCCAACTACTTTTGGAAGCTATTGGCGAAAGAATTGGAGCAGAAACAGATCGCATATCGACTGGTGAATGCCTACACGGTCAAAAAGCATCGCGAAGGTAATCAACTGGACCAATCGAAGGATGATCGGCGGGATGCTGCTCAGATTGCAGAACTCTCCCGGAGTGGTTATTACACGAAGACCCGCCTGCAGAAAGGGGCCTACGAAGAATTGCGCCAGTATGCAATTTTGCATGACCAGTTGATCCCAGCAATTACGCGTGAGAAGAATGTCATATGGGGATTGGTTGGTCAGATATTTCCGGAACTGTCCCAAGTATTCAAGAACCCGGCACGCGAGACAAGTTTTGCCTTATTGGGATCTTGTGCTTCTGCAGCTAACATTCGCCTGCTCAGCTTGGAAGATTTCATTGCAACGGTACGTACCGCCTATTCAGGCAAAAAGCTGTGTGTCTCAAAGCTACGCCTGGTGTACCGCCTGGCTGCCACTTCGATCGGCGTCTCCGAAGGGCTTCCCGCCATTCAACTGGCCATCCAGGTGCACCTGGCCGAACTTCAAACCCTTCAGCAGCAGCTCAATCGGGTTATTTCGGCCATGTCTGCCTGCCTGGCTCCTATGCCGGAGAGCCCCTATTTACTTTCCATGAAATCTTTAAACACCGTCTCTGCAGCCCTCTTTCTGGCCGAAGTCGGTGATCCCTTCCGCTACCATTCTTCTGCTCAATGGGTCAAGCTGGCCGGGATCCAACCTGCTCCCAACCTTTCCGGCAAGAAACAGTGCTCAAAAACCCCCATGTCCCATCATGGCCGTTCCCGCTTGCGCAGCATGCTCTACTTCACCTGCCTGCGATTGGTCCACCAAGATGACCACTTCGCTCAACTCTATGCCCATTTGCAAAGGAGGCCCAATAACCCACTCACCAAAATGCAAGCCCTGGGTGTCCTCATGAACAAACTCTTGCATATCTTGTGGGCTCTCATCCATAACCAGACCTTTTACAATCCATCTTTCAACCAGTCCATCTGACTTCTGTCTCTGGCCACTCCGTCTCCAGCTTGATCGTGATCTTTGACCGGCGGGCTCTCTTGGCCATCAGGGGACACCGTATTGTTCCTTGAGGCGCTTGGCGACCTCGTCAATGAACTTGGCTGCCCCTGCCACTTGGGTACTTCGAATAAAGTATGTTGAGGCTTGACCTCGGATGCACTAGGTTGATCCCAAGAATTCCGGCTGGGCTTTGCCTGGTGGTCTGCCCTTTCCCCTTTCACTGTCGCCGCCTAGCTGCCTGACTGCATATCCCTCGCCAATCCCTGCCTTCTACAGGGTTCTCTTGGATATTCATATCAGAGATACTTTACTTTTCCCCTATAGTATGCTCATTGTTTCTGCATTTCACCCTCGCCCAACCCATTTAAACGGGCTTGTTCTTTCATGAAGTCCGTGGCAGAATTTCCAAGGAACGAAGTCTCCCTGGCTAAATCATCAACTTTTTTTGGTCGGAATAATCTCGCATGGACAAAAAACCCATCCACCGCTATGATATACCTTCCATGCCATGCCAACTTCCTGGCTATTTGAGTTGGTAACTGCGAAGGATTATTAATTGAAGAAAAATACCCCCATTCTTCCATTTGTTCTGGCTGTCATACTCGTGCTATGTTGTTGCCTGGTCTTATTTCTGAGCGGCGTCTTTTATACCTTTACCAGGCTCGAAAGAACGCTTCCAACCCTGGCTGTAAATCCACTCGGCCTCCCGCATACCCCAACCCCCTCTCTCTTTGTGATCACCCGCCAGCCTCCCAACCAGATCCCGACCGATACCCTGAAACTTCTCGAAGGGATTTCCATCCCGCAGGACGATCTGAACACGTTAGCTTGCCGGTTTAAAAATGTTTGTAACATTCCACCGACCCTGCCCCCTCCACCCGAACCTCTCACCCCAGGCGCCCACCAGGCCTTCTGGGTCAATGACGAGAATACCAACTCCTTCTTCCAGGTCCAGGCTACTTTGCGTTACGTCACTCCGCATTCTTATTTCTGGATAAATGACAGTGTCGACTACAACCAGCAGGACGTGAAAAACCTGATGGACGCTTTCGAGAACAAGATCTATCCCACAGACCGGGAGTTCTTCGGCTCGGAATGGACCCCTGGTGTGGACGATGATCCTCATATCTACTTGCTCTACACCAGCGGACTTGGAGCATATGTGGGAGGCTACTTCTCTGCCTCCGATGAATATCCCCCGCAGATAAACCGCTACTCAAACGCCCATGAGATGTTTTACATCAGTTCATCAGAACCACTCTCGGACGCATCCACATATGGCACCCTGGCACATGAATTCCAACACATGATCCGCTGGTATCAGGACCCCAACGATGCCTCTTTCCTGAACGAAGGTTTCTCCGAACTGGCAACCTTCCTCAATCATTATGATAACGGTTATGTTGACCAGGTTTACTTGTCCAACTCCGACCTCAACCTGACCGACTGGTTGGGCAGCACTGGTGATAATACTGCTCATTACGGAGCCAGTTTCCTTTTCGCAACCTATTTCCTGGACCGCTTCGGCGAAGAGACGACCAAGGCTTTGGGCCGAAATCCGCAAAATGGCCTGGATGCTGTCGACAGTACACTGTCCCAAAGCAATATCAAGGATCCGTTGACCGGCAAGGTGATAACAGCCGATGATTTCTTCCTAGACTGGGCGGTTACCAACTTCGTCCAAGACGACTCGGTGGGCGACGGTCGCTACGTTTATCACGACTATCCCAACGCTCCCAAAGCCGGCCCCACCGAATCAATTGCCACCTGCCCTTCGGACACAGCCAGCCGGACCGTCAACCAGTATGGTGCGGACTACATCCACGTCACCTGCCCGGGCAACTATACCTTGCATTTTGCGGGTGCCACATCGACCCGCCTCCTGCCTGCTGACCCTCATTCCGGATCCTATGCCTTTTGGTCAAATAAGGGTGACTCGTCGGATATGACTCTGACCCACACGTTCGATTTGACCGGTATTTCCGGTCAGGTCAGCATGAGTTATTGGACCTGGTATGATATCGAAAAGGATTATGATTATGTATACGTGGAAGCCTCCAGCGACGGTCAGCACTGGACCATCCTGACCACGCCTTCCGGCACGGCCAACGACCCCAACGGCACTTCTTACGGCTGGGGCTATACCGGTGCGAGCAATGGCTGGATCCGGGAATCGATTGACCTTTCCCGGTTTGCAGGCAACAACGTCTCCGTGCGCTTCGAATACATCACCGACGAGGCCGTTACCGGTGCTGGTTTCCTCCTGGATGACGTTTCCGTTCCGGCTATAAACTATTTCACCGGTTTTGAGACCGAGGACACCAGTTGGCAGGCTGCTGGTTTTGCCCGCATCGAAAACATTGTTCCCCAGACCTTTCGCCTGGCCCTTATCACGCACCTCGCCAGCGGGACTACCGTTAAAATCGTTCCTGTAGCCGCAGACCAGTCTGCCGATATCCCGTTGACCATCGGACAGAATGGCGTTCAGGATGTCGTCCTGGTTGTCACCGGTACGACGCGTTTCACCCTCGAACTGGCTCTCTATCAATTTTCCATCCTTTGATCCGTAGGGGCGGACCGCCTCCGCCCAAATGGAGTAAACCATGTCTACTATACCCAATTCCGAAATCTTTACACTTTTTTCCTTGGCTGAGTACCAGACCGGTGCAGTCGTCTCCCGCCAGGTCATCAAATCCGCCGGAGGCAGTGTCACCCTGTTTGCCTTTGACAAGGGTCAGGAGCTTAGCGAGCACACCGCTCCGTATGATGCCTTGGTTGAGGTTCTGGACGGCGTGGTCGAGATCAAAATTTCCGGCAAGCCGGCTCTTTTGAAGGCTGGTCAAGGCATTATTATGCCTGCCAATGTGCCACATGCTGTCCTGGCAAAACAACAATTCAAGATGCTTCTCACAATGGTTACTGTGGTTTAAAATATCACACAATTCTTCCACGAATTAATCACACTCCAAAAACAATCTTCTGCTAAAATTACCTGGATAAAATTATGTCAACCTCCACAACTAAAATACCCAAATGGGGACGCCTTTTTTCCGTGGCAGTAGTTTTGATGTTGCTCGGTGGTGCCCTTTTATTGATCTACGCTGCCACCAAAACAAAAAACAGCCCCACGGCCGCGACACAAACTGACTCGTTATTCTATACCCAGGCAGCCAATACGCTGGCGGCCATACAAGCTGCTTCCACAGTTACCCCTGCGCTGCCTTCAGATACTCTGGTCGCTTCGTCAGCCTCAACCGACACCCTGCAGTTTTCTCTTACACCGTCAAATACATCCACGCCGCTTTCATTATTGCCAGTTCCCACCTTGAGCGCAAATTCATGTAATGATTCAGCGTACGTAAGTGATGTCACCATCCCGGATGGGACCATCCTGGCCCCCGGGACAGGCTTTGTCAAGACCTGGGCATTACAAAATACTGGCACCTGCACCTGGGATACTAGTTACAAAATGGTTTTTATCAGCGGTGATCTTATGGGCGGTGCATCCACCAACCTCACCCAATCGGTCTCCCCATCCCAACAAGTGAACATCTCTGTCTCGCTCACCGCGCCCGTGACAGTCGGGACTTATACCGGATACTGGAGACTATCAGATGACCAGGGTAACGGCTTTGGTGGTAGTGTTACTGTGGTGATCGTGGTCTCGACCTCCGCTTCCACCCTCACCCCAACGTTAACGCCAACATTCACACGTACCTCCACCCCGGTCACATCAAAAACTCCTTCGGCGACCAGTCCCGCAACGGCGACAAATACGGTAATTAATCCTCCTACGGCCACCCAATCTGCAACTCCCACGCCAGTTCCCTCCAATATTCCCTCCCCCACCATTGCGCCTACGGCCACCATCACAGATACAGCCGTTACCTCTCCCACCAATTCCTCTTCGCCCACGCCAACGGATACCCCAACTTAATAATACGGGTGGGATCAAAAGGAGCCTGATCAGATCTGGATTCCCATTCCTTCTGCCACGTGGGCGGCTTCCATCAGAGTCTCGCTTAGTGTTGGGTGGGCGTGTACGTTGCGGGCGATCTCGCTCGTGGTCAGTTCCATCATATGCGCCAGGGTAAGTTCGGGCAGCAACTCGGTCACTTCCGGTCCCACTAGCGTGGCGCCCAATAACTCTCCGTACTTCTCATCTACGATCAACTTGACCCAACCGGCGTAATCCGCCAGGCCAAGCGCTTTGCCGTTGGCTTGGAAGGGGAAACGCCCCACCTTGACTGTGTAGCCACGTTCCCTTGCCTGCACCTCTGTCATTCCAAACGAAGCCACCTGGGGCTGGCAATAGGTGGCGCGCGGCATCATTTCATAATCCAACCTGAAGGTCTCGACCCCGCCGATGTGCTCGGCGCAAACAATCCCCTGGGCAGTCCCGACGTGCGCCAGCATAAGCTTGCCGGTCAGGTCGCCGATGGCCCAAATACCCGGGACATTGGTGGCCATTTTCTCGTCAATTTCGATAAAGCCTCGCTCGGAGGTCTTGACACCGACCTCCTCGAGACCCAGCCCCTTCGAATTGGGACGAAAGCCAATTGCCACGAGCGCTTGCTCTGCCTCCAAAATCTTGGTCTGCCCATCCGCTGATACTGTTACTTTGACCCCTGTTCCGCTCGTCTCGACCGATTCGACCTTATGTCCGGCCAGCACCTTGACTCCGCGCTTTCTGTATGCCTTGGCCACCTCAGCCGCGGCCTCTTCATCCTCTAGTGGCAGGACGTGCGGGAGCATCTCCACTACGCTCACATCCACTCCATAACCATTCCACACGGTGGCAAATTCCATCCCAATGGCACCGGCCCCAATGATGATAACCGACGCTGGCAGCTTCTCCTGGAGGATGGCTTCCAGGTAGGTTATTACCTTTTGCCCATCCATTTTCCATGCCACCGGGACCATCGCGCTGGCACCGGTGGCCAGGATAATATTCCTGGCCGTAAGCTCGGTGACTTTGCCTTCCTTACCAGTCACCGTGACCTTGTTTTTCGATATCAATTTCCCTTCGCCCATATATACGGCAATATTATTCTTCTTCATTAAAAATCCGACACCTTTGGTCAACCGTTCCGAGACTTGGCGTGAGCGCTTGACCGCCACCGAATAATCCAGTTTGAGGTTCTCGAATGAAAAGCCGAACTCTTTGCCGCGTTCCCGCAGGATATGGGCAATTTCCGCATTCTTGAGCAGTGACTTGGATGGAACACAGCCCACATTCAGGCATACGCCACCCAACCACTGTTTGTCTACTATGGCAGTTTTCTGTCCAAGTTGTGCCAGGCGGATGGCGGCCACGTAGCCAGCAGGTCCGGCTCCAATAACCAGTGCATCATATGTTTCGCTCATGGACAATTCTCCTAAAACATTAAGACTGCTATAAACAAATACTTTCATTATCAAGAATGAAAATAGCGCGTCTATTCTCAGGTTGGCATCATTTGATTATATGGCGCAGAATAATCTGTGTCTCAGAACAACGCCCAACTTCCACGAAACCATTTTCGAGGAAAACTGAAGCAATTCCCATGTAACCGTGGTAACTGCCCAATTTTTTGCCGGCCAGTTTGGGCGACTGCATGTCAAGTGGATAGCTTTCCACAATCTTTGCGCCCTTGTTTCGCGCATACGACACTGCGCCATGCACCAATTCGGACATGAGACCCTGCTCGCGATATGCTTTATCCACAAAGAAGCACACTATGGACCAGACCGGTTGCTCATCGACGCGCTTGAAGATGCAGGACTTTTCCAATGCTCGGTAATTTTCTCTTGGGCCGACCGAGCACCAGCCTGCCGGTTTTCCATTCACATATGCCAGCAATCCGGGTATTTCGCCTCGTTTCGCCATACCCTTCAACATTGCTTTTGTCCCCTCTCCCTTCGACTTATTGAATTCGGCATGTTCCAGCCTCCAGAACATGCACCAGCAACCGGCAGAGGCGCCATGTTCGCCGAAGAGGCTTTCCAAGTCCTGCCACCTTTCGGGGGTCAAAGGGAGGATTTTTATTGGATTCTTTTTCTCCATTGGAGCAGGTACTCCTATAACAGTAAAAAGGTTAAGGGAATTATACCCTTAACCTTTTTTGTCCTTCGATTCAGCCCGCCAATCGTTCTGGAAGGCAATTACAAAAGGTGCAAGTCCATCACCTGGCGGAAATGATAACCGTATATTGTGAACGTAATTGCCAGGGCGAAAAGTTGCGGTCGCCGGAAGAGCGTCCAGATGATGAGTTTCCAATATTGGACTCGTTCCTTGCCAATGATCCCCAGACGGAGGATGGAACGGAAAAACGCCCGGATATATTCCCCGCTCAAAGGAATGGTGATTTTGGGTGCCTTGTATTCCTTCAAGAAGGTCTTGACCCTCGCATAGTAATTCTTGGGGGTATACAGGGTCTTCACGACCCTCCGGTAACCTTTCAGAAGTACTTCTATATTCATTTCTTTGGGGATGATATTCGTCGTGCCGTCCACGTTATCGCCCGAGGTCGACCCAACTAATCGGCCATCCTGTTCCATGCGTTTGTAAAGGCGGGTTCCTACCGGAGCTTGCAATAGGCCGACCATGGCAGTCACGATCCCGCTTTTCTGGATGAAATCGATTTGTCGCTGGAAAATGGATGGTGTATCACTATCAAATCCGATGATAAAACCGCCCTGAACCTGCAGCCCGGCTCGTTGGATACGTTTCACATCCGCCACCAGGTCGCGGTTCAAGTTTTGCTTCTTGTTGCACTCAGCCAGACTGTTATCGTCCGGTGTCTCAACCCCGATAAAGACGGTATCAAAACCAGCCTGGGTCATCATATTCATTAAGGGTTCATCATCAGCAATATTGATGGAAATTTCAGTGTTGAAGGGCATCCCTTTCTTGCCTTTTCGCCATTCGATCAAAGCAGGCAGCAGATCCTCTCGAAGATGTTTTTTGTTGCCGATCAGGTTATCGTCCACAAAGAAAACCGGTTCACGCCAGCCCAGTTGGTATAACCCATCCAGTTCACGCAGAATTTGTGCGGATGTCTTGACACGCGGCAAGTGTCCAAAAAGTGTGGTGATATTACAAAACTCACAATCAAACGGGCAGCCGCGCGAATACTGGATCGACATGGTGGCATAATGCTTCCGGTCCACCAGCTCCCACAAAGGTGCGGGTGTCTTCTGAATGTCCGGGAATTCATCCGAGCTGTAAACGCGTAGAGCCTGTCCCAGTTCAAGGTCCCGCAGGAACGGGGCAAGTGTCATCTCGGCTTCGTTCAATACAAAATGATCCACATCCGGGAATTGCTCGTACTCGGCAGTGAATAGCGGGCCCCCTGCGACCACTTTCAACCCAACAGACTTACATCGGGTGATAATATGCTGGGCGGATTCCCTTTGAACAACCATGGCACTGATAAACGCATAATCGGCCCATTCCATGTCCTTATCCTTAAGCGGGCTTACATTCAAATCCACCAGACGCTTTTCCCATTCTGCGGGCAGCATGGCAGCTACGGTTATCAAACCCAAAGGCTGAGTGGAAGCCTTCTTGCGGATGAATTTCAGCGCATGTTTAAAACTCCAAAACGTATCAGGGAATTCCGGATAAATCAATAGGACTTTCATCAAAACCTCCGAACAGGTATGCCAAAAAGATTCTGCTCTCCTGTAGTCATCTAAACTTTGAGAGAACAGGTTTAGCTGGTTGAACATTCAAGCTGATCGGCAAATTACATCCACCTGGCCAATATTGACGAACGATTCGTAGTTTTCCCCTTACGGCTGGTTTCTTGATGAAAACCCGAGGAAGCCGTCGATACGTTCCTATGTGTTTCGTCAAATTTTATCAGACTTGTCGACATTATACACCATTATAATAAAGGTTGCTTGTTTGATAGAAAATGAATAGGTGTTTGATTGCTAAAACCCCCATCCGCCTAAAAGGTTCTTTCGGAAAATTATCCCTGGATAATTTTGCTGAGATAGAACTTAACCACCTCATGTACCAGGTTATTGGATAAAGAGTGTGATATCAAACGAACCCAGGGGTTGAACATCGGTCTCCCAGGGGCGATGGTAAACCAGTGTCAGGTTGGTCCTGCCGGGCTTCAAGGCTTTAAAAGTGAGCGTCAGGGTCCCGCTCGCCCCAATCAAGCCTGGATTGCCACTCCTGAACTCGGTTTCGCCTACCTGTTGTACAAAGCTGCCATCCATATTCCTGGGTTCCCAGGTATATCCTGTGGACGGGTTCCCTTCCAAATCAATGACAAGCTCTTCTCCCACATTTACATTCAACGACCTGCCGTTATCGGCTATGGTTAATTTGATCGGATTGGAGCTACAACCGGTCGTTGGAACAAGCATACCCATAAGGGCAATAACCAAAAGTATTCTGCGTAGCATCCTTATCTCCTTTTTGGAAGTTATTCATGCGATTAACGCCGAATTCCTCCGAAAAGTTCCTGAAGAATTATTCTCGCCTGTCAATCAAGGAGATAGGGTTTCAATTGGTGCTGGAGCCGGGGAAGATCCGCTGATTCCATTGACATAATCAACTGCACCCTGGCAGGCTGCATTGAGGTTGGAAGATAAATGCTCCCAATCCAATGGCTGGCCTTGCTTGTTTGTTTTGTCTACGGCTAGGCCCAGGCATCCCGGCCCGGCATTGTAATTCACCAATGTGAAACGCCATAGATCTTCGTAACTGGCCGCTTCCCCCGCCGTGCTACTGAAGTTCATATCAATGACCTTTCCGGTCTGCTTGCAACTTGCCAGCAAGGTCTGGGCAAAAACTCCCACGCTAAAATCTGCTTTATCCAGGTCAACCCCATTAGAACAATCTGGGCACACGGCATCGACGCTCTCGACCAGCGCTCCACGCAAAAGGGAACGTTCCTTATCATCCAAACCGATTCCCTGCCAGTCGCCTTCTGGCTTTGGATATATTTTCGTACTGCATACCGATGAGTCCAGGACCGATGGGCAGAACTGCTCATAGAACGATGGATTCCACGTAAGTACGGCATCCGCACCTCCATCGGTCATCTGTCCTAGCCCCGCCTCCGGGTGGCCGGTCATGCTGCCCGGCCAGAATTGGCTCTCTCGGGCAAAAATATTCTTAAGCAATTCAGCCGGAACACCTGTTTGTTGTGCCGCTGTAAAAATGAGATCGTCAAAACGGTTTTGCCAATTGTTGACCTCCGGACGCGCTGCTTCCAATCCACATGTATTGGCAAGGCCATTTGTGAGAAGACCGCCTTGATCACAGGCCGAAGCTTTCACCACGCCATGTTTTATCAAGGCAGCCGCCAGATATTCGTAGGAGATATTCGTGGCCAGGTCATCGGGCCGTTGCGGGGTCGAAAGCCAGTCAGGATTTCCGCCGACAGGAGGAAATTCGTCCCAGATCTGTGAGCAACCCGCCAGTGTATCTCCACGCCACTGCGTACTCAACACATCCGTGTACCATGCCTCGTCAGACGGATCAGCAGATTTGGTTACCCGCACCCGTGCCTGGAATTCTTCACTGCTATCGCCATAACTGGAGTAGGCCCAGAATTGCACAGTTGTTCCATTATCATCCGTCGGTACCAGATCCACTTGGCAGACCGGGTCACAGGTAAAAGGTTTGCCATTCACATTCCCCGCCAGCCCGGTAATGTGTTCTCCTTGGAGAGGTTCTTCACCGGTCAGTACCAGGGTGGGTAAAACCTCACAGCGAAAAGTTGACTTGAAAGGCACACAGCCATCCAACGTCACCCAGACGACCGGTGGAGGTTGTTGCACGCCCACTTTACGCTGAGCCGACTCGGACTTAACAAATTGCAAATAATAGCCATTACACGTGCCACCCTGCGGGCAAGGTGCGGTGATAATCCAATCGTCGTATATATCCTGTCCGCACAGGTTAGAAATATCCCCTCCAGTTGGTAGGCCATCATGGTCAATTTCCATTGAACAGACGACCGTGTTATCCGTCCAGCTGGTTAACCACCATTCGTAGGAAGTGTATTTCTGCAGGATCACGGAATAGCGATCTGGACCCGGGGGCTGGTCTCCCGCGGCAGAAACCCGCCGGCTCTCGAATAGAACCATCGCAGCCAGGATAAGGATAGAAGCTGTTACTGCCGATCCGATCCGCACGCCTGTCCCCATAAATATAATAAAGTCTCCTCTTCTATTATAGCGAATTCTGGGCTGTCTGTATCTACCAATAAATATCAGGTGAAATAACTATGATTTCTGTTTCTTTACCTGTTCCTCTAGTAACTGCAAATCGCGTTTAAGTCTTCGCCACCTGGCAAGGAGACTGACAAGATAAGCAATTAAAACCACAAAAATAGCGGTATATCCAGCGATCATGAACTCGATCGAAATTGCATAAGGGATCATAAAGCGCCTCTATTGCATGATTTTATACTTGAGTTGGTCCACATGCTCGGCTAACTGGCCCACCCGGACTCGGTACCATAGCAGAGTAATAAAAACAACCGAGAAAGTGATCAGGCAAAAGAACATGGTTATCAGCATGGGTGGTGTCATGCCAAAGCCACCCTGTTCACTGGAACTTCCTATCCCAATCACCGCCGGGTGGATGGTCTGCCATATTCGGATGGATAGAAACGTGATCGGTACACTTATCGCTCCTATCAGGGTATAGACCGCGCTGAAACGGGCACGCCGCTCTTGCTCCTCGATACCTTGGCGCAATAGGAGGTATGCCAGATAAATCATCTCAAGGATGGCAGCCGTGGTAAGTCGGGCATCCCATGTCCAATAAGTGCCCCAGGTCGGTTTCGCCCAGATGGAACCACTTACAATTGCAATGAGGAAAAAAACTAGGCTTATTTCCACGGCTGACAGCCCAACAATATCCCACTTTAAATCATTTGTCGCCAAGTAAATAATTCCAGCGACTGCCGCAACAATGAAACCAAGCATGCCGACCCAGGCATTTGATATGTGAAAATAGAAAATCTTCTGCACATAATTCATCACTGCTTCCAGAGGAGCATATAAAAAGACCATGGCAACTGCCCCAATAAAAAGCACGACCGAAAGGATGGTTAGGATAGTCAGACTTTTGGGTTGTGGTTTCATGAACACTCCAGGAAGAATAAACGAAAGACGAAAGCCATATGGTGGATAATTAAATTGTTCATCCCTTTGCGTTCCCGTTATTCCTCGACAACATAATCAAAAACCATAAAGGCGACCGCTGTGAAGATCACGTCATAGGCGATCAGGATATTCAGCCAGGGCCAAATCTCATTCATGGGGAGATTTTGTAGGAATCCGCTGCTTGCCTTGACTGCCGCAAGTAATACCGGGACGATGACCGGGAAAAGCAGGACGGGTAAAAGGACCTCCCGTGTCCGGGTCTGTACCGCCATGCTGGAAAGCAAAGTCCCGACAGCAACGTATCCGGTTGAGCCCAGTAGGACGACCAGAAACAGCCCGGGGTTGAAAAGATTGACATTATAGAGCACACTGTATATCGGTAAAACAATCACTGCGACAATTAACATAAAAGCCAGATTGCCTAGAACCTTGCCAAAATAGATTGCAGACCGGTCCACTGGGGCGAGGAGAAGACCGTCAAGGCAGCCGCGATCCTTTTCAACGGCCATTGAACGGTTCAAGCCGAGCGTTCCAGCAAACGCGAAGGTGACCCACAATACACCCGGGGTTATTGTTGTCCGAATTTCAGGTTGCAGTTCAATTGCGAAATTGAAAATGAGGATGACCAACAAGGCAAAAACCAGCATGGCCGAGAGCAATTCACGACTGCGTAACTCAGCCGCCAGGTCTTTCCAGACGATTGAACCAATTGCCGTCAAATACAAAGACCGGGGTCGGTTGATTGTGGTCGATTTCTGCATATTAACCCGTCAGGGACTCCCGATAAAAATCGAGTAAATTATTCTTTCGCAAATCCTCGCGTCTGGCCGAAGCTGAGATCACTCCGTGCGAAAGTACATCGAATCGGGTGGCCATGTCTTTGATCCGAGTCAGGTCGTGAGAGGTCATCACCACGGTTCTGCCACGGCCTGCCACATCCAATAGGAGACCATCCAGCATGTTACTGGCTTCCTGGTCGAGACCCGTATGTGGTTCATCAAAAAGCACAACATCAGGGTCATGCAGGATGGCGCGGCCGATGGCAAGTCGTTGCTGCATTCCGCGTGAGAATGTGCGTACCAGGTCGCGACGACGGATGGATAGGCCAATCATCTCAAGCACTTCATTGATACGCCGGCTTAACTTTCTGACGCCGTACATATTTCCATAGAATCGCAAGTTCTCCTCAGCGGTCAAATCCCCATAGAGCAACGGCATGTGCGTAACCACTCCCAACCGGGCACGGACAGCTGCCGCCTGCATCGGGAGTGAATAGCCGGCAATATGCACTGTGCCCATGCTGGGGTGCGAAAGGGAAGCCAGGATGCGCAGGAAAGTGGTCTTCCCAGCGCCATTGGGACCGAGCAATGCCACAATCTCACCCTGGTGCACCTCAAAATCGATACCCCGCAGGATGGTCTTGGAGCCAAAACGTTTGACTAGCTTATGGACTTCAATCATGATCAATCACGCCATTCAGGCCACATCAACCCTGAAAAACCTTCGTTAATCTTGGGGCTGGAGAATTCCTTTTAACCGTTCTTTCAATTCAAAACGCCGCTTTTCATATGCTTCTTTTGCAATTTCACCGGCTTTGTACTGGTCATCCAGAGCAATCATGGCATCCATAATGGTATCGCTATCTTCACCAAGAGCGTCTTCTTCCATCTTCCCCTCATTTTCTTTGTTATCTTCTTTCAATATCCGGGCACGATCGCGGAGATACAGGTAAATACCCAAGCCGATCAGGAGAATGCCAATCACACCGATACCAATCCACACAATTGTTTGCCTGTTAAATTGGAAACCGGCTGGTGTCCCTGGTTTTCCGGATATTGTCAACGATAACAGGCTGCCAGAGGCCATGTTATTGGACTGGTACATCAAATAAGATTGGTTTTGAATCGTTTGTGTTCCGGCGGCTGTTAACTGTTCACCGCTCAAGCGCATTCCCTGTGGAACAAAAACTGTCAGGGAAGGTACCGGCAAGGAGAAGGGCTGGTTGAATTTCAGGCTGCGACCATAGGGCATGCTGAAGCTGACAACAAAGCCATATTGCTTGTCTGTGCCCGGTAGTATGGCAAACCCGCCCGTGGCATTCAATAATTGCGCACTGCCTTGAGACAACTGAAATTGCACATTACTGGCGCCCACGGGGGTCGGCATGAATGGAATGGTCGTCCCATTGCTGGTTACAACCACCACCTGCTTGCCAGGATTGGTGACAATATATACTTCCGTCACTTGAACGATATCCTTCGAAGAGTAATCAAATTTCAGATGAACCTGGTCGAATGTTAGGACATTAAAATCATTTGTCTCGTCATAAATGGTTATGGGAATGGAATAATTCGTCGTTGGGTCCTTGACAAAAACGGGATCGGACTGATATTCCACCCCTCCAAAACTCGTAATAACGAGAAACGCGCGGTTAAGGGGAAATTCAATACCCGTAAAGCTATAGGTTCCATCTGGGTTTACTGGCGACTCTGATTCCAACGTTTTTTGATAACTTCCTGACTGGTCCTGGTCAAAACCCACCAAAGTAACTTTCTGTCCGTCCGGAATATCGCTGCCTGATCCGTTGGCCAGTCTACCGGTAATATTGCCGAGAGCTGCGCTGGTCGTTGCGGGTAAAATCGTAGGCGGTGTGGTCGATTCTGTTCCGGCAGTTGTGGCTTCGCTGGTGACCGAGGACAATTCCATGGTCCAGGTTGCTTCTGGTGTAGGTGTCGCCTGTGTCAGCGTCGGCACTGGCGATGGAGACTGATAACCAGGTGGAGGAGTGATATCCTCGGACAGGGAACAGGAAACGAGAAAGAGCGAAAGAATAATGATGAGAGCAATCAGGCGAATTTTCATGGATAAATAAATCCTTATTATTGAAGCTGGGCTTCATCTGTGTTGATTGCCCGCCCACAAGACGGACAGAATCGGTCAGACTGTAAAATCGGCTTGCCACATTTTGGGCAGAATCCGGCTGCTTTATATTGGCGCACCAAACGACGCTTGGCAATCATTTCTTCAAGATCCTCGTCTGAAAGCGGATTGATTGGCTTGATAACCGGAACCGGTTCTTCAGGCTCTTCGAGAGGAACATTTTGGGCACTCTGAACTTCATCCAGTCGGTGTAAAACAGTCGCTCCCCTCTGAAGCAAGATGACACGTTGGGTGGCGTATTCTCCCGCCGGGACTTTTCCAAGTCCAAAATCAAAATCCAACTCTCGCAGGGCATTCAAAGCACGCTCGTGTTCGGCTAATAGGGTTGAAATCTCACGTCCGCTTTGGGCTTTGATGCGCCAGTGTTCGGTAAATGGCTCTACCACAAACAAAATAACGATAACGAGCACCCCCAGGAGTAAAAAAATGGCACCCATTTCCATAACCTACCTCCCGTTAAGAAAAGGGTCTATGGCCGTGCGTATATCCGCCATAGACTGGAAAGGGCCAATTTGTTCATATCGTAGGATGCCCTGTTGGTCAACAATGTACGTTTCCGGCATGGCAATATTTCGGTTGAAAATGGGCGTAATGCGAGTTCCTAGGTCAGGTCCATTTGGGTAAGTAATTTCAAACCTTGATAGGAATTCGAGTGCTTTCGCGTCCACATCTGTATAATCCACCCCTAGGAAAACCACCTGGTCATCTGGCTGGTAATAGTTCCAGGCAGCTTCCATGGCTGGAGACTCATCCGCGCAAGTCACGCACCACGAAGCCCAGAAGTTGACCACCACAACCTTGCCTTGTAAACCAGACAGGCTCACCTTGTCTGCACCGTGGTATGAGTAGCCATCAAACAGTTTCAGTGTGAAATCAGGCACTTTCGAACCAATCGACATGATCGGATGCTGTGTCCGGAACAACCCCAACCCCAATAGAATAAGTAGGGTTAGTAGCCCCAACCAGATCAGGAGCTGCGCCCAGAGTGGCACTCCTCGCCGGTTTACGGTAGGAGGAGTTGTTAGATTTTGTGCCATAACCTTTCCTTATTTACGCTTGCGGAGTTCTTCTTCGATACGGGTGACATATTCTTCTTCTGGGCCAGGTTCAGACCCGGCAGTTGCTTCCGTGATCGACTCTCTCGACAACCGTTTCCAGGTTCGAAACGCCTGGAAGAGCAGGAAAACACCGATCAAGAAAGCCACCGGTGGGACAACGTAAACCAGCCAGTAAAGCCCCGTCTCGGGTGGCTCGGACAATACCCTGGCTCCGTAATGGTCGACAAAGTACTGTCTGATTTCCCCGGGAGTTTTGCCCTCAGCCAGCATCTGGCGGATGAGTTCGCGCCAGTCGTGGCATGCCTGTGTTGGGCAAACGTCCAGGGGTGTGTTTTCACAAATCGGGCAATACAACTGCCGCGCAATCGCATTGACTTCATCATCGGATGGAGTTGGTTGCTGAGCCAGGACCGCGGAAGCTGGAAAAACGGAGAATGCAACTAGTAGGAAGAAAAAAGCCAGGAAGGTAAATTTCTTCGTCTTCATTTCATCCTTTTTAAAATTCTACTTCCCATCTTGCGCTTCTTCCTCCTCCGGCCATGCCGCCACCAAATACCCAAAGACAAAGAGAACACTGCCAATCCATAACCAGTTGACCAATGGGTTGTCATAAACCTTAAAGGGAGTCTGTTTTTCTGATACATTTTCCCAATTGACCAGCACCACGTATAGATCGTCCGCAAGAGTGCTGCGAATGGCCGGGATCGTCATTGGCTGTCCGTCCTGGTAAAGATCGTAACGCGGGTGAAGTTCACCAAGTAATTTCCCGTCCTTGAATACGCTTAGGACAGCCCGTGTTATCTGTCGTCCATCCACGTATGGAAATTGGGCTAGCGAGTCATACCGCAGTGTGTAACCTGAAATTTGCAAATCCTGGCCAATCGCCAGAGTCTGCTGTGTCTGGGTTTGAAATAATCCAATCCCGAGAATTCCTATTGCCATTACCACCATGGCGAGGTGAATGATGTATCCACCGTAGCGCCTGCGGTTGCGCATTGTCAGACGGGACAATGCAGTAAAGAAATCCTCACCTTGCGCTTTCTGGCGGACACGCATGCCTCGCCAGTATTCATAAAGAGTGATAAAAATTACCCACGCAACTAGTGTGAAACCGAGCAAAGCCACCCAATTGCGGACATGCAAGACTAAAAGAACCACCGGTACAAGGAGCGTCGGGATGGATGGCTTCCATGCCGCTCGGCCGATGGTCTTTATTGCTGAATATCCCCAGGCGGAAAGCGGCGCGACCCCCATCAAAGCCAGCAACGCACCCCACAACGGACCGGTGGCCTGTTGGTAAAATGGCGGACCTACTGTTAATTGCTGTCCGGTCACGACCTCGGAAATTAATGGAAAGATTACCCCCCAGAAGCAAACAATCAGGATCCCAATAAAGAGTAGGTTATTAAGCAGGAACAACGCCTCGCGTGAGAGCAGGGATTTCATCTCAACTTCTGCACGCAGGTCACTCCAACGATAGATCAGCAGGGCGATCGATGAAATGAAAGTTATACCGATAAAAATAAAGAACATCGGGCCAATGGCACTCTCGGCAAAGGCATGCACCGATGAGAGCACTCCGGAACGGGTTAGGAACGTTCCGAAGATGACCAGGGAATAGGTCAGGATGATAAGTAGCATGTTCCATTGTTTCAACATGCCGCGTTTTTCCTGGATCATGACTGAATGCAGGAATGCCGTACCTGCCAGCCAGGGCATCAGGGCAGCGATTTCAACTGGGTCCCAGCTCCAATATCCGCCCCAACCGAGCACATCGTACGCCCAACGCATCCCCAACACCAGTCCAATGGACAGGAATAACCAGGCCACCAATGTCCAGCGTCGGGTGATGCGGATCCAGCGGTCATCAGATCGACCAGTGACTAGCGCAGCCACAGCAAATGCATATGGGATGACAAATCCAACAAAACCCAGGTAGAGAGCGGGCGGGTGGAAAACCATCCCCGGATGGCGTAGGAGTTCATTCAACCCTTGCCCGTCAGGTGGGATAAAAAGGGCTGATCCGGAAGGTGCAAACATGAGTGGTGTAATTTCTCCGCTTATGGTTTGCCACAAACGGGCAAATGGGTTTTCATAGAAAATACTTAATGCAAGGAAAAATGCCAGGGTTAGGCCCGTCACCACCACCACCCATGGCAGTAGCTCGCGGTCACGCTCCCATTTTCTCACTGTTACTGCCATGGCATACGCCGACATCAACCATGACCAGAGTATTAATGAGCCGGCTTGGCCACCCCATAATGCAGTTATTTTGAGGTAAAGCGGCATATCCCGGCTGGTTACAGAATAGACATAGTTGACCTCATAATGGCCGGTTACCAGCAAATAAATTAACGTCAGGGATGACAGGCTGATTAGCGGAAAAGTCAACTGGAGGGCTCGCCTCGAACTTTCCAACCAGCGATCAGATTTTACGAAATAACCATAGATTGCTGCGCCCACACTGAAAAGTACCCCCAAGAAAGTTACCACTAAAACGCCGAATCCGAACTGAGCTAGCATGAAATCTCCATATAGCCCTTAACCCATCCTGCCAGGAAATTTCCCATTAATTCCCGCTTACCTGTGAAGGCACTGCTTCTTGGTACTTGGTTGGGCATTTGAGTAGAAGTTCATCGGCATGGAAGACGCCGTCTTCGCCTAGGTGACCTGTAATGATGGCTTGGGCCTCATCACGCATCAAGTCGGGTTTGGGCCCGTGGTAGATGACGCTCAAGCGGCTGCGCGTCGGATCAGTGACAGCCTCATGTAAAACCTTGGCAAGTCCGCCTTGAGCTGCAACGGTCGCATTGTCACCAGGTACATTCGCAATTTCAAAGGTCAAATCATTGCTATTGGGGTTGTACTGGATGGTGCTGCTCACCACGGCCCCCGAAATTCGCAAGCTCCGCCCCACAAGATTGGTGCTCTTGGCATGCAATTCATCCACTGTCATGAAATATTCCGCATTCGCCTGGGTGGCTGAAAAAATGAGGTAAACGATCCCTGCCAGGATTAATAGCCCACCCACGATGAATTTTACACGGCCTCGTATACCATTATTTGGTGTTGGCTCCATGAAGTTTCTCCAATAAAATTGTTCTTTGGATTTTTACATATCCAGATTAATCTATGCTGAGAACTCCCATTACTCAATCGATCCTCTATCCAAACGCGTCCCACAAGTCCGGCAAAACACATCCCCGGCCTGGGCACGTTTCCCACACTGGGGGCAATAAGTGACCTCCTCCTCGGTTTCCTTGCGTCGCGCTGAATTTCGTTTGCCGGTTGCGGATCTCTTACTTCCCCGCTGCCAAGCGATAAACCCGGTTAAACCTGCTGCAATCAACAGTATCCCAAATCCTGCCAGCACCCAGGGCACGATACCAGTCATTGAGACATGTCCCGGTGTATCTGGTCCCGGCGTGGAAACGGCCTGTACCGGTAAGCCGGAGATGCTCAGCGCATCCGTCTGGCGCTGATAATCGATCCTCAACGTAAAAAACTGATCAACCGCGAGGTTGGTTGCCTGCATTCGATAATTCGTCAAGCCATCCTGACCAGGTGCGGTATCCACTGGTGCCTGGCTGATGGATACACTTTCTGCTCCCGAGGGTCGAAGAAAATTCACCTCCAGCTCATCCACCGCGTAATCCCCCGCCCATTCAAAATCAATGTGCCGTGTCGTACCATTTTTTACCAGAGCCGTGTAATACTCAATTTGCACTTGCAACGAGTTGGTGGTAACGGTAAGCGCGGTCCATTTCCCTTGTACCGTGTCATCATAGGGGGTATTGATCAATCCTTTGACCGGATCCATGACCGCAACTGCGTTAATTTGCACGCCCGACGGTATACGTACGGTCAGGCTGGCGGGAAGTGACGTACTGGGCGCCAGCGTGATGCGGTAGATCATCAACACCGCCGGCTGGTCGTATTCCGGCCAGATATCCACACTCAATAAACTGAGATGCACTTCACCCAGTGCTCGAACCGAAACGGGAAAAAGCAAAGCGATCAATAGAGTCAGCATTAATATCAGCCTGCGCATAATGCGCCTCCAATGGGTGAAATGGACTATATATTACCACGAACAGGCAGGGCTTTTACCAATGACCAGATCACCTGGTTGACCGGTGTTGGAACCCCCTTTCTCTCCCCAGCCCGGATGACTGCGCCATTGATGGCGTCCACTTCTGTTGGTGCCTCGCGCAGGACATCCTGGAGCATGGAAGAGATGTTTTCCGAGGTACGTTGAGCTACATCTTCGACGGCAAGTTCCGGTTCTGAAAATGGCAATTCCACCCCCAGCGCTCTTGCCACCAATGCGCCCTCGCTGGCTAGTTCTCCCATCAACATCCGCGCAGGTGGATTGGCAAGTAATTCACCGTTCTTCACACGCAAAAGCGCTGTTAGCGGGTTAATGGCAGCATTGATGACCAACTTGCCCCACATAACCGGTTCCAAATTCTTGACTATGCTTATCTCAAATCCTGCTGCACGCAAAATACCCTCCAGTGCAGCAATACGGGGATGGGTCTCGAGTGTCAACATTCCATCTCCACCTGACCGGACGCAGCCAGGACCTAATAAAGTTACGCCAAGAGATGTCACCCCGTGCCCAACTCGCCGCAAGCCTAGGGTCCCAGCGAGGATCGTGTCGTTCCCCAAGCC
Organism: uncultured Chloroflexia bacterium; assembly: GCA_963842785.1. Lineage (GTDB taxonomy): Bacteria > Chloroflexota > Anaerolineae > Anaerolineales > Villigracilaceae > UBA877. Next base: position 28,238 of record CAWJHP010000002.1, read on the forward strand.
GTTCTGGAGTGTCACTGCCAGACCATCTTCCGCCAGACAATCCGCCAATTGATGTGCACTGCGCTCAGTCTGCCAGGATTTAACCAGTACAAGCGCGAGCTTCGTCCCGCGACAATCTCCCGGGTTTTCAGTCGCGTGCACAGGCAGGCCCTTCCGACCATCTATGCGCGCCCCACCGTTTCGTAAACCCGCCAAGCCTTCCTGCCAGGTACCGAGCATGGCTACATCCACGCCGGCGGCCGAAAGGCGTGCGGCAAAGAACGTTGCGAGAGCTCCGCTGCCTACAATTAATATACTTGCACTCATTTGAGCTTATCTAATCCTATTTCACCTAACAGGTTCTGCCATTCCTCTTCCGGCATCTCTACTGTGTGTTCCACTGCCGGATATCGCCGACTCTTCACATCTTTCATATACTCACCAAAGGCACGTTGCATCTCACCATTCAAGTCGGCGTACTTCTTGACAAACTTGGGGGTGAAGCGACCAAAAAAACCCAACAGATCATGCACCACCAATACCTGCCCGTCACAACCCGCTCCTGCTCCAATCCCAATGGTCGGAATGGAGATGCGCCTGGAAATCAGCTCCGCCAGTCGCGCCGGGATTGATTCCAACACCAGGCTGAAACAGCCAGCTTCTTCCAGTAAAAGGGCATTCTCAAAGATCCTCCTGGCAGCCGCGCTGGAGCGTCCTTGCGGAAGAAAACCACCCATGGCATTCACCGATTGTGGCGTCAGACCAAGGTGTCCCATTACCGGGATTCCCGCCGAGATAATGCCCCGTATGGTATCCAGACGTTCTCGGCCTCCTTCAAGTTTAACAACATCCATGCCACCCTCTTGAAGAAAACGCCCGGCATTACGGACTGCTTCTTCTACCGAGACCTGGTAGGACATAAATGGCATGTCTCCGATAAGTAAAGCCGATTTGGCTCCTCTGGCGACTGCTCGACAGTGGTGGAGCATTTCCTCGATCGTAACCGGTAGAGTATTCTCGTATCCCAATACCACCATTCCAAGCGAATCGCCTACCAGAATGGCATCAATACCCACTCGATCGAGTGCCAGTGCAGTAGGATAATCGTATCCTGTAAGCATAGTGATTGGTTCACCATGCTCTTTTTTCTTGCGAAACGATTGTATGGTCATTTTTTTGGTGACTACCGGTTGATTTGGAGCTGGAACAATTGTTGACATGGTACCCTCCATTGGGTAGGGGCCAGGGATATTACATACTCTCACTCATACTATCCTCAGGCAAAAGCGTTCGTTCCTTATTTTTGGCCCGTCGCGTTCAGTCCGATACGCGCGGACAAATTGATTATTCCACAAAAACGTAGTTATGGCAATCTAGCAACCCGCCTAATTCTGCTCTATAATAGAGAAAATAATGACCGTCTTTCACAGGAGGCATATATGCGACGGATTTTAAGTTTCTTCATTGGTGCGACACTCGGTGGATTGGTAGGTACGACCTTGGCCCTGTTATTTGCCCCCACCTCGGGCGTAGTGATACGGGCACAAATCAGTGATCGCGCCCAGATCTTTGCTACCGAAATCCGGCAGGCGGCTAACACCAAACGGATTGAATTGCAGGAACGTCTGGAGATCTTGCGCGCTCCCAGGCCATAAATTAAGAGTTGGGAAAAAATAGAATTTACGTTCTTCGTCTCACACTTATATAAAACTCTTCCACCCTTGCCATATTGGGTTCATAAGCAGCCCGCTCTGCGATGAGAGCCGTATTAAACTTTGCGGCTTCCATTCGCAAGGCGGGCTGACTGATTGCTTGAACAATGCCAGCTGCAATCGATCGCACATCCGTGGAATCCACCAGTAGACCATTGACACCAGTCTGTACCCACTCACGCATCGACTCGATGTTGCCTACCACCGGAAAACACCCACACGCCATCGTCTCAAGTAGCGAATTGGGAGTCCCATCGTGGACACTGGGCGAGACAAATACCTGGGACTTTCTAAACAATGTCCATAACTGTGATTGGCTCAAGCGCGGCCATAATTTGGTATTTGATCGGATTCCTAATCCATCTACTAACCTTTCTGATTCATTATCCCCTCTTAGGGAAGGGCAAACGAAGACCGCCTGTGGTATTTGGCTTAAGACCATCGGAATGGCCCGGAAAAAAACATCCTGCCGCAGACTCCCAGGACGCTGTCCACGCGGGTTTACAACGGTCGGTGCATCGGGCAATTCTTCTGGCAATCTCTCTGAACTTGGGATCATCCCGATTCTCTCCAACTTGATTCCTCCCGATCCCGGCACAATCAGAGTCGGTTTTCCTGATTCATAACCCCATTCATACCCCAGGCGAATATCCCGTTGGGTATCGGCGATAAAACCATCTGCCCGACGTAATGCACCTCGCGTCAAACGGGCCATTAAAAGTGATCCACGTGCATGCAGAGTGAGATCATTCCCCCAGGTGGATAACACCAGCGGGATTCCCGGTGGCGTGGTGGATGACAGCATTCCCTCGAAAGGAATTCGAAGAGCATGCACCAGATCAGGCTGGATTTCAGCCACCTGTGTGCGAAAACGCCAATGGTAACAAGGTAGGCTGAGAGGGCCTAGAATGTAACGAATCCGGCGTAATTGGTCACGCCCGGGTCTGGAGGACCCGCCGGCAGTATTCTTTACCTGTCCCCCGGCCATTCTTGCAAAGGCGACTGGAATAACGGAAAAAGAGGCCAATCCAACTGGCAAGTCGCATAGAAACGTGGAAATGAGATGGACTTCATGGCCTTTTTCTATCCAATATCCCATCCAGCTAAGTGCGGTGGGTGACCGTCCATCCGCGACAAAAAGGATTCGCATGAATCCAATATACCACAATCCAATCCTTACGCTAACCGCCCATACCCTCTACGCCGACCGTAAACGCGCTATCGGATCGAGGTTTGATGGCTTCATTCAAAAACCGAAAGTCCACCTGAATTTGTCTGGTTTTCTATTCTATCGAAGGTGGGATCATTCCATAATGGCATATCCTGCCTTTGTGTTTTTCTGGTATATTAAGGCGGCTATCATCCTAACATCTCTAGGAGGTATGATGAAACAAATCTGCGTCATCGGAATTGGATATGTTGGTCTGGTCACCGCTGCCTGCTTTGCCGATCTGGGAAACCGCGTCATTGCTTTGGACGTTAACGAAAAGCGCATTGAAAATCTGAAGAAGGGCATCATGCCTATTTACGAACCTGGCCTGGAAGAGCTGGTCGAGCGTAATGTTAGCGCTAACCGTTTGACCTTCACCACGTCCTATTCCGAAGCCCTGAAAGGGACCGAATTCGCCTTCATCGCTGTAGCCACGCCATCCGGGACCAATGGCGAAGCAGATTTACAATATGTAGCCTCCGCTGCACAGACAATAGCCAAAACAATGACCGCGCCCCTGATTATCATCAACAAGTCCACTGTCCCGGTTGGAACCGGTGACTGGGTGGCTGACATTGTTAAAGAACATCAGACAACCCCTATCCCCTTTTCAGTCGTCTCATGCCCGGAGTTTTTGCGCGAAGGAACGGCCATTGGTGATTTTAACCAGCCGCACCGTACCATATTGGGTTCATTCGACCATGATGCCGCCGCCAAGGTCGCCCAATTGCACCTGCCACTGCGTGCTCCGATCATGATTACCGATCTGCGCACAGCCGAAATGATTAAATACGCTTCCAACGCCTTCCTGGCAACGAAGATCACATTTATCAACGAAATCGCCGATATCTGTGAGGCTCTCGGTGCGGATGTGAAAGAAGTTGCTGTTGGAATGGGCTATGATAAACGCATAGGTTCGGCCATGTTGGACGCAGGTCTTGGTTGGGGAGGTTCCTGTTTCCCCAAGGATGTTAAGGCGCTGGCATATATGGCAGAAGAAAAACAAATTGAGCCAAAAATCCTGAATGCGGTCACCCACGCCAATTACGACCGTCGTCGAACAGTCGTCAAACGTCTGGAAGAAATGCTCGGGAAATTACAGGGAAAAACCATTGGTATGCTTGGGCTAGCCTTCAAACCCAACACGGATGATATGCGCGAGGCCCCTTCCATTGATATTGCACAGATGTTGATTGCTGGAGGTGCAACGGTCCGCGCTTACGACCCGGTGGCCGACGAAAATGCCCGCGGTCTTTTACCGGCTGTCACCATGTTTGATAATCCTTATGACATGGCCAGGGATAGCGATGCACTCATCGTCATTACAGAATGGAACGAGTTTAAGCAGTTGGATCTTGAACGCATTCGCACTGACATGAAAACCCCCATCCTTTTTGATGGTCGTAATGTTTACGACCCCTCTGAAGTACGCTCCCTCGGTTTCGCTTACCGGGGTGTGGGACGGGGTTTTGACGGGAAATAAGATGCCAGGTAAGCAACGACCGCCTGTCTGTGATTACGAAGGTTCTGATTACCAGACCCGTTTCTGGAAGAAAGGCGGGCGCGAATATGAAGATCGCTGTGAAGCAATCGCCATAAAACGTCTGCTCCCAAAAAACGGTAAGTTATTGTTGGAACTCGGTGCCGGAGCAGGTCGTAATACACTGCGCTATGGCAGTTTTGACCACGTTGTCTTACTGGATTATTCCCGAACTCAGTTGAAGCAAGCTCAGGAACTCTTGGGAAATTCCGACCGTTACATCTACGTCGCTGCAGACATCTACCAACTACCTTTCGTGAATGGATTATTCGACACTGCAACCATGATTCGCGTTTTGCATCATATGGCCGACGCCCCTGCCGCATTGCGACAGGTACGAAACGTTACACAGCCCGGGGCAAGCTTTATCCTGGAATTTGCCAACAAACGCAACCTGAAATCCATCCTGCGTTATGCTTTGCGTCTCCAGACTTGGAACCCCTTCACATCAGAGGCGGTGGAATTTGCGCCTTTGAACTTTGACTTCCACCCTCAAAGTGTCCGCAAGTGGCTTGGGAACCTGGGTTTCCGGGTCGAAAAAACGCTGGCAGTCTCGTATTTCCGTATCGGCCCACTCAAACGAATCATGCCGCCTGGTCTTCTGGCAGGTCTTGATTCCATTATCCAATGGACCGGCGAATTTGCGCAATTCTCACCCAGCGTTTTTTTACGTGCCAGGGTTATTGGAAAGCCTGCTCACTCGGTAGATCAAAAAGATCCTTCCTCTTATTTTAAATGCCCTGAATGCGGACACTCTCCTCTTATAATCTCAGAACAGCAAATGCATTGTCCGGCATGCAATCGAAAATGGAACATATCCGACAGAATTTACGATTTTCGAGGCGATGGCTAGTGAAACAACGCATTTTTTATATTCTTCTCATAACAATAAACATCCTTGTCATCATTTTTTTTCTGGTCCAATATGCAAACGCTACCTTTCCGTTGGTAGGGAACGATTATCGACTGTTTATCCCACGTCTGGTTGACTCGCATCTTTACTATAAAACCAATGGCTTAAGTATCGAGTGGTATACCCCAAATTTTGGAGGCGGATTACCAGCCTACCCTAATCCGCTCCAGATGCAATTTTCGCTGCCTCAATTCTTTACTTGGTTTATCGATCCATTCGCCGCAGTGTTTTTATCCACGGCAATTTATATTGCGATTGGTTTTATTGTCACCGTCCTCTTCCTTTGTCAGGTAATGGAATTAAAACCTCTCTCAGCAATCCTTGGAGCTGATTTCTTTCTCATTAACGGATTTTTGATAGAGCGCTTGGCAGTCGGCCACGTTAATTTCTTGACTTTTCCTCTCATTATCATTCCAATCTCTGCAATATTAAATTCGAGACTTCCAAAGTGGATTGCCGGCGTTCTCATTTCCATAACCGGTGCTGCACTTGTTTATTCGGGGGGAGTATATATTGCTGTCATTGCTCTTTATTCTGCTCTCATCATCGTCCCAATGATATATTTTCTGAAACCCGGGCTTCTTAGCTGGCGAAAAATCCTGCCGGTTTTACTCTGGGGCGGGATCCTCACCGCCCTTGTCTGTGGCTCTAAGCTCTATGCAACCGCAGAATATATGCGCTTTTTCCCCCGTACAGAACATGATCAATATTTGACAAATTGGATATCAGGACTGGGAGGAATGATATTCCAACTGCTTGGAACGCTGAATTTTTTTCCAATACTGGGCTTGCTACACAGAACCAGCGGCACCTATACCGTGCGTCTCCTCGCTTTGACAAAAACGCCCTATGGTTTTTGGGAGTTGGACTCATCCGTCGCCCCAGGACTGCTTTTCCTTATTGTTTTTGGTGTCTTTATGGTTCTATTCCGTAAACCCCAAATCGAAAAAAGGAATATCATAATAAAGAAAATAATTGCTGGGATTTTTCTCCTTTTTGCCATCCTTCTAATAACTGAATTTACTATTGCAAAAGGCATTCTCTATGATCAACTCAGCCAGCTGCCTGTCCTGGATTCCTTGCATGCCAATACACGTTTTGCGGCCGCGTTTATTTTGCCTCTTGCAATTGTTGCAGCCAAAATCTTTGATGTTTTGATATCGAAGTGGAAGTCCGGTATAAAATCATTCGTTGCGTTTGCCATTCTTGGAGGAATATCGCTTGCAAGCATGTGGTCTTACTACCTGATGCCATTGAAAATTCAGGTCCGCATTTTCGACATCAATTCAATGATTAGTACGTACAAACGCATCTCGGCTGGAGAAACTTTTCCGGTCCGTCAAATCATCCCGGATATGAACGACTATGAAGTTTTCGTAGCAGGTGCCAGCAATACAACCCATCATTATGATCCCTTATTCCGGGACAACGACGAACTTTTAACACCTCTGGTCCATGAAGGCTCGGTCTTCGATATGCAGGACGGCAATTACAATATGACCGATCCATCTGGTCTGGTCTTCCCTGAAGTGAACGGTTCAAAATTCTTTGGGCTGATCCCTGTCTCAGATTACAAGAAGTTGGTGGATTTCGTCAACCGCCGTCCATCCGACTGGAAATTGCCGCTGACACAGGTCATTTTCGATTGGGTGGCGGGGATCACGATTCTTCTAGAGGTCCTTGCTATTTTTATTTATTTGGTGGGAAAATGGATTCCAACTTTAAAGAAGTTTCGCCTCCCTCAACACCTCCAGCATATTCTTTCTTAATTCTCATTCCGTAATAACTTCACGATCACTCCTGGCATATCCCGGCTGATAATCCCCGCGTTCCTTCGCCCCGCGAAATCATGGTATCATCCATTCGGAGGCAATATGACCCAGATCCAGGAATTCGCCACGAAGATTACCGAAAATGTGGAACGCGTCATTATTGGAAAAGCCCAAGCTATCGAACTTCTGATGGTTGCATTGTTATGTGAGGGTCATATCCTGATCGAGGATGTACCGGGTGTCGGTAAAACCATGTTGGCCCGTGCCACTGCCATCAGCCTGGGTGGCCAATTCAAGCGTCTGCAATGCACGCCCGACCTGCTTCCCAACGACGTGACGGGTGTCTCCGTCTTCAATCAGAAAAGTGGGCAGTTCGAGTTCCGCAGCGGCCCTGTCTTTGTCAATATCCTCCTCGCCGATGAGATCAACCGTGCCACCCCGCGTACGCAGTCAGCCCTGCTCGAAGCTATGCAGGAACAACAGGTCACGGTGGATGGCATAACACACACGTTGCCTCGCCCGTTCCTGGTGATGGCCACCCAGAACCCAATTGAGTATGAGGGTACCTTCCCGCTTCCCGAAGCCCAGCTTGACCGTTTCTTGATGCGCCTGACAGTCGGTTACCCGGCCATAGCTGATGAGAAAGTCCTCTTCACCCACCTCCAACGTGAACATCCCATCAATACTCTCCATTCAGTTGCAGATGGAAACCAGCTTCCGGAATTCCAGAAAGCAGTCTGGGAAGTGCATGTGGATGACACTCTCCAGGATTACATCCTCCGCTTGATAACTGCTACACGAAATTCGCCGGATCTGGCCCTGGGAGCTAGTCCACGAGCCAGCCTGGCCCTCTTCAAAGCCTCCCAGGCCCTGGCAGCCTTGCGTGGTCGCGACCACGTTATCCCGGACGATATCAAGTATTTGGTACCGGTCATATTGACACACCGTTTGATCGTCACCTCCGAGGCAGAACTGCGTGGGCATAGCGCCTCAGCCATTATCAAGGACCTGCTCAACCACACGCCATTGGATCTCGGCTCGCTAAAAAAGTAGAGGAAATTGCTCCCCGAATCTCTCTTTTAATGGTTCTGCTGCTTGTGGCCGCAGCGTTCGTGAAAGGCGGTTTCGCCTTCACGATAATCTACCTGTTCCTGGGAATTTACATCATCAATCTATTCTGGACGAGTCAGTCCGCGAAAAACATATACTGCGAACGAAAATTCGAAAAACGGGCTTTTTTAGGGGAGGACATTACAGTTAGGCTCGAGATCAGGAACAATGGCTGGTTGCCCATTCCCTGGTTGCTTGTGTATGAAAGTCTGCCGGTGCAGCTCGCCGCCGGAAGTTCCATCAAACGTGTCCTTAGCCTTGGACCGCACGGCAGGACGGATGTCCATTACAATCTGGGTGCTTACAAGCGCGGCTATTATCCTGTCGGCCCATTCACCACCCAGCTTGGAGATACGCTCGGTCTGGCAGATATCCAGGAATTGGAGAAGCAATCCGATTATATTACGGTCTACCCGCGCATTATTCCCATTTCGGATGCACACCTGCCATCCCGGTCGCCTTTGGGAACACTCCGGTATACCCAGCCTATTTTCGAAGACCCATCCCGCGTCCGCGGCAAGCGCGACTATTTGGCCAGCGATTCCCTGCGGCGTGTCGACTGGAAAGCCACTGCTTCAACCGGTCGCTTGCAGGTCAAGCAATATGAACCGTCCATCGCCCTGCAAACAGTCATCTTCCTTGATATGAATGCCTCCGATTATGCAACCAGGCACCGCATCGACTCGACCGAGTTGGCAATAGTCATCGCGGCTTCCTTGGCAAACTGGTCGGTTTCAAAAAAACAGGCTGTCGGCTTGGCCACGAACGGCATTGATAGCCATTCAAACTCCCTGAGTGTGCAGCCCATCCCCTCCCGCAAGGGACGTGGGCAGCTTGTTCATATCCTCGAGCTGCTGGCACGCATCCAGCGCACCGAGAATGGCCCGCTCACTGAAATGCTCAACCGGGAAACACCCGGCCTGCCTTGGGGAACCACGGTTGTGATCATAACAGGTTGCATTGACGAAGCTCTCTTCGATGCAATTTTCCAGATCCAGCGCCGCGGACAGAATGTGGTCATGATAATCGCTGGAGTGGGTGGTAACATCAAGCAGGCCCGCCAGCAAGCCAGGCGCTTTGGCTTCCCGATCTACGCTTTCCCAAATGAAAAAAGCCTGGATGTTTGGAGGCAGAAATGAACGCCCTGCCCGTCCCGGCTGAACGTATACGCCGCTGGCCGGTATATGCCAGCTACTTCACCGCTTTGGGAATGATCTATTGTTTCTCGACCATTCTTATCCATTTCCTGGCGTGGCTTTTCCCTACAATGGATGGACGCGGCCTGCTGCTGTTGTGTGCACTGGTAATATTGGAAGCTTTTTTCTCCTATTGGCTGATAAAGCACCTGCCAACTGCACAAAAACAGATCGTTTATTATCGAGGCACGGAATTGGTGGTCCTCCTGGTCGCTTTGAAATTGTTTACCGAATTGCGCCCAGGCCCAGCCAGCTTTTGGAACAATTTCCTGCTTTGGCCGGTCCAATTTCCGTTCAACATATTTACTGACCAATATCTGCTCACGCTCCTTCCAGCGTTGGCTGCATGGCAGGCCGGCAACCTTTTCGCGGCCGACCTGTCCCTGTTGGGGACGGATGATAACAATTTCCCGGATGAACGCCTCAAAACCGCTAAAGTGCGCAACCTGATTCAGCGGCGCTTTTTGAGATTGGGAATACTAGTTGTTTTCCTCGCAGCCATCCCATCCCAAAGCGCCCTAGAAATCCCTCTGCCGGTAATCTCCAATGCTGTATCGGAAGTTATTGCATACTTTGTCCTCGGCATTATTCTTCTCAGCCTCACCAGATTTATCACACTGGAAACCACATGGTGGCAGGCTAAGTTGCAGGTACCCGTCCAAATCCCACGCCGCTGGTTTGCTTACAGCGCATTGATTCTCGCCTTTCTGGTCTTGCTAATCAGTGTATTGCCCACCAATTATGGAATGGGGTTTTTTGCCACCCTTTTAGCCGTGTACCGATTCATATATCAAGCCATAGCTTATTTTTTTGGTTTTATTCTGCTGCTTATTACCCTTCTAGCCCGCCTACTTGGAAAAACCTCGGTGGGTCCTCAGGAGCAGGTTCCTACGCCCACTCCACCACCCGGGCAACTCCCAATGGTTTCCAGCGTCAGTTCGGTTAACTGGGAGCTCGTGAAATCTGTGGTTCTCTGGGGAAGCCTGGTCGTCCTGGCGTTCATGGCATTACGTCAATATATTGCCTTCAACCGGGATCTATCTGAAGAGTTGCGACGATTCCGCCCAGTAAATTGGTTCGTGAGTGCGTGGCATCAATTCATCGCAGCCTTCAGAAAAACCAATCGCTCTGTTGGGACATTCATCCAAAACAGCTTGAAACGGCTGCGCAAATTCACCCCGAACATGAATGACCACGGAAGCGCATGGGAGTACGTCAACCCTCGTCGGCTGAACCCGCGCCAGAAGGTCATCTTTTACTATCTCGCGCTGGTCAGACGGGCCAAAGAAGCCGGTCTCCAACGCCAGGAGCATCAAACCCCCTATGAATATGCGACTTCTCTAACCACCAACTTGAAAGAGGAAAAAGCGAACGTGGATGCCATGACGGAGGCATTCATCGAAGCTCGTTATAGCCGCCATAACATACCTTCCAAGACCGCTCGTCGGGCCGAGTCGATTTGGGAAACCATACGGCACGTACTGCGAAATATTCGCAAAGCGCAAAAAGAGGAAAGACCAAAGGACGAATAGTCTTACGGAGCAACGCTGACCCGCGATAAGTCAGGATCCCCTGATCATCGTATATCGCCGTAAATTACATCGGTTTAACGAAGATTCGTGGGAATTAGCTGATCAAAAGATCCCGTAACGCAGCTTCCAAACCCCCATATCGAAATTTGAACCCCATTTCTTGAAGTCGTGTGGGTGACAGGTACAATCCATCCAGTACCAGTGTAGCCATCCCGCCCAGGGCCAGGCGTAACGCAAAAGCCGGTATAGGCATCCAGTACGGGCGGCGCAACCTTTCAGCCAGTATGCGTAGGAATTCGCCGCTCGAAATTGGATTGGGCGCCGTCAGGTTATATGATCCACTGGCGTTTTGATGTTCCAACAAGAAGCGGATGGCGGCCACTTCGTCTTCGATATGAATCCATGCTAGGCCCTGCCGTCCATTACCCAGCGGCCCGCCCAGGAGCCATTTTACCGGGAACATTATGATTGGTAAAATGCCATCTTTCGCTGCCAGGACGATCGCCGAGCGGACGATGACACGCCGTACACCCATTTTTTCAACCGGTTCCGTGGAACCTTCCCATGCCTGGCACAACTCGGCCAGAAAATCCTTGCCGGGGGCATCTTCTTCGGTCACTGGAACCAGGTCACGCGGTCCGTAATAGTTTGCACCGGAAGCCTGGATGAGCACTTTCGGACGCGTTGAAGCCTTATGGATGGCTTCGACAAGCGCGTGTCCCCCTTCCACCCGGCTGTCCCAGAATCGTTGTCTCTGTCCCTTTGTCCACGGCCACTTGGAAAGGCGTTCCCCGACCAGGTTGACCACTGCATCCATCTGGCTGACCATTTCACCCCAGCCAGCACTGGTTCGCCCATCCCAGCCGACTGCGATGGCACCCTCCGGCAGGTGTGCAAATTGAGGGTTGCGGGTTAGCACCCAGGCATGGTGATTCTCTGCTAGGAGGGTTTTTACCAGTGCAGTTCCGATCATTCCGGTTCCACCGGCAATTAAAATGCGCATGGCTTGCTCCTTTTAAACGACCTGATTGGTCTGGAGTATAATACACGCCAACGTCAAAAACTATGAACGCGCCGGTACTGGTTCTCAACGCCAATTTTGAGCCTGTCAATGTTTGCAACACCCGTCGCGCCATTGGCCTGATCCTTTCGGGGAAAGCCGGTATGGTAATGAATGGCCGCGGCACAATTCAAACCGTTAAACAAACCCTCCCACGGCCATCCGTTATCCGTCTGGAGCATATGATCCATCGCCCCCGTCTGCAGATCAAACTGACCCGGCGGGAGGTTTTTCGTCGTGATAACTTCATCTGCCAGTACTGTGGCCGGCATACTGGCGATCTGACGGTCGACCATGTTCTGCCTAAACACTTGGGTGGTGAGCATGTCTGGACCAATGTAGTGGCTGCCTGCCCCTCCTGCAATCACCGTAAAGGCGGCCGCCAGTTGGTGGAAGTCCATATGCACCTGCTCCACATTCCATTGCAACCGCCTGCCAGTGCTTATTATATTTTTGGGCGCCACTTGGAAGAAAACACCGAATGGGAACAATTTATCCAGGGATGGTAAAAAAAAACCACCTGCCGGTGGCTCTTTTTTAGTCAAAATCCAGTCTCATATAATCTTCCGCCAGCGTCACCGGACCCCGGAACTGACTTCGGGCTTCGTCCAACAGGTCACTTGATGCGAATTGCCCGGTTGGATAATGGATTAGGTATAACCTCCCCACTTCAGCCAGACGGGCCGCCTCCCCCGCTTGAGCGGCCGACGAATGCCCTGGCAAAGCACCCGCCAACTCATGCACAAGTACATCCGCGCCCTCGGCCAATCGGGTCACGGATTCGCATGGCTCGGTATCGCAGGAATAGGCCAGGATCTTCTTCGATTGAACGAATTCCATCCGCATGCCGATGGTCGGGATTAAATGCTGCACCGGAGAGGCAAGTACGCGAAACTCTTCACACTCGATGACAGGTACAAGCGGCTGTTCCGGAACGCGGTGAAATAGAACTGGAAAGAAGCCCGGCCATTTGGACCATTCGTATAACCCCATCATATTCTCGATGCGGTCAAGCGTGTGCTTCAAACCATGTATGGTCAGCGATTTGAAACGCCTCATCAGCCACATGTTCATTAACAGTTGTGGCACACCCGCAACATGGTCCGGGTGGAAATGGGTCAGGATCAAATCACTCAAGTCGGTAATATCCACGCCGGCTTTCTGTATACGTATTACCGGGCTGTTCGGGCAATCGATTAAAACCACACGCTTCTCCCCTACCAGGATCATATGGGTGTTTTCATGATTCTCGTCCGGAATGGCGTTCGATGTTCCCAGGAAGATCAATTTTGCCATTGTTATGGAAACCCTTTTCTAGGCTCTAATTATTTCTTACTTAAGTACGGATGACAACAGCACAGGAGTAACCCATGTCTCCAGGATGGCTGCGATGGTCAAAAGCGGTAAAACCAGGCCAATTCCGATTTTCGCCCAATCAGCAATTGCCTCGATCAACACCTCACCCAATGTCAATGGCGAACGCGGGGTCACCAGCGCGATCCCTATATAAAGCACAGCTGCACTCGAGAGTATTAGTGCCGGGATCTCAAAAATGCCGTGCGGAAGGATCCCAAAGATTGCCAGCTTTATTGGTGAAATTCCCAGGGCTCCTTCCAGTGCCAGCACCGCACCGATAACTCCTGTATTCAACAGGAAAATCAAAGTACCCAGAACACCAAAAGAAAACAAGCCAAGCAACAGAATAATGGCAACCGCGCGCAGGTTGTGTCCCCAAATCATAGGAAAAGAAATAACGAGGTTCGCAAGGGGCACCCCCGTCCCGGAGTTCAATAGACCAGCCAATTCACCTGACCGGAACGCTCCGACAACTTTGTCTGTATTCAGGGCAACCCAGATGTACCCTCCGACCGTGGCAGCGCTGCCGAGACCCAGCGTCATCCAGATGGATACCGCTTGTTTCCGTACCGTGCCAAGAACTTCTACACGGAACCAGGCCGGAAACGATTTGGCTTTACCTTTGAACCCCCTCCAGAATGTCTTCCCGATCCAACGCAAATTAAGCACGTCAATTTCCCGCCCCAATAACGCTTCCCGTTGGAAATGGGTGATCCCGACCCGCCCTAATAACAACGCTAGGATGGTCACACCCACCACGGCCAGCCAGAGTGCCTCGTTATTACCCCAAAACAACATGACACTTTCGCCCTGGATGAGTAACGCCATTGGGATGACGATAAATGAGGCCATCAGGTTGGATGCCCTTACTGAAGTGGCCTGAGTTGAGATGAGAATGGCTCCGGTAACCATCAAGCATGCTTGGACAACCGTCAGAATTAGCGTCTGCGTCATCCGGCCGGCATCCGGGAATGGAATGTGTTGAAAATAGAGACCGACCATATACACGCTGATGCCCAGGTAGGCGGTGACCAGTGGCGCGATCGTTCCAGCCAGGAGTTTTCCCATAAAGAGCTGCCAATCCTTGAGTGGACTGCTCAAGAGCGGCTCAATCGTCCCGCGCTCTTTCTCGCCTACAAACAATTCAAGAGAAATTACCAGTGAAACCGTGATCGGAAAGTAACCAACCACCAGTAGCAGGAATGGTACCAGACGTTCTGCGATCAGGGGGGTGCCATATTTTGTTGTAAAATTTATCGCCGCCTGTGCACCCAGGTCTGCCAGGAATGGCAGGAGTAATGTCAGTGCGATCATCGGGAAAATAATCCGCCAATCACGCAACTGGTCGCGCAGTTCCCGCCAGGCAACCAGCCAAGCCATACCCAATTCGCCAGTAAAGTCCTTAATCATGCCGCACCTGGGCCATGGCGGCCAGGTAGATCTGCTCGAGCGTGCGCGGTATTTCCTGCATCGCCACCACTTCCGCGCCGCGTTTCATTAATTCTCTCAGCAAAACAGGGTTGGCTATTTGTGGGTCTTCAACTCGATACCGGGGCCCGGTCTCACCCGCTTCGAGCGAAGTGACCCCTGCAGGCAGCTCAAAAGTTTCATGCGGCCATTCACCTCGCACTCGCACTTCGTACTCGGCTGGCCCCAGCAATTCATTCTTTAACTCTTCGATCGTCCCTCTTGTTAAAACACGACCTCGGTAAATGATGGCGATTTTGTCAGCCAGCATTTCCGCTTCGACCAGGTTATGTGTGCAGATGATAATGGCGCGTTGTTTGGAACGCAGGCTGGCGATCGCCTTTCTTACCAGTTGTGCCAACTCAGGATCCATCGCCGAGGTTGGCTCATCGAAAAGTAAAACAGGAGGATCGTGGAGAAGTGTGCGCGCTAATGCCAGTTTCTGGCGCATACCCTTTGAATATTGCCCGATTGGTTGTTTTGCAACTTCCCCCAGACCAAAATACTCCATCCACTCACGACTGCGCTTCTGCCGGGTCATGATATCCAATCGATAGACTTTTCCAAAAAAATCCAGATACTCCACCCCTGTCATGCGCAGGTAAAGTCCATGCTGTTCGGTCAACACACCCACTGAAGCCCGAACTTTTTCAGGTGAATGGACCACATCGTATCCAGCGATGCGTGCCCAACCACGCGTCGGGGAGAGTACCGAGGTCATCATGCGTACAGTGGTTGTTTTCCCCGCCCCGTTCTGACCTAGTAAAGCCAGCACCTGGCCCGGCTGCACGTCCAGTGTGACACCATCCACGGCCCAAAAATCACCGAACTGTTTGCTGAGGTCCTCGGTCTCGATCATTGTACGGTGGAGCTGCGCCGGCGGTGATTCAGGAACAGGAACGCACCCGCCACCAGGGCTACCATCATCACGAATGTCTGGTTGAAATTGATTCCGGCTATTTGGGAGGCATCCACACGCAGGAATTCCAGGCAAAATCTCCCGATGGAATACATGATCATATAGATGTAAAAAAGATCGCCCGGTTTGAGCCATTTTTCCAAGTGTCGTGCCATCCACATCAGGATCGCCATGTTGAGCAGGTTCCACAACAACTCATACAGGAACAGTGGTTGGTAATAAGCATAGTTCTGGTAGCCTGGGACGCGGTGGGCTGGGTCGATATATATCTTCCAGGGTAAATTGGTCGGTTTCCCATACAGTTCCTGGTTAAAGAAGTTCCCCCAGCGACCGATCGCCTGGGCCAATGCCACACCCGGGATGACTGTATCCACCAGGATCAGAAACGAGTATCTTCTTGTTCCTGCAGTAAAGCCACAGGGCCAGTGCGCCACCAATGATTGCTCCAGGAATGCCCAGCCCGCCATTCCGGATATTGATCATGTCAAGTGGGTGTGTCAGGTACCACTTGGTAGTGATGCCTTGTGCAATCATGGATGGAGGCGGTGAGAAGATATGCCAAATGCGTGCCCCTACAATTCCCGCTAGAACGACCCAGAAAAGCGAATCCCAGATGTAATCCGGGTTGATCCCGCGCCTCTTGGCCTCCGCCTGCCCCAGGAATGCTGCTGCGACCACTCCCAGCATGATCAGGATGCCATAAAAGTAAATGTGAAAAGACGTATTCAAGAAAGGAAGAGGAATATCAAAACCATTTGGCAAGGATTGCATGGATTACTCCTGGGACTGGGATATCCGGCGGAGTGCCTCCCGCCGTACTCGGAAAATCCGTTGTAAGGCCGTGAAATTTGCAAAGACAGCAATGATTATTATAGCAATCAGCGCCAGGGGTTGATATAGACCGCTAAAAATCAAACCTGGGATGAGCACAATATATCGTTCGACGCGCGTTAATAAACCAACGTTTGCATCCAATTTCGAAGCATCCACGCGTGCCTTCACGTAGGAGACCAGTACTGAACCAGCCGCCGCCAGGTAGGCAAAAAGGATACCGATTGCATTTGAGTGAGCCATGTAGTACATTAGGAAACCCAGGAAGAGGAACAATTCAGAATACCGGTCTGTCACTGCGTCCACGAATGCACCCCAGGCAGTTGCCTCATTCCGCATCCGCGCAAGAGCTCCATCCATGGCATCCACCGGTCCCATGATGAGTAACAGGATGCCCGCCCAGGTCAAGTGCCCAAACCCGATCAATAACGCGCAACCGACCGTACCGGCCAGGCCGATTAGGGTGACAGTGTTTGGCCGGATTCCAAGGCGGTTCAAGAAGGCGGCAATCGGGTAATAATACCAGCGGAACCACACGCGCATTTTATCCGTGAATGAAACTTCCTTTTTTTCGGTTGGTTAAGTCAAGTGTTTTATCACTCCTGGTCAGGTCTCAAAACGGAACTATGATACCACACTGGACTACCCACCATCGGTTAAGTCACCATTCTCTTCGTCCTGTGCGAGCAACACTTCACGGTCACGTCCTCCCCCCATGGAAGGACCTACCACTCCCATTTCTTCCAATTGATCCAACAATCGCGCTGCCCGCGGGTACCCGATCCGCAATCGTCTTTGGAGCATAGAGGCACTGCCGCGTTGTTCCTTCTTTAAAAGAGTGATTGCTTGCTCCACCAGTACGCTATCACTCCCTTCTGCCTCCACTTCAGACAGCATGCTTTCCCAAGGCGGCTTGATATCTTTTTCCGGTGTCATCTTCTGCCAGTGGGCAATCACCCGCTCAATTTCCTGGTCTGTCACCATCACACCCTGGGCACGAATGGGGTTGCCTACTTCCGGGTTCAGGAACAGTAAATCGCCACGACCGAGCAAAGTTTCTGCACCTGGCAAATCCAGGATAACACGAGAATCCACACCCGAAGCCACCGCAAAAGCCACTCGGGCTGGGAAATTGGCCTTTATCAGGCCGGTGACTATATCAGTACTGGGGCGTTGTGTCGCCACCACCAGGTGGATGCCAGTGGCGCGCGCCATCTGCGCCAGGCGAACCAGATTGTGCTCTGTTTGATCCGGCGCAGACATCATCAGGTCGGCCATCTCGTCGATCAGAACTACAATGTGTGGCAGGGTTGTCGAATCCTTCCGTCGCTGCAGGCGGCGGTTATAGGCATCAATATCGCGTGCTTTGGCTGCCTCTAGTAATTTATAGCGATGCTCCATCTCAACCACCACCCAACGCAGCACACCCAGGATGCGCGTTACATCCGTCTCGACTTTGCCAAAAAGATGCGGCAAGCCGTTGAAACGGATTAACTCGACCATTTTCGAGTTGATCATCACCATTCGAAGGTCTTCCGGGGCATTATTCATCGCTAGGCAGGTTGCCAGGGCTGCAATACATACCGACTTTCCTGAACCGGTTGTCCCGGCTATTAGTAAGTGCGGCATGCGTCCCAGGTCGGCCACTAATGGCCCACCTGAGACATCCCGCCCTAGTGCAATCGCCAGTGGCGAACCAATCTTGTAAAAAGCATCCGTCTCCAATAACGGACGCAATCTAACCAACGCAGAACGCGCATTTGGCACTTCGATCCCCACATAGGCGCGCCCGGGTACCGGTGCTTCGATGCGTAGGCGTTCTGCCGAGAGCGCCAGCGCCAGATCTTTTTGCAGGTTGGCAATCTGCGCCACCCGGACTTTCAACTGCTGGGCATCTTCTTCAGTACCCTTGCGGATAAAACCCGGTTGGACGGCAAACTGGGTCACCGTCGGTCCGATGCGAAACCCAACCACCTTGGCTGGGATGCCGAATTCGGAAAGCGATTTTTCGATCAGACCTGCAGTCTGGTTGATATTGCGCTCATCCGGGCGAATGGATTGTTCCCCCAGCAGCACATTCAGTGGCGGAAGACGGTCACTTCGTACAAGTGGCATGGTCGGCCGGCTGTCCTGCCTTTCTGGAACCTTGAACGATTTGCGGAATTCCGCTGGGATTTTTTGCACAGGTTTTTTGCCACCGGTCTTGGATGGATCGGTCGTTTCGTCTGATGAGAATGGAGAGATGACAGATTTCTCGGAAAGGTTTTTTAACCCAGATCCTATCGATGCAGCCCCGGGCTCCAGTCCAATGGGTGCACCGGCCTGTCGGATCAACCATGCTTCAAGCGGATGCCAGAGTCCAAAACCAGTCAGAACCGCCAATCCCAACAGAACAAAGATAACCACCCCACCCCAAAGTGGGCCAATGTATCTGGCTATCAGCATCGAGAGTCCCCAGCCAATCTGTCCACCCCACATGCTTCCTTCCGCCAGCTGGTTTCCACTGAACGCCGACAATAACGCCAGGGTCAGGAAGGCGGCCAGTTCCAAAGCAATCAGGTGACTCCCGGGGATTTTAATCCGCTGGACGCTTCGATGGAATGCAAGGATGCCTCCTGCCCCTGCAATAATTACGACCAGCAGCTCTCCCCACCCAAACCACACAAACAACAAGTTCACCCACTCTTCAAGCAGACTCCCTTTTGAAAGTCCAAGGATCCCCAACAGGGTCATCAAAGCAAAAGCAATCAGGAAGACCCCCAGAATGTCCCAAAGGAAACGTCCGAAGTGGGTTTGGATCTGCGCTAGGCGATCCACCCAATCGGAAGAACGCACTGAGCCGCGGGAATCACTCGGAGAATTGGGGGCGTTTTTACGCGAGTTGATGATTGGCATCGTTAATCCAGTTTCATGCTCAAGCCAAGACGTTGGCGCGAAGCATCCACCTGCAATACTCGCACCTGTACGTTCTGGCCGGGCGAAAGAAAATCTTTGATGGCTCGATTGGGGGGAAGTGGAATTTCCGAAGTGTGAATTAACCCTTCAAGCCCCTCTTCGAGTCGTGCGAAAGCCCCATAGGGGACCAGGGCTGTCACAACCGCCGGGACAATCACATTGATCGGATAACTCTCTTGCACTGTTTCCCAAGGATTGGGCGCCAGTCGTTTTAAACTGAGTGCAATTCGGCATCGCTCCGGTGCAACTTCCATCACTTGCACGTCAACGTGCTGTCCGATTTTGCAGACCTGGTTTGGATGCGAAACCCGTCCCCATGAAAGCTCGGAAATATGAATGAGGCCTTCCACTCCACCCAGGTCCACGAAAACACCAAATTCAGTCACATTTGTCACTTCACCGGATAAGCGTTGCCCGGTCTGGATCGTATTAAAAAGTTCCGGACGTTTGCCTGCCTCGGAACGCGCCGCACGCTCTGAAAAGACCAGGCGACTTTCTTCCGGTACGCATTCGATGATCTTCAAGCGCAGGTGGCGTCCAATATAGGCGGAGAGATGTTCTTCCCGGCAATCCTCATCAGTTTGGAAAGGTAAATCGACCAAATGAGAGCAAGGGACAAATCCATTCAAGCCCTCCCCTTCGACCAGCAATCCACCCCGATTGTGACTCGTCACAACTAGTGAAACAATTTCGTCCTGATGATAAATCTGTGCAGCCCGTCCCCAATCAGGGGTGGGTTTGGCTGTCTCTTCAGCTTTTTGAGGTTTCACTGCTTGGGTGGATGCCCGGCTGTCTTCTTCTGCCAGAACAGACGCCCACCAGCCTTCGTCCTGGACTGGCATGTCCTGTTCGGAATATTGAGTGTGAACCATCACATTTATCCAACCTCCTTCCCGTTTACGAGGGCCTGCGTCTGGCGTTCCATTTCAAGGATGATCCGGGCCACTTCTTCAATGGCAACTCTCTGTTTGCGATAAAGATCCGCCTCTGACATTGCTAAACGGGTGGCTACTTCGCGTACTTTTCTCCCTTCAACAAACTTCATTTCAAGAATATTGAAAAGGATCCATTCTCCGGTAAATCGGCGTTCTCCTTCTGGACGAACATTGTCCATCGCTTGGCGCAGAATTGACCGGAGAGCATTGGCAGGGTTGTCATTGTGTTCCTTAAATGCCTGTTGCACGATTTGGAGGTTGAGCAATGGATTCTGGGTCAGTTTCGGACCGCCCCAGTAGTGCACCAATGCATCCCGCACCCATTCCGCCATATCAGATCCAGGCGGTAAAGTCTCTTCTAACAAGCTGACTTTGCTGTCATACCGTCCAACCGCACGCAAACGCTGGAACATATCCACCTGCGGACGTAGACCTTCGAGAGAGCGGAAAACACTCCGTTGTAGACGGCGGTCCTGCAGGGCTACTAGGGCTCGTTGCAGAAGTAATGCCAGCGCTTGGCGTTGGTCACGCACAATCACCTGCTCCGGCTGGTGGACAACCCCCAGCAATCCGAGCAAAATCGGGGTGCCTTCAACCGTCTCCGGTGGTTGGTGGAGGGGAAAAAGCCAGTAATCGCCCCAAATATATTCCTCGCCATCCCCATTCCCCTCGTGCTTGACAACCTGTAACGCCTCCGAGAGGTTGGAGTCTTTGAGAAGAGGCGAACTGCCTGTCGCAACAACCAGCGAAAGCTCCTCTCCATCCAGGGCTGCAACAAACGCCGCTGGTGACTGTAAATGATCACGGACAGCCGCTAAAACAGCTTCCAGGAATTGGCGCAGATCGTTCTGTGTGATCAACCGTTCTTCCAGATTTTGCAACAAGGCCAGGTCCGCCCGGTCGCCTCCGAAAAAAATGAAACGTTCCCAAAGTGGGGCAACCAATGTTATGGTGTGCTCCAATAGAAGCACCGTGGCTACCATAGCGACAGGGACCGCAGCCGAATAGGTCGTCCCAAAATGTTCACCGCTGCGCCGGATGATCGTCATTACAGCTAGGGCAGCGGATGCGACTACAGGTCCGCGCATGATCCATTTCAAAAGACGACTTTTCACCACACGGTCAGGCCATGAGACCCCAAAAAAGGCCACCGCATAAGCCATTACTATGATAAGACCACCAACAAGGAAATTACTGGCTGTTGCCAATCCCCAAAACAGGAAGGGATAATTGGCGGCTACGCTGGAACCATATAGAAGGTACGGAAAACTGCCGAATGCCGGTGCAGCCGCCCCGGCCAGTAAATAGATCATGCGGCGGCGCCCCGAACGTGTTAAGGTACGGCGATAGGCACGCGCAAAATTGATCCACGCCAATACCATGATGCCAACATAATATGCTGTAAAGATTTCCGTCCAGACTGTCCGCTGTAGGTACGGCGCATCCTTCCCGTTCATCACCAGCGGGCCGAGTAGGTAGCCCAAGGCTAATAGGAGCAAAAATATGCCTGAGACAAGATATAGAAACCGTACGAACAGGCGCCGGCGGCCATGGCTAGGTTGCCCGGTTGTTATCAGGATGGCATCTGAGAGGTGCAGGTAAGTGGCTGGCAGGAAGATAATCCCAAACCACTCCAGGCGCAGGAATAGATTAATTATCTGGGGGGAGGTGGAAGCGCTTTCCAGCGCTTCCGATGTAAAAACAGTTACCACACATAATAGAATGACCGCGAAAGAACGCGCAACGCGATCACGCAGGTTGAATGACAGGGCATAGAGGAATAATGAAAAGGCCGTGATGGCGATCCCGGCTGTAAGAATTTGATTAACAGTAATAATCCCCGTGAGTAAATCCTGCGTCCAACCGCTAAGCATGCTACCCTTCCGAACGACTACCGAATGTAACGTCCAAAAAATAGTGCAATATCCTGTGTTTCGTAATACAAGTCATTATAACCGCAGAATTCGTAGCCTAGTTTCCGCGCCAGGCACACTGCCGGGTTGTTCTTTGATGGCATTTCCATGAGTACCCGGTTATCCTTGCGATCCACCGCCCAGGATTGTGCCGCAAGAATAAGAGCCATCCCCACACCTTGTCGTCGAAAACGGGGGGATACAACAATGTCTGTCACCCAGGTAGTATGTGGCAGGATCAGGTCGCTCATTCGGATATATCCTATTAACTCTCCGTCAATAATTGCGACCAGCATACTTGACCGGCGGTTCCATGAATCCGGCAACGTGGTCACTGCCCGTGGATATGGAACAGTCACCGAACGCGGCAGGCGGATCTCCCGAAAAATAGCCCCGACCTGGCCTTCTTCGTGATGAACATCCATCTGCCACACATAATCGGTCTGGCACGTATGATCAAACGCCACCAGGGTGGTAATATCTGTTGCTACTGCACGGCGTATCTCAACATCAGGCATATAACACCTCACGGAGCCTTAATATGCACAGGGATGACACATGTAGGTAATTCATTACCCTGGTTGTCGGTAACCACCAATCTTAACTGGTAATCCCCTGCCGCAATAGTCGACGTATTCCAGTTTCCTAGGTCACCATCCTGAATGGGTTTATTGTATGCCAGAATGGTGAACCAGGTATTTGATCCAATCGGGGCAAACTCATATTTAAAAAAGCCAAAGTTGGGAACATTGGCTGTTCCATAAAGTTCGATCGAACCTTGCAGCACATCGCCCGGCTTGGGTGAGGTAAGATCAATCTGGCCCGGAATGCAGCCGGTTTCTTGGATGGTTGGCGTGGGCCCACCTGGTGTCACCACTCCGAGGGTTTCCATGAATTCAAGCGGAAATGTATTGGTCGCCGTTATAAGAGGGTTCATCGTCGGGGTCTCAAGTTGAGACATCATCGGGAGATTTGGAACCAGGAAAACAACCAGGACGAATTCTGCTGCTGCCAGGATACTGACCAGTGTTAGGGTGGCAACTGCCTGGCTCATGTGGTTCTGTGCAATTTCACGTTCCAATCCAAAAATGGCTGCGCGCCTCTCAGCAAGTGCTTGCGTTATCTTCCGGAGACCAAATATCAAACCCAGTGCCAACAACAAAAAGATTACCGGAGCCAGACGGACAAAGAAACCGAGGACAGCTGCCATTCAACCCCGGTTAAATTGCCCGTAGAACGCCACGGATGAGCACTTCCAGTTTTGGAACGATTAGATCGCCTGATGCGAGCACCTCTTCATGCGAGGTCACGGTATTTCCATCCAAATTGGCCTTGTTACTGATCCCTGAGAAACCCAACACCCGGATCCCTCCGTGACGTGCCACAATGACCTCTGGGACGGTGGACATGCCAACCGAGTCTGCTCCTGCCAGGCGAAGGAATCGAAGATCCGCCGGAGACTCAAACGACGGTCCGCTCAACCCAACATAAACACCCTCATGCAGGACCAAATTGTTTACTTTTGCCACCTTGCGGGCTAGTTCACACAGCTCCCGGTCATAGGCCTGGCTCATATCCGGAAAACGTGGTCCAAACTCATCCAGGTTTGGTCCTATCAATGGGTTAAGACCCGCCATCCCAACCAGGTTCAGGTGGTCTGTAATGAGCATGACATCCCCGGGCATAAAATCCGGGTTAATCGCTCCCGCCGCGTTGGTCACGATCAGTATTTCTATTCCCAGACGTTGCATCACCCGCACTGGTAGTGTCACCTGGGTCATATCATAGCCTTCGTAGAAATGGATCCGCCCCTGCATCACCAAAATTGCCTGTCCATCCAGTTCTCCCAGAACCAGCCGCCCGGCGTGCCCTGCAACAGTGGAGATTGGCCAACCAGGCAATTCAGAATAGGGGATGATTGTCGCTTGCTGGACCGATTCTGCAAGCCCTCCCAGACCCGTGCCCAGGATCAAGCCAATGCGCGGCTGATAATTGCTCTTCGATCGGATGACCTCTGCAATATGATCTATCGTCTCTACAGATAAGGACATGCCCTTCCTCCGAACTCCCGTAAACTACCTCTCAACCTATAAATTATATCTTAATACCCGATGCACCGTACCGGGCAGGATAGCCCCTTCCAGGAACTCATTGGAGTTCAGATAGTGTCATGGTGACATGGTCCCTGTTCTTTGGGAAGAAGCGCAGCGAATGACATCCTACCCGCAGGCTAAGCAACCCAGTGTTAACTGCAACAAGTACTTTGGGAACCTGTACCCGAACTCTGTTTAGCCGGATAATAATGGAGTGGCTCTGCTCTTTGTGAGCCGACAGAAATTCGTTTTGTTCTACGCTAAATCTCCCCCGCCAACACCTCGCCGAATGCCGCAGTAGCCTTTTCCACTCCCGCATCATCGATCCAATAATGGGTCACCAGACGGTATTGCCTCTCCCCAGTCGCTCCAATCAGTACACCAACCCCCCTCATACTATCGATAAACTCCTCGGTGCTGCATTTCACATCTTCTGTCAGGGACAAAAAAACCATATTCGTTCTCGGTGTTCCCTCCTCTAGCCTCAACCCGGGAACCTTCCTCAGGCCCTCCGCTAGTTTCTTTGCCCGCATATGGTCTTCGATCAGCCGATCAACCATCTTCTCCAATGCCACGATCCCGGCTGCTGCCAGAATCCCGGCTTGGCGCATCCCTCCGCCCAACATTTTACGCAGGCGTCTCGCTCGTCGAATAAACACTACCGACCCACACAATACTGACCCGACCGGCGCGCATAGCCCCTTGCTTAGGCAAAATGTGACAGAATCCACTGGCCCGGCCAGCTCCTTGGCCGGTACATTCTGGGCAACTGCCACGTTAAAAATCCGCGCCCCATCCAGGTGGACAGACAATCCACGCCCATGCGCAAGTTCAACCATTTTACGCGTATATTCGGGCGTCTGGAATACCCCGCCGCAGCCATTATGCGTGTTCTCAAGGCAGACCAGCCGAGTAATTGGTTCATGCTGATCGTCCGGGCGGATGGCCGCCGCCACGTCTTCCATCCTCAACGAACCGTCTGGTTGGTTGGGCAACTGGCACGAATGGACCCCCCCCAGAGCGGAAATACCGCCAGCCTCATGTACGAATACATGGTTTTTCTTTCCGACGATCACCTCGTCTCCGCGCTGGCAATGTGACAGGATTCCAGTTAAATTTCCCATCGTCCCCGAAGCCACGAACAGCCCGGCTTCTTTCCCCATCCTTTCCGCGGCCATCTCCTCCAGGCGGTTGATGCTGGGATCCTCACCGTACACATCGTCTCCCACATCGGCTTTCGCCATGGCTTCACGCATCTCGGGCGTGGGTTGGGTTACGGTATCGGAACGCAGGTCAATAAATTCCATCCAGAACTCCTATTTATTTTTACGCAGTTGTTCCAAAACTTGTTCCAACTCAACTGGCAGGGGTGCTTCAAAAGCTCTTGGTTCTTCCCCACCTGGAAGAGTGATCTTTAATTTATATGCATGCAAGAAATGCCTGCCTAGATCCAGCGTAGATTTCTTCTTGCCGTAGACGGTATCACCGGTCACCGGACAGCCTAAGAACGCCATATGCACACGAATCTGGTGCGTCCTTCCGGTCAACGGATGTACCTCCAGCAAAGTGTGTACAGGGAAACTTTCCAGGGTGCGGTATTCGCTGACCGCTATACGACCCTTCTCAGGTATTACCACGGACATAAGCTTGCGGTGGGTGGAATTTCGTCCGATTGGAGCTTCCACACGCCCATTTGGTGTGGGCGGCCTCCCGTCCACCAGAGCCATGTAGATCTTCTCCACGCTACGGGTGCGGAATTGGTCTTGCAGCCAGCGATGCGCCTGTTCATTCTTGGCAATCACGATCAAGCCGGAGGTCTCTTTATCCAGCCGGTGAACGATCCCCGGACGCTCTACCCCACCGATCCCTTCCAGTCCGGGTACGTGCCCCAGGATGGCATGCACCAGTGTCCCGCGGTCATGTCCGGGCGAGGGATGTACCACCATGCCGGCAGGTTTATTTACGACTAGCATGTCCTCATTCTCGAAAATGATGTCCAGAGGCACATTCTCGGGCGTCAGCCCACTGGGAACAGCCACAGGTATCCGGATTTCGACATACTCGCCGCGTTCCAGATCCCGCCCCGTTTTCAAAACAGGTTCTCCATCCACACAAACGAGGCCTTCCCGGATTAGCCCTTGTATCCGTGACCTTGAAAATTCCGGCAGGCAGCTGGTCAGGAAGACATCCAGGCGCTCATTTTCTTCCTTTTCGAACAGGAGGTTCTCGAGCCGGTCACTCACCCTTTGCCTCATCCTCGGTCGTGGTAGGTGCTTCGGCTGCTTTTGCGGCTGCACGCCGTTTATCGGCCATTTCAGTGATCCATACACCCAAGATCAACACCACCACCCCCACCGAAATGCTCGCATCGGCTATATTGAAAATGGCAAATGTACCTACGGATATGAAATCTGTCACATGCCCAAACTGTATCCGGTCAGCCAGGTTGCCTATCGCGCCGCTGAACTGCAATACCAGCGCCAGGCGCAGCCACCAATCCTTTCTGGAGACGCGTGGAAAATAGTAAAGGATTACTCCCGCAATAATGATTGCCAGGATCATAAAAACCAGG
This sequence comes from uncultured Chloroflexia bacterium, assembly GCA_963842785.1. Lineage (GTDB taxonomy): Bacteria > Chloroflexota > Anaerolineae > Anaerolineales > Villigracilaceae > UBA877. The sequence goes on from CAWJHP010000002.1 coordinate 55,303, forward strand.
TTGCCGTTCTGGAAAATCCCGAAGGCCGCTCCGGAGTTGTACCAGAAACGAATGCGGGCATAAGGCAATAGCCAGGCCAGCTGGGTTGGCAGCCAATCGCCGCCCAGTGGGATATTCGCCCGTACCCAGACTTTCGCCAGCTGGTCGGTGGTCACGATAACTGCCGCGACCATGATCAGGAGTACATAATCGCTCCAATAACTCCGGGTAAAACCTGATGCCGGATTCAGCCGTATCTGCTTTGGTCGCTTGTCAGGCTGGAGAACACTCATTATTTATTTTCCTCCGTGATATATACGCGCGGCACACGCGTATTGATATTCGTCAGAATTTCGTACGGGATGGTTCCTGCCCAATCGGCAAGATCCTGTGCAGTGATTCTTGTGTTGCCCAACTCACCGATCAGCGTTACTTCATCACCATTAAAGGCCGAATCCTCCTCAATATTGACCATCATCTGGTCCATGCAAATCCGTCCCACTTGAGGATATTTTTTGCCCCGGATGATGACTTCTGCCTGGTTGGATAGGCTTCGAAAATATCCATCCCCGTACCCTACCGGGATTGTGACTATGCGCACCGGGTGATCGGACTGCCAGGTGGAACCGTAGCTGACCGGGTGCCCGGTTCTGACCACTTTGAAATAGACCACCCGCGATTTCCAGGCTAGGGCTGGTTCTACCTCCACCGAATGCATCACCTCTCTCGTGGGATACACACCGTACAGCATGATGCCAGGTCGCACCATGTCAAGGTGGCTCTCCTTGAGTTGCAAGATCGCCGCCGAGTTTGCCATGTGACGGATGGGCATCGGCAGGCTGTTTTTTTCATAGAAGTGAAGTACTTCCTGGAAGCGTTCCAATTGCAGCCGGGCGTGGTTCAGGTCAGGCGCCTCGGAATTGGCAAAGTGGGAGAAGATCCCTTCCACATCCACGTTTTTACATTTTAGCGCCGCTTCCTGCAAAGTCTGGGCACTGTAATAATGGACACCTATCCGTTCCATTCCGGTGTCTATTTTCAGATGTACTTTCGCCTTTACTCCCATCCGGGCGGCGGCACCGTTGATTTGTTCTAGGCGTTCTACCGAGGAAGCCGTCAGGGTCAGATCGTGCTGCAAGTATTGCGGTACCTGGTCACCCCAGATCCCGCCTAGGACCAGGATTGGCGCTCTTACGCCCATCTCGCGCAGGAAGATCCCCTCCTCCAACACAGCCACGCCGATGTAGTCCGCCTGCGGACCAAGCTGCTTGGCCACTTCCGCCAGCCCGTGCCCGTAGGCATTCGCCTTGACTACAATCATCACTCTGGCAGGCGCGACATGTGCACGGATGGCCTGGAGGTTGCGGCTCAACCGTCCCAGGTTGACTTCAGCCCATGTTGCACGCACTCTCTCACCGTTGGTAATGACAGGTTGGTTAATTTGCATGGGGGTGATTGTACTGCTTCTTTACAGAATTTGTGGATTCTTCCCGCTATGAATTCACCATTGAGTTAAAAGGGTTGGTGAAAATGGGTTGGAAATAGCGGATATTATATAGTTATACCCCATCGTTCAACTCAAATTAAGATATAATCGCTCCGCTGTTCGGAGAGGTGCCAGAGCGGTTGAATGGGACGGTCTCGAAAACCGTTGTGGCCTTCGGGCCACCGTGGGTTCGAATCCCACCCTCTCCGCTATCCTGATCAAACCCTGAAGGTTCTGAAAACCTTCGGGGTTTTATCTTTCTAATGTTCGTGGAATTCTATAAATAGATTTTTCTGATTCGGCAAACTTTACTTTTCCGGCAGCGGCACCGGATTCTCATCCGGCTTGATTGCTTTCTTTTCCTCCTTGATCCGAATCTTTTCCGCTTTCTTCTTTTTCTTGTCCAACTCTTTTTGCCGTTTTTCGTATTGATAGTTTGTTTTTACCAAGGGTTTATCCTTCTGGAATTTGTTCTTATATAATGGTGAGTATACCCATCGAGGTTACCTTCATTATAACATCCTTGCCACCGCACATTTTCCCCCTGGAATTCCTCACTGGGTAGTCATATTTTCAACGCAAAAAAGCCCTTCTGAGGTATTCTCTCTTCTTTCTCACCCTCTTCCCATTTCATTCTATGGTTTTCCCCTCTTCTTTCCGGGTTACCTCATTACCTGATTTCTTGCTTCCTTCTCCTTAAGACGGGAATGTTGCCTCTGTGGTAAGATAGGCCTAACCAAAAAAATGAAACTAAAACTTGCCCTCGCACAAATCAGTACCCGGCTTGGGGATATCCAGGCCAACTTGGATAAACACCTGGCCTTCGTCGAAAAGGCCCGGCAGGAAGGAATCGACCTTCTCCTCTTCCCGGAACTTTCTCTTACTGGCTACGTGCTCCAGGACCTCGTGCCGTCTGTCTCATGCCGACCGGATTCCAATGACCCGGTTTTTCGCCATTTACTGGATGCCAGCCGCATGCTTGACCTGATGGTCGGCTTTGTGGATGAGGATACCCGTCACCGGTTCTATATAGCCTCAGCCTATCTTTCGCAGGGGAGGCTCATCCATGTCCACCACAAGGTCTACCTGCCCACCTACGGATTGTTCGATGAAGGCCGTTTCTTCGCTCCGGGCAACTCAGTCCGCGCCTTTGACACCCGTTTCGGGCGTTTTGGGATGCTTATCTGCGAAGATTTCTGGCATGCCTCCCCGCCTTACCTGCTCTGGTTGGACGGAGCCGATCTGTTGCTGTTTTCCTCCGCTTCACCTGGACGCGGCTTGAATGGTGAACCAAAGCTGAAATCATCCGCCTGGGTGGAACATACCAACCGTGCCTATGCAGGCTTGTTTACTTCTTTCGTCGCCCACTCCAACCGTTCCGGGTATGAAGACGGCCTGAATTTCTGGGGCGGCTCCACCGTGTTCGATCCGGACGGAAAACTGCTAGTCCAGGCTCCATATTTCGAAGAATCTTTCACCACCGCTGAGATCGACCTGAACCAGTTGCACCGCACACGTGCCCGTATGCCTCTGCTTCGGGACGAGCGTCCGGAAATGGTTCAGCGCGAACTGGAAAGGATTTTGCATGGAAAATAACCTTTCCATAGATACCGCACTTGTCCGCAAGATCTTGACCGGATTCATTCGCTCGGAGATCACCCGTGCCGGTTATTCCCGGGCTGTGATCAACCTGTCCGGTGGGATCGATTCGGCCGTTTCGTTTGCGCTGGCAGTGGAAGCCCTTGGTTCGCAGAATGTACTGGCAATCTGCCTGCCATACCGTACCTCCTCCGTCGATTCACTTGACCATGCCCGGGTGCTGATCGACCAGTTTGGTTGTCCATCCATAACCATTCCCATCACCGAAATGGTGGACCCACTTATTGAGCTCGCACCGGAAATGTCGGAGTTGCGCAAGGGCAACATAATGGCGCGCACCCGTATGATCGTCGCTTACGACCAGTCTGAGGCTTTCAAGGGATTGGTTGTCGGCACCGGCAATAAAACAGAGATCCTGCTCGGATACACTACGTTATACGGTGATTCAGCCTGCGCACTTAACCCCATCGGCGACCTTTACAAGACCCAGGTCCGTCAATTGGCCAGGGCTTTGGATATTCCTGAATTTATCCTCCTCAAGCCCCCTTCTGCCGACTTGTGGACCGGCCAGACAGACGAAGGTGAACTAGGTTTCACTTATGAGGAAGTAGACAAGCTGCTCTATCTGCTCGTTGACCAGCGTTACCGTCCCGAAGAATGTGTTGAAACTGGGTTTGATGAAAAATTCGTCCGCAAAGTCGTCGAGCGCCTGCGTCGTAACCAGTTTAAGCGCATCCTGCCTCCTATCGCAAAACTTACCAACCGTACGGTCGGTTACGATTTTCTTTACCTGAGGGATTGGGGAACGTAGAAAGCAGAAACGAGTTCCAGGAAACGCATTTTCCAATTCAACTCGTCACTAATTCTTCATTCATTCTCTATTAGACTTTCAATCTTTCATCTCATAACGTTTCTTTTACTTATCACATCTCCCTTCTTACTCATAATATATAAATCATCCCTCCCTCCATGCCCCTCCACATCCCTCCTGCGCTTAAGAACCGGCGCTACTTTTACCTGTGGGCAGGCCTGCTCATCTCCATTGCCGGCTCGCAAATGCAGCTTTCTGCCCTCTTCTGGCACATTCGCACGCTTACCGGAAATCCTGACCCGCTTGCCTTAGGGGGGATTGGCCTGGCACGTATTCTGCCGGTCATTTTATTTTCCATGCTTAGCGGACCGGTTGCAGATGCCTATAACCGCCGTCAGATATTGTTCATCACCCAGACCTTGCTGGCGCTGATTGCACTGGCACTTGCGCTCCTGACGTTTACCGGACGAATCACACTCTGGCACATTTACGCCCTGACCGCCCTGCAGGCTGCCACCGTGGCTTTTGACCTGCCAGCCCGCCAGGCCATGGTTCCGAACCTTGTCCCGTCAAAGGACCTCTCCAATGCCTTCAGCATGCAATCGATTGCCTCGAACACCGGCTCGGTGGTGGGCCCCATGTTGGGCGGCGTGGTCATTGCCACCCTTGGACAGGGCTATACCTATCTGATTAATGCAATTTCCTTCCTGGCTGTAATTGTCGCATTGTTGCTCATTGGTCCTGTGGCACAGGAAACCCGGAAATCTGCCGGGGTAAATCTGTCCGCCATGAAAGCTGGCTTCCGGTTTATCTTCAAACGCCCAATGATCCTTTCAACCATGTTGCTCGACTTCGTCGCCACTTTCTTCGCCTCCGCCAATACCATGATGCCTATTGTCGCACGCGATATTCTTAAGGTCGGTGAAGTGGGTTATGGGTTCCTGTCCTCTGCACAATCGGTTGGTTCGGTCCTGGCCGGCGTGGTCATTTCCCAATTGCATAACCTGCGCCGCCAGGGACCTGTTTTTCTGGGGGCTGTGGTCATTTTCGGCATGGCGACCGTATTGTTCGGGATATCCCATTTGTATATCCTGGCGCTTCTGGCCCTGGTACTGATGGGCGCGGCTGACGCGGTCAGTACCATCATTCGCAACACCATCCGCCAATTGCAGACCCCCGACCATATCCGCGGGCGTATGACCAGCATTAACCAGATATTCTTTCAAGGCGGACCGCAATTGGGCGAAGTGGAAGCTGGGGTTGTGGCGCAATTGTTCGGCGTCCCCTTTGCCATCATCAGCGGTGGCATTGGTTGCATCGTGGGGACTCTGCTGATAATCCTGAAGTGGCCACAACTCCGTACATATAACAGCGAGGAACCCATTCCCGTTCTCTAGATTTCCTGCTGCGTTCTTTTCTCCCTCTGCTCCTTATTGCATCTTCCTGATCATTATTTGATTTTTGTTTTCTCTCTTCTCTGTGTAACTCATTAGCCAAGCAGCTTTTCCCCTACGCCTCCCCAACGATCCGTCAACAATTTCGCAAACCTGCAATAAAACAATTGACTTTCGTCTTGATTCGCACTATACTGACAACAGAGTACCCGCTTATGCGAGTTTTTGACTTACATACACAGTTGGTTTCCTGAAAGGCACGCTTCTATTTCGCGTGCCTTTCTCTATCTTCGGTGCTTTGGGAATCACCTGGAAAATTTAGCAAGCAGGATGTGCAGGATGATTTTCGCCCGTCCATCACCGTACATTTTTCCTCTATCAAGGGAATTCCCATTGGCCTCTATCTTCTATAGGAGATAAAAATGGACTCTGGAATGATCGGAAAGATCGAAAAAGCCAAGCAGTACGCCCAGGAACGTGACCGTTTCCATTTTGAAGCCCTCACAGTCACGATCGACGGCGCCAATAATCCTCATCGTATCTCTTTCGCAGACGCCAAATGGAATTGTGATTGCGACTTCTTCCACAGCCACGGCGTTTGCACTCATACCATGGCCCTCGAAGAACTCCTTAAAGGCATGCTCCCCGTCTCGATGAACGCCTGAGCTGGTCACCGGCTTGACGATTTAACCTCCGAGGTTTTCCGGCCTCGGAGGTCGTTTTTTCAGGTACAATTCCCCCTTATGAAGACATTTTCTCGTCGTGAATTCCTCAAACTCGGTGGACTGGCAATGGCCAGCCTGGCGTTCACAACCTTCCTCCCCGAATTCACCGAATTCGAAGATATGGATCTCGTCCGCGTGGCAAAAGACCCGGTAAGCGTTTATAAAGAACCTTCCGATCATAGTCAGATTGTCCATACCTGGGTGCGCGATAACCTGGTTCATGTATACGATTCATTACAAGTCCCCACCATTGGCAACACCTCGCTCTGGTATCGCGTCTTCGGCGGCTACATGAATGCCGGGCGGGTGCAAAAGGTGCAGGTCCATTACAATGTCCCCCTTTCCACCCTCCCAACCCCCAAGCTTTTATCCGAGCTGACAGTCCCCTACACGGATTCCTACCGCTATGATAAATGGCAAGGCTGGTACCAGTATGATCGTCTGTATTACAGTTCCATCCAATGGATTACCGGCATTGACACCGGTCCGGATGGGAATGCCTGGTACGATATCCAAGACAATGAAGATACAAATCTCCATTATTTTGTTCCAACCGAACAATTACGCCCCATTTCCCCCGCAGAGATTACCCCCATCTCGCCGGATGTGCCGCTTGGCCAAAAGCGCATCGATGTCAATCTGAAGACTCAGACCCTTACTTGTTTTGAATCGGATAAAGTTGTTCTTACTGCCCCGGTCTCGTCCGGTCAGGGCAGTCTGCTAGCCACTCCAACTGGCAATTTCAATGTCAACGATAAACTCCCCTCCAGGAACATGAGCACCATTAGCCCCCTGGCGGATGATGTCATCCCATTGGTCGGAGTTCCTTGGTGCAGTTTCTTTACTTCTAAAGGTCATGCCCTGCATGGCACATACTGGCACAATAATTTCGGCTTCCCGATGAGTCACGGCTGCGTCAATATGCGCAACGAAGATGCATTATGGCTCTTCCGTTGGAACCAGCCGAATGCTGCGTTTGAAAATATCAGCCAGGCAACCCTGGACGTAAAGGGTTACGGGACGCCGGTTTACGTTCACTATTGATATGCCCACCCTGACCTGGCCCTCTAAAGCACTTCCACCCTTGCAAACTGCTAACCTGATTCTTGATTCGGTAATCTACCCGCAGGGTCATGGCTATCCGGGCGAGATTCCCGAAAGCCATCTCTTTCTTGGCGATAATTTGGCGGTGATGGCTGCCTTGCTGCCGGAATATGAAGGTCGCCTCAAATTGATTTATGCCGATCCTCCCTTTTTCACCAACAAACATTACACTGCCCGTATCGGGCGTGGTGAGGATTCCCGCAACCCTCTGGAATGGCAGTTGGCAAGCGGATATGGCGACCATTGGAAGGATATGGATGATTATTTGAACTTCCTTTATCCACGCCTGGCACTCATGGTTCGCTTGCTCGCCCCAGATGGTACCCTATACCTGCATCTGGACTGGCACGCGGATGCCTGCGCCCGCCTTCTCTTGGACGAATTCTTTGGTCGTGACCGTCTGCTGAATGAGATTATCTGGACCTACCACGGACCTTCCCCCATCCGCCACGCCTTCAACCGGAAACACGATACCATCCTGGTTTACACTAAGAGCGATAACTACACATTCAATGCCGATGCAGTTCGGGAACCTTACCATCCCAATACTGTCAAAACCTTTGCATCCTCCACTAAGGCCGGCTTTGGGAAGACCCCCGACTTGCTGCGAGGCAAAGTCCCGGAAGATTGGTGGTACTTCCCGGTCGTGGCCCGTCTGCACAACGAACGCACCGGTTATCCAACTCAAAAACCTGAGGCGCTTGTAACGCGTATCCTCTTGGCCTCATCCAATCCGGGTGATCTGGTTGCCGATTTCTTCTGCGGCTCAGGAACTCTTCCTTTGGTGGCTGCCCGGTATGGACGACGCTTCCTGGCCTGTGACAAAACCTGGCGCGCCGTTCACACGGCTCGCAGTCGTCTATCCGTTCAGGGGAATCCTTTTTCTTTGCAGCGCGATGGAAATTGTGCCATACCCTCTACCGATGCTTCCATAAATGTTGACATAATAAATGAAATAATCCGGCTTGTGGAGCCTCCAGAGTTGGATTATTGGGAAATCGATCCCTCCTGGGATGGAAAATCGTTCCAAAGCGCCATGCAGGCCCGCCGACCGAATCGCAATGCTCAAATTCCTCTGGAAATAAAAACGACCCTCGCTTCATCCATCCTCTGCATACGGGCCGTTACTATTAAAGGGGACCAGATCCAATTACACGTCTAGCCGGTATCCCACTCCTCTGATTGTTTTTAAGAATTTGGGGGTTTCCGGATCAACCTCGATGGCGCGCCGCAGCCAGGAAATGTGTACATCCAGGGTGCGCGTGTCGTCAGTATAATCCGTTTCCCAGACTTCCGAGAAAAGCGACTTGCGTTCAATCACTTCGCCCTGGTGTTCGATCAGGGTTTTTAATAGGTGCATTAAACGCGGTGTTAAACGGGACTGCTTATCCTGGCATCGGACAATCCGCTTTTCGACATCCAAGCGTACTGGGCCGGCATGGATGTTGGATTTGCCATCCCCCGGAAGAAGGTGCCGGATCCTGTTGACCAATTTCTGGGCAGTAAAAGGTAGCGACAGGATGATGTCCGCCTCCACCTTTTCGATCTCACGATCGGGATCAAGGATCAACAGGATGGGCAATCCTGGAGCCCTATCCCGCACGCTCTGGCAGATCCGTTTCCCACTGGCGCGCAGGGACGCCGCGTTTACCACCACCACGTCTGGGTTGAATCCGTCCGCGAGACGTGCTAAAGCCCCGCTGCCATTGGAAACCGATTCGACAACGAAACCTTTTTTACGCAGGGCGGGGACGAAAGCAGGATGGTCTGCGTGCTTGCCTTCAATGACCAGAAGCGTTGAATCACTCATGAGAGAAAGATGTAGAAAACTGATATGTCTCTACTTATTATACACCAATGTTAAAGAAAAGCTTCTCCACCCAAGGTACCAGTGGTGTTGTTTGGAACTTGTAAGTTGAAATTTATCTCGGCTAACCAGGCAGTAAATAAAATCTTCGTCCGTAGTCAATTGACTGTAATAACGCTGAGTCCTCAAACTTTATGGACACTATTATTCAGAACGTCTGCCCATTGAATTACGAATACTCAAGCGCGATAATTTTCATGGTATTTATGAGGAAAGTCCGTTGTAACGTTTATTAAATTAGGCAAAATTCTCCAGGAGGTTGTATGAACGGACATGTTCTGCTGATTGGGGCTGTGGTCGGGCTGCTGTCGACCATGGTCATGGACTTGGGGGGTGCTCTTGGCCTTCTCCTTCATATCGCCGGCCGCGGCCCGAGGCGCATGGGTCACGAGCTTATCGGCCGCTGGGTCGGATATATGTTCCGCGGTAAATTCAAACATGCCGACATTCTCACTTCCCCGCCGCTTTCGGGGGAGCTTGGCTTCGGGATTCTGGTCCATTACTTGATTGGTATCATCCTCACATTAATCTACTTTACGTTTTTACAAATAATTCATATTCAGACTACTCCACTGCTCGCGGTGGTATATGGTCTGGCCACCACGGTGTTCCCGTGGTTCCTGATGTTCCCATCCGAAGGCATGGGCTGGCTGGGACGGACTGCTCCCGGAAAGGCCCATTTGGCCTGGGCCAGCCTGTTTAATCATGCTTTCTTTGGTTTAGACCTGGCCCTCTGGATCGCAATCCTAAAACCTTTTTGATCCTACCAGGCAAGTTTCCATGATAAAGCCTGTTAATCTATGGTTGTAAATTCGAAGGAATTTATGCTCACATTTATTCTCGCGCTATCGTGTCATTCTTGCCAGTCTGCAGGTTTCGTAAGCTGATTGCCCCCAGGGCAGCCGCCACCATTGCAGCCATGCCGCCCAATATCAGGCCCCAGCGCGCCCCGGCTGCCTCGGCAAACCAGCCAACGATGGGCCCGCCGATGGTCGTGGAGCCCAGAAAAGCCACCGACCATAATGACATCACCCTGCCGCGCATTTGCGGCGTACTTTCCAGTTGTAGGGTGCTGTTGCCAAGCGAGGAAAAATTGATCGAGCAGATCCCCACCAATACCAGGGCCAATCCCGCCAGGTGCAGGCTTGGCATAATGGCTGCCGCCAGGACTGCCAGCCCAAACAACAGGGCAGCGCTTACCAGGTTGTAAACCTTGACTCCTTTTCGACTGGCGAAGAAAATCCCTCCGAGGGCAGCCCCAACTCCCATGGAAGCGGTCAGGAAAGCATAACTGCTGGCATTTCCCTTGAATGTAAATTGAGCGATCAGCGGCAGGCTGACCTGGAATTCATATGTTAGCGTGCCGATGATGGCCATCATTAACAGGGTGGAACCAAGCACAGGCGTGGATGCCACGTACTTGAAACCCTCCTGGAGCTGGCCATTGGCTCTCGGCACCGGTGGATTGATGAGCAGCTCGTCGGTTCGAATCATGCCGAGCATGATCACTACGGCGCCGTAAGAAATCCCATTAATGATGAAACAGGGCGTCAGCCCAAAAGCCGCGATCACCCCCCCGGCGATGGCAGGTCCGATGATTCGGGACATGTTGACCAGAGTCGAATACAATGTGACCGCATTCCTGAGTTTGTCCGGTCCGACCAATTCAACGTAAAAGGTCTGTCGGGTGGGATTATCGAAGACATTCACCATGCCCAGGCAAAAAGCCAGGACATATACCATCCAGACTCTTACCAGACCGGTTGCCACCAAAAGGCCCAGGATCAAAGCCAGGATGCCGGATATGGATTGAGTGAAGTAGAGGATTTTCCGTTTGGAAATGCGATCGGCTATGACACCGCCGTACGGACCGAGGAACAGGATTGGCAGATACTGTAAGGCGGTCGCGATGCCCAGGGCAGTACCGGAGTTGGTCAGTTTGAGCACCAGCCAGGTTTGGGCGATCGCCTGCATGAAGGTGCCGGATGTGGATAATATCTGCCCTAGATAATATAGGCGGTAATTACGGACATGCAGTGACGAGAAGGTCTCCTGGCTGAAATGTCGCAAATAACTGGATAGATGTTCCATAATCCCGTTAGTTGATCTTCGTATAAAGCATTTCGTGGGATCTCATTTCCACGCTGCAGTTATCAGGACATTTTGCTCATCTGCTGCATGGCCAAGAAATGGCAACCCCCATGCAGATTTAATGGTTTTTAATAATGAATAATGCGTATAAGGAGTGGCATCTTGAAAGCCACTTTTTGCCAGTGGCGAGATCATGACGGTCGCAACGCGGCCACCGGCCTGTGCCGGCAACCCACAACAGGAGTGGCTTCCCTGGCCTTCGTCCCACGTTAGAACGATCAGATATGGCTCACTGGCTGATCTTGGATTCAGATAATCCTGCAGCGTACCCATTACTCCCCCCAGCCACCAATCCGCCAGGTTCAGGTTGCAATCCGGATTGCTGAAATCATCGTCGGTTGAGACACAGCTGTTTGGCATGATATAAACAAAATCAGGCAATGCACCCGCCTCCAGGTCCGTCTCAAGTTGCGGGAAAGGTACGATCGAACGGTTGCACCGGGCCTCATCCAGGCGTATGGAATCAAAATACATGAACGGATTGTGTTTCTGAACGTAAGTTGCTGTGTCCCCCGTAAAACAGGGACTCGGCATATCCTGGAAATAGGCCTTCCAGGTTCGCCCGCTGGCTTCGATTTGGTCTGCCAGGTTGGTGGCTGAGATGAAGCATTTCTCGCAATCCGAGCTGATCCCAAAAGTATCCCCACCGAACACGGCCAGGTAATTGGGCAGGCTGGGATGAGTGATGGCATAATATTGCGTCAGCAGCGTATTTCCGTCTGCATATTGATTGAAATTCGGCATTGCCCGGTTCCCAATTACAGAGTCAAATTCATGATTTTCAAAAAAGATCACGATGATATGTTTAAAATTTGGTACAGGCGGCCGTAAAGTTGCCGTCGGAATCGGGGTTATGGACGGAACCGGGGTTATGGTCAGGGAAGGAAGTGCTGTGGAGGTCACCGTGGGGAAAGGGGTTTTCGATGGAGCAACTGTTGCGGGCAGGTTGGTTTCACTCCCCGCAGTACACGCAGCCAACATTACCACAAAAAGACAACAATGAATAACCGTCACATTGTGGGTCATTTTGCCTCAACCGCCGTCGGAAAACTTCATTGCCGTATTCTTTTATTGGTTCGATTGTAACTCCGTCCAGAATGTGCAACAAGTTCAATTTGGTCCTTGTTTACACTGCCCTCAAGCGGTCCGGATTGACGTTCCGCAGTAGGCACATTCGGCGGTATTCCCGTCGATCCAATTGGCTTCGCTTGCATGTAATGGCGCTCCGCATTTTGGGCAATTGGTCGGCAAGCTGCCGCGCGGTGTCGCCGAAACAGTCGCTGCAGGGATGGCCCCCACCACCAATCCGAATTCTTTCACGAGGGCGTCTGCAGAGGCTTTCATTCCCCTGTTTGTTAGCTTGCGGGTAATGTTGGCATAGAATACGGGCACACGCTGTACCATTTGGTACTGGATGAAAAGGCTCATTGCGGAGCGGGCATGCATCAATGCTGATTGTTCCGCATGGCTGTCAGAATAGGCGTGGGCCGCTTGGGCATGCAGGTTGGCTGCCCGGCGCGGGTGGTTGCTGGTTTCCATCACGCCGGCCAGCCGGGCGAAGAGTGGGGCGGCCTGGTCAGGTTGCCCGCTCGCCACCAACTGGTTGGCCTGGTTCAATATCTTCATTTGTTCCGGGTTGAGCGGGCCGGTATTTAATGCCGGATTTACTATGCGTCGGAACATGCCGGCCTCCATCTGTTTCAATGATTTATCGCTGATAATTGATCGATGGGTATATCATAATTCATCTGCATTAAGCGGTTGTTAATTTATTGGAAATGGATGTAAAAATAGTCACTCTTCCCAAAACCAGGCCTTCCCACCTGGCCCCGCCTCTGGTAAAATCACCCCCCGGAGCGTTGTACCCTTCGCTCCCATACTCCAGAAAGAAAGGGCTTGAAAAGAAATGAAAGTATTGCTCATCAAGGACGTTTACAAACTCGGACGCGCTGGCGACGTAAAAAAGGTCGCTGACGGCTATGGGCGAAATTTTCTCATTCCCCAGGGAATGGCGGTCCTGGCCACTCCCGGCGCCATGCAGACGGCGGAACGCATTCGCCAGAAAGCCACCGATCGTCGCACCCTCCTTAACGATGAAATGAGTGTGGTGGCCGAAGCACTGAAGAAGATCCAGATTTCTTTCGGTGCCCGTGCCGGAGAAACAGGCAAGCTCTATGGCTCGATCACCTCGCAAGAGGTGGTGGATGCTATCCATCAGAAATCCGGTATCACCATCCGGCGCCAGCAATTGGATATGCAGCCCCTTCGTACCTTGGGCGAGCATATCATCCGTATCCGCCTGACTATGGATCTAATCCCGGAATTAAAAGTTACTGTTTACAGGGAAGGCGAAGCGGAACCCAGCCTGCCCATAGAAGAGCCTGCGGGCAAGCCGGAAGAAAAGAAACCTGCCGAGACTGCACCAGAAGAGACCTCCGCACCTGCAGAGGTCTGATTTCCCAAAGAGAGTCCTCCACATACATCACCGGTCCATCCTGCAGGGGAAACCGGTGATGTTTCGTTATCGTGATGCCAGAGACTATCGGTCAACAACTCAAAGCAGCCCGCGCTGCCCAAAACCTGACCTTTGGGAAAGTCACCCAGGCCACCCACATACAAGCGCGTCTGCTCAAAGCGATGGAAGAAGACGATTTCGAATCCCTGCCATCCCCGGTACAGGCGCGCGCTTTCCTGCGAATGTATGCAAGTTTCCTCGGTCTCTCCCTCGACGATATGATCGCCCGTCAGCGCCTCGGCTCCGGCGAACTTCCTCCGGCCTACCTTGACCCCACACCGGTTCCAGACCGTGCTCAACCGCCCGCCGAAGTCCACGGCAATCCCCTCACGGACATACCGGCTGAACAACCGGACCCGGGCAAATCTCTCCGCCTGCGGATTATGATCAAGAGGATCATCCTGCGTATTCGGCCACCTCTGCATCAACAAAAATCCACCGTTGCTCCTGTCGAAAACGCCCCAACAACCGCATCTGCCAATCCCGCACCTCTCATCACTGCACAGGTTGAGTCGGTTGAGGCACAGCCGGAAGAACCAGGCACAGGCTTGCAGGAAGTTCCTCTGCCACTCGGAATTCCCTCCTCTGAATCCCTGGCTTCGAAGCGCATCTTCAACAACATTGGGAGCCTCCTCCGCCAGCGCCGTGAATCCCTCAGCCTGACTTTGGATGAGATCGAGCATCATACGCATGTCCGCACACATTACCTTCGGGCATTGGAGCTTGGCGATTTCGATCATCTGCCCTCCTCCGTCCAAACTCGCGGAATGTTAAATAATTACGCACACTTTCTCGATATGGACGTGGACGCCATCCTCCTTCAATTCGCCGAAGGTTTGCAAACCCAAAGACTGGAAAGACAGGCTGCCCGTGTCCAAGAACCGCACAGGTCGAATTCCAAACCCCTATCCAGGATCGATCTGCCCACTGGTTTGCGCCGCTATCTTTCCATGGATATTCTGGTTGGCGGCGGATTAATTTTGATCCTGCTTGTTTTCGCCATCTGGGGCACAAGTCGCGTGGTTGGCTTACGCTCTTTCTCCACTCCTCAGGTGACTGCCCAATCCATCTCCGATATCCTGGTTGATTCGTCGGGAACAGGCACATTTACTCCAACGCCCACAGCCGCGCTGACCGGAGCGGTCATTCCGACCGAGGGAGTTACGGCCATCGGAACAGTACCGGCTGCCGGTCCAGGACCGGTTCAGGTTGTCGTCGTGTCTTTGGAACAAGCCTTTTTACGTGTCACTGTCGATGGAAAAATACAATTCAACGGGCGTGTCACGGATGGTGATGCATACTCGTTCAGTGGAAATAACCAGATCGAGGTGCTGACAGGAAACGGGGCCGCCATCAGTATTTTATTCAACCAGAGTGACTTGGGACCCTTGGGCCGTTTCGGTGAAGTCGTGGATCGCATCTACACCGCCAATGCCATCCTGAACCCAACTGCTACAACCACGCCAACACCCACCATAACCCCCACCCCAACCTTAACTCCTCGCTTCTCGCCCACACCCAGCTTGACCAATACTCCCTTTGTACCTCCACCGAATCAATAACAATAATCCACCGAAGTGGTACACTCCTTTGGTCTGTGTCTATAGGTAATCATGTAATTGTCATGAATCCAAGTACCTTTCACTTGACTTCCCTTGGCTGTTCCAAGAACACCGTCAATTCCGATTCTATGACTCAACTTCTGGTTCAAGACGGCTACCGTCCTGTTTTCACACCCGGGCGGGCCAGTATTCTGATTGTCAACACCTGCGGCTTTATTGCAACGGCCCGGGAAGAATCATATGATGAGCTGCGCCTCCTCGCTAAAGCCAAACGCCCGGGACAATTGCTCATTGCTGCTGGTTGCCTTACCCAGCGTTACGGTCTGGAAGTGGCCCGCCAGGTTCCCGGCGTGGATGCTATTCTCGGCACTCGCAGATGGATGGATATTGTTACGGTTGTCCGCGCATTGCGTAAAGGTCCTCACCCCGAACCACTCTACCATTTGCCGGAATCTCCCGCCTTCCCCATGCAGGAAAACGACCCCATCTCGGTTCTCCGGGCAAGCATCGCCGGAGCCAGCGCATACCTGAAAATAGCGGACGGTTGCCGCCGTACTTGTGCGTTCTGCTCCATCCCACTTATTAAAGGTACCGCCGTTAGCCGTCCTCCGGAAACAATTCTGGATGAAACCCGCCGCTTGCAAGATCTGGGCATGCGCGAACTCATTCTGATCGCCCAAGACACTACCGATTATGGTCACGACTTGGGTATGAAAGATGGCTTGGCGACACTGCTTGAAAAAATGACCTCTGCTGCACCCGAAATAAACTGGCTCCGTATCATGTACGCCTTCCCCGGTTACGTCACTGACCGCCTGATTGACGTCATGGCAAGCCATCCACAAATCCTGCCATACCTCGATATTCCCCTCCAGCATGCCCACCCCGCTACACTCGCCCGCATGCAACGACCCGCTAACCTGGAATGGGTCCATGCGACCATAGAAAAGATGCGCCGAGCCATGCCGAAAATGGCTATACGCACTGTCTTCATTGTCGGATATCCAGGCGAGACCGAGCAGGAATTCCAGAACTCTCTTGGATTTCGTGGTGGCGATGCGCTTTGACCATCTCGGGGTTTTCCAATTTTCCTTCGAACCAGGTACGCCATCCGAAGCGCTCGGGGATCCTGTTCCCCCCCAGGTCAAAGAGGAACGCTTTCGAAGACTGATGGAACTCCAACAAAGTATCTCGCTCCAGATCAATCAATCCTTTGTCGGGCAAACTATGGACGTGCTGGTCGAAGGTTTCAATGATCACATCGCAATAGGCCGTTCGTATCGTGACGCACCTGAGATTGACGGTATGGTCCTGATCGAGCCGGAGGGCACAAAAAAACCGGCCCAACCTCCGAGCCTTGGCAGCCTTGTCCCCGTTAGGATCACTGGTGCCTTGGCGTACGATTTGTCGGGAATTCTCGCCGTGTAATCCCTTGCGGATCCTATGCGTAAGGTGGAATGGATCGCCCTCTTCATTAGTCTGGTCGGAGTGGTCGCAGCCTACCTGGTTGCTGTCCGCGTCTTCGAGGCCGTCCCACACGTGGAAGACGAAATGGCCTATGTCTGGCAGGCCAGGGTCCTATCGCATGGGCAAATGACCGCCCCCACCCCTCCAGACCCACAGAGTATGCAGGTGCCATTCGTGGTGGATGCCAATGGCCATCGCTCAGCCAAATATCCTCCCGGATGGCCCATGATTCTTGCCCTTGGCCTCTTGCTGGATATTCGCACCTGGGTAAATCCCCTGCTGGCCGGACTTGCGGTCTGGTTGACCTTCCGCCTGGGTCAAAAAATATGCAATCCCCTCACTGGTGTGCTTGCCGCACTCCTCATGGTTTTGTCCCCCTTCTTTCTCATAAATTCTGGTTCACTCGATTCTCATCCCTGGTCGCTGGTTTTAAGCCTCATTTTTGTTCTCGCCTGGATGGATACATTCCACTTGGGACATCCGCGGGAACTAACTTCCAAATTTCACCTTCCCTCTTGGCTGACGGTTTCCGTTGCCGGCTTGAGCTTGGGCCTTTTGGTCCTTACCCGGCCCATCACCGCCACCGCGGTTGCCCTCCCCTTTTTAGTCCACGGATTGGTGCTTTTGTGGAGTGGCAGTTCAGGGATTCGCCGCCTTGTTCTGGCAATCGGAACGATCTCTCTGCTCGTTGGGTCTCTCTTCCTGGTTTGGCAGTTTGCGGTGACAGGCAATCCTTTTACCGATCCTTACACGCTTTGGTGGAGTTTCGACCGGATTGGTTTTGGACCCGGAATCGGCCTTGAGCCGGGCGGATTCACTTTTCTGCATGGCCTTCAAGATGCCCGGTCAATGCTCTCCGACCTCAACAAGGATTTGTTCGGATGGGCGGGGTTCTCCTGGTTGTTCCTGCCATTCGGCCTGTGGGCTCTCCGGCGGAACCGGGCTGCCTGGCTTCCAGTGGGTGTTTTCGTCTGTCTCGTCGGCTGTTATGTTTTCTATTGGGCCAGTGTCATCCGCTATGGTCCCCGCTACTACTACGAAGGAAGTTACGCCCTTACTCTGTTTACGGCAGCCGGGATTCTCTGGTTGGCTGGTTCGTTGAAATCATCTGGCTGGCATAGGCTGCGCCCTTTCCTGGTGGGAGCAATTGTGGCAGTTCTGGTCGGCTACAATCTATTGGTATACCTGCCTGTACGTTTTGAACAGATTTATGGACTCTACGGTGTCCACCGCTCCCAGTTGAGTCCCTTTCAGACCACGCAGGCGCTTGCTAAGACCCCCGCCCTGGTCATAGTCCATACCCAGAAAACTTGGACTGAATATGCTGGTCTGCTCGAACTGGAGAACCCCTGGCTGACCTCCCCTTTCATTTTCGCCTGGAGTGGAAACGGTTTGCTAAGCGATTCCGCCCTCGCCAGCCTGTATCCGAACCGGCAGGTTATCTACTACTACCCCGACCAACCTTATAAATTCTACACCTCGCCTCCTTAGGCTCGCTGGTTCTATCCAGGGGTTTCTTTCCTTCTCCAGGGTCCTACAAACAAGAAAACAAATATCCCCATCCCAATTATTGCCGCCGGGACGGAAAAGACCGCATCCAATACATGGATGGTAAAAAGGGACGGTGATGGCAACGCACTGATCGTGTAATTCGCAACAATAACAGAAAAGAGATTATTGGCGGCATGTGCCCCCAATGCCAGCTCCAGCCTCCCATCCCGCAAAGTGATGTAGGCTAGGGAAAAGCCAAAAGCAAAATAGTAGAACCCCAGCAGGGGATAATTGACCGAAGCTTCCGGGTTCAATAAATGCGGTAGCCCGAACAACAATCCAGAAATGCCACATAAGACCCAGATATTCCGCCAGTGCAGGCCAACACCCTGTAACACGTAACCTCGGAAAAACAACTCCTCCGCCGAAGTCTGGATGGGGATTAATATTAGCGCAAGAAAAACGAATGGTAGAAACCGTCCCATGTCAGGCGTCCAGGTATATCGCCCCGGATATACCAGTGCCTCCACCAGCGACATCAGTGCTGCCAATCCAAACCATACCCCGAATCCCTGGATCAAACGCCCCCATGCTACCGACTGGGCAGGTGTCACCAGCGTCAACAGGGGACGCTGGTGGATGAATCGCATGGCGAGAAGGATCCCTGCGAAAAAAAACACGGAAGCCAGCATGAGCGCAACGAAACTTGCCAGTGTGTCCACTCCCGGCAGACCGACGCCCGTGCTGCCAGCCCGGAATTGTCCTCGCAAAGCCGACCAAACAAGCACGATGGCACTTGGCAGGGCGCCGATGACCTGCCACATGAACAACATCAACCCAACCGCAAGAACTCTGCGCCACCAATTGTTCTTCCCTAATCGGGCCAGCTCCATGTATTTTTGCATAGTCTCCCTTATCAAAGGGCGACGGTCTCCCGTCGCCTCATCAGCTTTTATTCATTTCGGCATTCTTCTGCCGGAAAGTACGCAAGGCTATTTCTTCGGTGGATTGACATCCCCGCTGCAAATATTCTTGATTTCTGTGGCGGTCGGAAATACGGTCACGTTCTTTGGGCTGTCTAAGGTAAATAAAGTGATGAATTGTTTTTCGGCACCGCAATAATCTGCTTTATCCACCAGTTCCTGGGCATAACCTAGGGTCGCCTGCCTCCAGCGCTCGGTAGCCGTCGTGCAGGAAGAATCCGCTAATTGAGGCAGGGCGGCCATTACCTGGCTGAAATAATTCTGGGCCTGTACCCAATCCTGGTTCCAAAAACTGGCGCCGGTTATATAGATGCGCGCCCAAGTACGAAGGGCCGAGGCGTTCGAATCCAGCGGTCCGAACCTTTCTGCTTGGGTCAGATCGTAGATCCCACCTTCGAGGTTGATGTTCAGACTTGCACAGGAAGTGTTGGGTTCATAGGATTGCGGATAGATCTTGCAGATGCCTCGGCTGCGTAGAGCCGTATAATAAAATCCATCCACTTCAGCAGCATGATAAGTGATATCCGCCTTCCGTAAGGAATCGAGCCTGGTGATGATATCGTCCCAGTTGCGTGCGCACAGGTCTGTGCCGGGCGCGGAGAGCAGGGCAACCACGTTGGCATAGATTTGATCAATACTGCGCGTGTCAGGTGTCGGGGTTATGGTCGGTGAAGGAGTGATGGTCGCCGTGGGCGTGATCTGCATATGCATAATCAGGTCCGCGTACGCGCTCTTCACGCCCGGATAATCCGGATAATGCTGGATGATGTATTCGAAGTGTTGCCTGGCGACTTCATACTGGCCTGCATTAACGGCCTCTACACCCAGTTGGAATTGCTCCTGGTACTGTCCGGTTACCAGTGTGTTTTGGGCCGCATATCGCTGGTTCATGCCGGAACTGTAGCCGCCCATAACTCCGGCGGCGACAAATATGATCAGAACAACCCAGGCCAGCCAGCCCGGGAATTTCTTCTTGGCAACTAGTACGGCTCCATCTTTGCCGAGATTGGGTTGTGTCTCATTTAATTCGTTTTCAGACATGGGTGCGATTATACCCTAACAATTAAGTATCCGACCTTGGGTAGATTTACTCCCCTCTCCTAATGGAACATTCAAACAGAAGAGGTTATGAGAAAGGTCACAACCTGAGTAGCAACCGTAGTTCCGGCCAGATGAACGGCAGACAAACTACCATTCCGACCGGCAGAGCCAGCAGGCTAGACACCGTACCCGAGAGCGGTAGCCACAATGCCAGGCCATAAGCCACCCCTCCGCCCACTACTGCCCCTGCCAGTCCGCGCAACAGGGAAGAACCCAGGGTTACTTTCTTCGGAAGTAAGCGGTTGAGCCACACCAGCAGAATGGTTGCTTCGATCGTGAAGGCCATTTCGATTAATGCGATCCCGGGTGCCCCCCATTCCGGCCATCGCATTAGGATCAGTGCCCCACCGCCGATGAAAAGAACGGTATTCAGGAAGGACGCCACGAGTGGGCGTAGGGCATCTTTACGGGCATAGAATGCCCGTGCAGCGACTTCTAGTACGGATTCTCCCGTCAGCGCCAGCAAATAGACTCGCACGGTCCAGGTCAGCAGGCTTGTCCCGGCCTCGTCCAGGCCAAAGATCGCCCGCACTAGCGGATGGATCACCGCTGCCAGGACAGCCGTAACCGGCAGGCAGACTGCCACCAGTACGCGTACCGCCCTTTCGATGGTTACCCGGAACGCCTCCCAGTCTTTGGCGGTCGCCTGCTCGGAAATGGTCGGTAGGAGTGCCGTACCGATCGCCGTTCCGATCAGTGTCTCCGGCACCTGCATGATCATCCAGCCGTACGCCAGGGCCGAGATGGCTCCGGCGCCCGGCAAACGCGAAGCCAGGTTGTCACGCGCAATAAAAGTGGCTTGGATGAAAAACATTGTGATCAACCGTGGACCCACCAGTCTGAGCACCTGCCGTACGCGGTCATCCTTCAAACTCACCGAGGCGGCCCAGTGGAAACGGAATTTCACCAGACCAGGCACCTGGATCGCCAGGTGCAGCAATGCTCCCAGGATGACACCATAAACCAGTCCATACACCCCCAGCCCGAAAGCCGGTATCCTCACCGGTCCGAAAGTATAGGGTTTGGTCGGGGCTAGCACCACCGCCCCAAAGATCTGCCCCAAATTATAGAATATCGGCGCCAGTGCCGGGAATAAGAAGTGTTGGTTGGCTTGCAGGCCAGACATCACCAATCCGCTCAAAGAGAAGATAAGGGTGGCAATTAGGTTTAATTGCATTAGGTTGGCCACCAATACGTGTTGGGAAGCCGAGAAACCCGGAACAATGCCGATCTGGCTCTCCACGATTGGCCGTGCAAAAATGGCAATAAGGGCAGCCACGCCAGCCGCAACCAGGAAGAAAATATTGGCTACTCGCGAGAACACTTCCCATAGGTCATTCCGTCCATCCTCCGTCAGGGTCTGGCTCAGCACCGGGATCAGGGCCATCGCCAACGTCCCACCCGATATCAGCGCATACAGCAGGTCCGGCAGGTTGTTGGCCGAATTGAAAGCATCAAACAGGGCGGATAATTGGAATTGGCGTAATACGATCACCGAGCGCAGGAACGCCAGTGCCTTGTCCAGGCCGAAAAGGAAGAACAGCAGGATCGAGGTGCGGGTTAGGAAGCTGAGTTTTTTCATTGCAACTTCAGCCACCTCAACACATTCTGGATTATCCTGTCCCAATATTCCCAGGAATGATCCCCGGGCGTCTCTTCATAAGTGTAGTCAAAGCCCAGAGGGCGCAGAAAATCCCGCAGGCGCACGTTGTCTTTATAGAGGATATCTTCCGTTCCACAGTATTGAAACAGCCGCGGCTTCTTGGCAGACTGGGAGACTTTCTGCGCCAACGCAAATAAGTCGTGCTCACTGCCCTCCAATTTTTCAAGGTCCCCAAAGTCATTCCGCATTGTCTCCAACCAGGCTGTATTTTCGGGATCATCATGTGCCTTGGTCACTTCGCAAATATCCACAGCGCCTGAGAGACTTGCTGCCGCCGAATATAAATCCGGGCGGCTTAATGCCAATTTGAACGCCCCGTAACCGCCCATCGAAAGACCGGCTATAAATGTATCCTCTCGCTTACCCGAAAGTGGGAACAGATCCTGCACCACCCTCGGAGCCTCTTCTGTAAGGTAGGTGAAGAACTTACCGCCGTGCGCCATGTCCGTATAGAAACTGTTTTGGGCAGCCGGCATTACAACTGCCAGGTTTAGACCCTCGGCATAGCGTTCAATTGAGCTCCAACGTTGCCAAGCAGTCTGGTCATCCGAATACCCGTGTAGTAGGTACAGCACCCGGAACGGCGGTTGAAATAAATCCTGCCGGTCGCCGGTCCTCCGTTGCGGCACCAGTACGTTCATCGTGCAGCGCCCTCGCAGAATATACGAAAAGAAATTGATTTGGGACAGGATCATGGGAGGCCCTTTCTTCCGAACAATTTATTGATTCCTTTGTGTACTCAGTGGAGGATCTTATTCTCGTTCCTCATCCCAACTTTCCCACTTCTGCTTCTACCGCTTCAAGGATCTCCCCGGATTTTACCAGTTCCTTCATCGCATTGTGGTCGGGATACAGCGGCCGGTCCACTTCCAGGTGCGTCACGTGCTTGCGGATCGTTTCGCGCGCCTTCTGTGTCCCGTTGCCGGGTGTGAACGACCGGAAATCCAGCGCCTGCGCTGCTGCCATGAACTCGATCCCCAGCACACCGTAGGCATTCTCCAGGATCTGCCCGTTCTTCAGCGCTGTATTCATGCCCATCGAGACAAAATCCTCCTGGTCCGCTGCCGCCGGGATGGATTGCACGCTCGCTGGCGCACTTAGGATACGCTGTTCGACGATAAGATGATCCGCCGTATATTGCGACAGCATCAAGCCCGAATAAAAGCCCGGCTCGTGTGCCAGGAAGTCCGGCAAACCCTGCGAAAGAGCCGGGTTGGTCAGACGGTTCAGCCGTCGCTCCGCCAGGACGCATACCATCGTGATCGCCACGCCGGCCATATCCATCGGCAGGGCCACCGGTGAACCCTGGAAGTTCGCGCCAGTCAATGTCAGCTTGAGTTCGGGCACAAAGATCGGGTTGTCCCCCACCCCGTTCAACTCGATCTCTACCTGTGAACGCGCATACGCGATCGCATCACGTGCCGCCCCAATTACTTGTGGCGTGGAACGCATAGAGTAGGCGTCCTGCACCTTGGTCTTCATCTTACCCGTCGCCAGGTCCGATCCTTCCACCACCTTCCTGATGTTTCCGGCGCTGATCACCGCCCCCTTAAACCCGCGCAATTCGTGCAACTTGGTATGGTACGGCTTGAGGTTGCCTAGCAGGGCTTCGATCGACATGGCCGCCGCAATCTCGGCCTGTTTCAGGAAGCACTCCATATCATGGATATGCAGCGCCGACATGGCCGTCAATAGGTTCGACCCGTTGATTGCGGCCAGCCCATCCCGTGCTTGCAAGCCCGGCACCGCTATCTCAGCCCGCCGCATCGCCTCCGATCCTGCTAATCGTTCGCCGGCATAGAAAGCTTCCCCCTCCCCCATTAGCAGCAGCGCCGCCTGCGCCATCGGGGCCAGGTCGCCCGAGGCCCCCACCGAGCCTTTCTGGCAGACCACCGGTGTCACACCTTTGTTCAGCATTTCTAGAAACGTCAAGGTTATCTCTGGCCGGCAGCCTGAATTGCCGTGAGCATGCACGTTGATCCGTCCCGCCAGTGCCGCTCGTACATGTTCCAATGGTGCCGGTTCCCCGATTCCCGCCGCGTGGTTGTAGATCAGGTACTTCTGGAATTCCTTCACCTGCTCATCACTTAATATCCTCTCTGAGAACTCGCCAATGCCGGTATTGGTGCCGTACATGGTCTCGTGCGCCGTCAACTTCTCCTCCAACATGGCACGGCAAACCTTGATTCGCTCCAGGGCTTCGGCGCTCAATTCTACTTTTTCACCAAACCGAGCGATCCTCACCAGCTTTTCAATGTTCAGGGAAGAACCATCCAGTACAATTGTCATACCATCTCCTTATGAAATGTCTTTGCGCCATCATCCCGTTCTTTGGGGAGTTGCCGCACTTAGGCTGCGAATTAATCTCCTTACATTTCTATTCTTTCCGATTTTACACCCCCTTCCCCTAAAAAAGGCCTATATTCGATAAAAAAAAGGACCCGGTCCCTGCGTGAGGAACCGGGTCCTTGATTAACCCTTACTTGACCTTGATATAGATCGTTTTCGGCTTGACCGCTTCCGCTTGGTGTAGTCGGATGGTCAGTATGCCGTTCTCGAAGTCCGCCTTGGCCTTGTCGGTCTGGACATCGGTTGGCAGCATCACTGAGCGCTCGAACGAACCGTAACGATGTTCACGGATGTGGCACGTGGTATCCTTCTGGTCGCTTTCCTGCTTGAATTCGCCGGACATCGTCAGTACATCCGCCGTGACGGAGATCTGCACATCTCCCCTGTTCTTTCTCCCCTCCCTCTTTTCCATTCTCCCACCTGAACCATTCCCCATGTACCCTTACATTCGGGGTCGGTGATTTCCCTTTTTTTCTGTTCACTTCTCATTTTACTCTCCCTCTACTCTCAATTCTCATTCCTTTCGGCTATAATAAATCCATGCCACTTTCCCTTCCTCCGCCTGTCTGGGTCGCCGAACCCGTTGCCCTTGCACAGATGGCCCGTAGCTTGGCAACTCACCCACGCTTGGCGGTGGACACCGAATCCAATTCTCTCCATGCCTTCCGGGAGCAGGTCTGTCTTGTCCAATTCTCCACTCCGCTAACTGACTACTTGGTCGACCCGCTGGCATTACATGATCTCTCTACCATTGCGCCTCTTTTCAGTAATCCAGGCATCGAAAAGGTCTTCCATGCCGTAGAATATGACCTGATCTGCTTGAAGCGCGATTTCGGTATCACCTTCGTCCATATCTTTGATACCATGCAGGCCGCCCGTATCCTCGGCTATAAACAGGTTGGATTGGATTCCATGCTTACCGAAAAACTCGGCATTACCTTGGATAAACGCTATCAGAAAGCTGACTGGGGCGAACGACCGCTTTCACATGCCATGCTAAATTACGCCCGCCTTGATACACACCATCTCCTCGACCTGCGCGACAGTTTGCAAACCGAATTACAACAACGCGGCCGCTGGGATCTGGCTTTCGAGGACTTCGCCCGGTTGGCCATGGGGAACGGGAGCACCCGGGCTGACCTGCCCGCCTGGCAGCGCGTCAAGGGAACCCGTGACCTGACCAAGAGACAATTGGCCATTTTACAGGAACTCTGCGCCTGGCGCGATCTCCAGGCCGAACAAATGGGCCGCCCCGTCTTCAAAGTGATGGACGAAAAACGCCTGGTCTCCATTGCACAGGCAGCCCCGAAAACCGAGGCCGACCTGGAAGCGCTTAATCTGACTGCCAGACAGATCTACACGTACGGCACAGATATCCTGGAGGCCGTTGGGCGGGGCAGGAAAGCCGCCCCCCTCAAACGCCCCATCCCCAGTCGCCCTGATCCGCTTTTTCTCTCCCGACTGAATACCCTCTCAAGCTGGCGCAGGAGCGTTGCCCAAAAAATGGGGGTCGAATCGGATGTCGTCCTGCCCAAGCCATGGATGCATCTCATCGCCGGGCAAAATCCCGCTTCCCTTGATGAACTCTCAACCCTCATGCCTCAGTCTCCCTGGAGATTGGAGAACTTTGGTCTGGAAATACTTAAAGTCCTCCACCCGAAAAAGAATCAGTAAGCCTTCCATGTACGCCGGTTGACCCACAGGAACCACAATCATTTGTTCAAGACGGCAATTCTAAGTTGCCAATTTCGAATATAATTGCCTGAATATTCGCTTTTTGAAAGAGAGATTTTGATGAAAATAGTAACCGATTGCGCCGCTGATCTGCCCAACGAGGAACTGGAATCACTGGGCATAGTCCAGGCCCCCTTATATATCCAATTTCCAGAAGGCGAGGTCAGTTCCATTGACATAACCGCCGATGAATTCTATAACCGCCTGGAAGCCATGCGCCCCGCCATCCCCTCCACTGCCCAGCCCTCCAGCGGAGTCTTCAACGAGATATATCGCAAAGTATCCGATGCCAGTCGGAACGTTTTGTCCATTCATATCTCATCCGGGCTGAGCGGAACGATTAACTCAGCCCGCATGGGTGCCGAACATCTAAAAGAAAATGTCGTCAGTGTATTCGAACTCGATGACTCTCTCCGGCGGCGAGCGCTTCCAGGTTCTGGCTGCCGCCAAAGCGGCCAAAGCCGGCTGGAGTTTGAAGGCAATTCTGGAACGGCTGGAAAAGATCCGCACCAACACCGAGGTGATTTATACACTTGAAACCCTCGAATACCTGGCACGCGGCGGTCGCATCGGGCGTGTTCAGGCCCTCATGGGCTCTGTCTTGAAGATCAAACCCATCATCCGGGTTGACCATAAGGATGGTAAATACTCCACCGTTGGCAAGGGCCGCACTGTCACCCAAAACCTGGGCACCATCGTCGATCATATTGCTGATATGTATGGCTCCATCCCGTTGTGGGCCACGGTCCTGCACGGGCGGTTTGCCGAAAGTGCAGATGCGCTGGCAAAATCCATGAGCGAACGCTTGAACATTAAAAAACTGGAGATCCTGCGAATTTCCCCCGTGCTTGGCGTGCACACAGGGCCGGGTATTGTCGGCACAGCCGTCATGCCAATCGAACTGATCGAAGACTTGGATTAACCAAACGCAGGCCCGGTCGAAAACCCGGACCTGCTGCTTATTTCACTATCAATTAAGCAATCTAATTAACTGATGGTCTTATTTTCTTTAGGGGGGAGTGTGTCTGCAGTGATGCAAAAAAGAACGGAAATCATAAGAAGCATGAAGAAGCTTTCATTCTCAAAAATCAGGCTCCAACTGATATTCGCAAGTAATGTAAACAACATCAAAATTGCAGGGAAAATCCCTTGAATATCTTTGGCTTTACTCGCATATTTGAGGGAGCGCCACCAAATCCCCAAATATAAAATTAAGAACAAGAATAATCCGCAGAAACCTGTATTCACCAATATATCAATAAACCCGTTATCCGAGATGACAATCGGGTCGGGATAACCTGCTACTTTCTGCATAGCCACTTGATGGGAAGGAAGATACCAAAAAGCGTTGAAACCATATCCTCCGAAAGGTCGTTTGCTTATGTATATATTATAAAGAGATGACCACATTGGTACTCTTCCGGTTAATGTTGAATTTCTATCGAAGATCGCGAAGATATGGTTCAAATTTAGTACCACAATCAGGGCTGCCAATAGTAGGATCACAATAAGAATCAGATAGTGGGATTTGCGTAATTGTTTTCTAATCCTCAGCCATATTAGTCCAACCAAAATCACTCCATGGATGAATATGGTGATTAAATAAGCGGCCACAGAACCAGATTGATAAACGAAAAGCAATGAAATAAGGTAGATCAATCCCCACAACAATGTTTGCCTTTTTTTGGCACCCCAGGAAATCAAAATGTTTATTAGGAATAATATTGCTATAAATGCAGCAATTAACCCCATGTGGTTTTTATGCCAGTACATTCCCTTCCAGGCACCTTGAATGATGTAATAATTCATCACTCCGCTGCTTGGCACAAAGACAACAAGTACGGCGCTGAGCAATAGAATACATATTCCAAAAATTGATAAGTATCTTATGATCTCCTCTATGCTGTATCGCAATCCTATATATCCACCCGCGATTATCGTACAAATAAGGATTAACCATCTGCTTACGGATATTTCCCCATCAACCGACCAAAAAATGGATAAGCCGGAAAACACCAGGAACGGAAGTATGATCCAATTCTTCCTTAGATTTTCAAAGAATTTCGATAGGAGGTTGTGTTTCTTTAAAATCCAAATGGAAAGGATTGCTAGCATTACCCATAATATGGATTCGCTGAAAACTATTTGGGGAGTAAGCCAAATCACGCTGGAAAAGAATGCTGAAGCGTTGGAAAAGAAAAACAAAACGAGCACCAACAATGAACCTGGAATGCGAAGATGCCTATTTGTCAGCATGATTTAATCTTTCGATCAGTAGGATCCTTTTCCAATCACCACCACCCAGACAGTGCGGATCAAGATCTGGATATCCATCCAGATGGAGTAGTTTTGGATATAAAACAGATCGTCTTCGGTGTGCAAATGCATCACTCGTTCACTTCTCCCGTTGATCTGCCACCATCCGGTCATCCCCGGTGGTACTGCAAAACGTTTGCGTTGCCAGGCTTGATATTTTTCCACCAGGTAGGGTAACTCCGGTCGGGGACCCACCAGGCTCATGGTTCCACTGACCACATTGATTAATTGGGGTAGTTCATCCAGGCTGAATCTTCGCAGAAAACGACCTGTCCTGGTCACGCGTGGGTCATCTTCGATCTTGTGGATTATATTGCCATCTGAGTCGATTTTTTCTACAGTTTTCCTTAGTTGATCCGCATTCCTTACCATCGTCCGGAATTTATACATTTTAAAGATCCGCCCATTTTCCCCCACGCGTTCCTGCAGCAGGAAGATCGGTCTTCCATCAAATATCCATACTGCCAGGGAAATCAAGGCCAAGACAGGAAAGGCCAGCAGCGTGGCCAGTGACCCAAATAAAAGATCGAACCCTCGTTTCGCTAATCGTTGGTATTCACTTAGGGCCGGCGCGCGCAGATCGAGCATCGGCACCCCGGCAAAATCCTCGATATCCGTTCTATACAGTGCCAGGTCAAAAAAGCCCAGGGCCACCCACACTTTCACCGGCAGGTCGGTGGTGAGATTCACTACTTCATTCATCCTCTTGTAGATCGAATATGGCAGGGCGACCACCACGTCCGTGATGGCGGATTCTTTTACAAACCTGGGAATATCATTGAAATTTCCCAAAAGGTCCGGCGGCGATTTCTCCATTTTCTCATCGTCCACATACCCTGCAACCTGCATGTTTTCAACGCGCGCTTTCTGGATTTGTTCCCCGATGCGGCTTCCCAGGGGACCCGCGCCAACGATCAACACGCGCCGTGGCACATCCGGCCAATCCCTTCGCAAGCGGAAACCCAGTCGGGCGATCCCGCGCCAGGTCAGGAATAATACATAAACGATCAGCACAAATGTGAAGAACATTACCCGGGAGACCTGGCGGTAAGATAAATACAGTATTCCCGCCATGGATATTGCTGCGATCAGACTTGCCAAAGTGAGCATGGCATACTCATCCGCCACACGGATATATTTGCGCCCATCATAAATGGCAAATGCCGAAAGGATCCCCACCCAGACAATGGGGAATAGGACGTAGATGCCTGGTGGCAGGTTTATGTCCTCGGGGATGGTTTTTACAAAGGGTAATCCTTCCAGGAACGGTCGCAATAAAACTGCCGCCTCCAGGCCGGTGACAACCCATATGGCATCCATTACCATGGAGAAGATTGCAAAGTTGATTGAAAACCGCCTGAGCATCCCTATGCCTCTTTTTTCCCTTTGCCTAGTATACCCAATAAATCTGCCAAAGCCAACAAGACAAAACGCGGATTGTTGTATAAATATCGTCGAGCCAGGCGGCGAGGTTCGTGCATAAGGCGGAATAACCATTCCAACCCGATTGCTTGCATCCATTTTGGTGCCTGTGGTTTTCTGCCTGCAAGAAAGTCAAAGGCGGCACCAACTCCAAGCATGACCGCAGGGAGCTTCCCTTTATGTTCAGCCATCCAGATTTCCTGCTTCGGGCAACCCAGTCCAACAAAAAGTATACGAATTCTACTTTTTTGGATGTTTATACATACTTCATTATCTTCCTCTGAAGATAAGGCTCGAAATGGGGGACTATACGAATAAGCGATGTTTAGTCCGGGATATTTAGTTTCCATTGTCTTTACGAGTTTATCCATTACATCAGTATCGCCGCCATAAAATCCCACCGGGATTAGTTCTCTACCAGCCATCTCCAGAACATGTAGCATTAGCGTCGGTCCGTATACGCGCATTTGGTCTTTCACACCCTTAAGGCGCAACATCCACACCAATGGCATGCCATCTGGAGTATTCATATCAGAACAATTAAGAATTTTCCTGAAGTCAGGCGAATCATGGGCTTCCATTACACCATGGACTCCCGTAGCGTTAATACTTCTACTCTCCCCAGCCTCGACCCATGTTCGGATCTGGGTTGTTGCGGTGGAATAACTGGTGGGGGAAACGTGTACGCCAAGAATATTCATCATCATCGCTTTGAAACTATAACCCGCTCATAAATATCCCGCAGCATTTGATAATTGCCCTCTGGAGTATATTTTTCTTCGTATTCTCGGCGGGCATTGTGTCCCATGCGTGTAGATTCTTCGGGGTGGTTCCATAACCATTCCACCTTGGATGCTAGGTCAACCGGATCACCTGGATTGAAGAGCAATCCTGTCTCCCCATTCTTTACAATCTCTGCCCTGACGCCAATATTTGATGCAATAACCGGGATACCTTGAGCAAAACATTCCACGGCAACCAAACCAAATGTTTCATAATACCCTTCTGATGGCCAAATGAGAAAGCGCGCGTTTTTACTCAGTTGTTTAAGATCATCTGCTGAAAGCCTTCCAATAATCTCAACAGAATTCACATGATGTACAGCTATAAAATCCCGGCTCTCTTGTTCCATTCGTCCATCGCCGCGCACCTTCAATGGAATATTCAAGTTTTTCCAGGCACTGAGTAAGGTCCGTATACCTTTTTCAGGATCGAGTCTTCCTATATAGAGCACATATTTTCCGGGTTCCCCTGGCCATCCTGGTTCAGGGTTATCTTGAATAAAATGCGGTTTTACAGTAATCTTCTCTGCCGGCAAGCCTCCCTCAATAAATTTTCGCTTATAGAATTCTGTCGCCACAAGGTAAGTGTCTATCATTTTATCCCAAGTTTTGATCCAGCGATGAAATGTCAGCATCGATGCGATTACTGCTGTTTGTAGACGTGAATCATGGTAACAGCCATGCAAAATGCCCGGGATGGGTGGAGTTTTCCCCAGGCAATCCTGGCACAATTTGCCATTTCGATAGAAGGTCCCGGCCGGACAAAGTAGTCGTGGATTGTCAAGTGATTGAACAACCGGAACAGCTCTCGCATGGCAGGCGTAATAGGCTGCGGGTGATATCAGCGGGAATGTATTGTGAAAATGAACCACATCGGGTTTTTCTTTTTGTAAAATCTCATCTACCTTGTTGTAAGATGGCTGCGACCATAATGTCTGGATCGCGACTACTAAAGGGTTCATTTCTTGTATGCGAATATTGTTATCGGTATAAATTATGACTTCATGTCCATGATTTTGAAGCATGGCTACTTCAGTGGTGAAGACTGTGTCTTCACCACCTGGCTGTTGGTAATAATTATGAACAATAAGAATGCGCATTCAATAATCCGTAAAGTTTTCCTATTATCAAAGGCTTCATGCTATTCATAGGGAGATGATTCACATCTCATTACCGTAAAATAATCACATTTATTAACCATTACGGCATCCGATAATGGTTCGAAAGTAATTTATATCCGGAAAATAGCGCGGTATCCAAGATGGGTAGCGATTCTATAGCCGCGAAGTCGCTGAGCAATCTCAATACGCCGTTTTGTAGATATTAGATAGATTCCACTCCACAGGATCTGTCGTAAAATGCTGCCCAAGCAGATAAACAATCCGCATAAGACAAGCGTCCCTCTTGAGCGATTTTTGTTGTAAAAGTACAACACTCCTTTTGTATAATTGGTTATCCAGTCTTCATAATTGCGATTGGATGCAGATTTATCAAAATGAATCACTTCTCCATATGGCCAAAACCATACTTGGAATCCCGCTTTCCAGATGCGCCAGCACAGATCAACATCTTCTCCGTACATAAAAATATTTTCATCAAAGCCCCCTGTTTTCTCAAGGACACTCCGGCGAACCACCAGGCAAGCCCCGGAAGCCCAATCGACTGGATGGGCATACTTGTAAGACCGGATCAGCATCGGGTGAACTTCTTTCCCGATGGGAATTGGGGGTGGGAATAATTTATACAGAAAACTTTGAAAGAAGAATTCCGTCCAGGCCGAAGAAAACTTTCCCCAGGATGGTTGAATCGTTCAATTCGGATTTAACAACCGTATTCCCATTGCACCAATAAAGGAATTCTCATCGAACGCTTTCTTCAAGTGAACTAAGAATCCCGGAAGAACTATTGTATCGGGATTAAGAAAAATGATATATGGGGTTTTGGACAGCCCTGTGGCCTGGTTATTGCCGGCTGCAAAGCCGGAATTTCTTGAGTTTTCGATGCATTTTACAGTTGGGAATTCTTCACGTATCACTTCAAGGCTGCCATCTCCAGAGGCATTATCAACGACGATGACTTCGAATGGCAGATTAGAACTCTCCTCCAGGATCGAGCGCAGGCAATCACACAGCAAATCCTTCGTATTGTGATTCACTATTATGATCGATATTTCGTAATCATTATCTTTTGAAGACATCAATTATGTTCTTTCTATCAATGAGCAATCGTTTGATTATTCGGAAAGGAAGGAATTCTTTTTTTGTCTCGTTCTGGATGGTGAGCGCCTACAACAAGTTTGCCGAACGTAGAATGCTCATTTGCCGATTATTTTCCAGACCCATCCACGAACCTTAACCGCCCACCGGGCAACAGGTCTGCCAAATAACATGAAGAGTCTCACCAGGATGGGTAATGAAGCCGATGGTTTATCCAGGCGAGCCATGCCGATAAACTAAATCGCCTTATGCGGATCTCCGAATGCCCATTGTTGGAAAGCGAACTTGGACAATAAATGTATGCGTTGTGACTGAGGCAATAGGCCAAAGCGTATTGATTCAGAAATATAAGCTTGAAAACCAAGTTGACTCTGGTACCGGGAAACAGAGTTATGAGACTTGTTTCGCCCATGGATCCGGTAATAGCCTAACGGTTTATCGATAGCTGAAAAAGTACTGAATTCCGCTGCGCGGATAAGTAACTCCCAATCTTCTAGATTGGAACGATTCGAAAAACCGCCTATCTTTTCCAGAACCTGCCTCTTCCAAAGCAAGGAATGGACTGGAATAAAATTGTGCTCAACCAGGATTGGATAAAGATCCCCATTCGGTAATGGTCTGGGCAAATTCTCAAAGAATCTTGAACCGACAACCCCTTTCTCATCGGTCAAATAGAGGTCTGAATATACCGCTCCAATATCTTGGCTTAAATTGATTTCTGATAACTTTCTTTGAATGGCATCCGGAGATAGCCAATCATCATCATCCAGGAATTGTATATATTTTCCCTGGCTGCTCGCTAATCCAGTGTTGCGCGCCGCTCCCACTCCCGAATGGTATTGATAAATGTATTTCATGTTACAGAATGGCTCAAGAACTTGTTGATCGAGGCGAGGTTGAGAACCATCATCTACAACAATGACTTCTGTAGATTTATAGGTTTGGTTTGCCGCACTCCTGATTGCATCCACTAACAATTCCGGCCGGTTAAAAGTGGGAATAATGATCGAAACAAGGTCATCCATTAAGAATTTATATCCTTACAGAACTTATTCTTCCATCGTAGAGACAAAAATTGTATGATGTCCTTCCAAAGCACATGTTATCAGAGCTTTAGTTAATGTGAGCGTTTGCTCATTATAAATTAGGTGAAGGCTGATTTTGAAATCCATTTATCCGGCTTCTTCATCATGGTGATTGATAGGGAAGTCCTTTCTTTTGCCGGATGGGGTGTACAATGGCATGTTTGAAGAACCGCATTAACCAAAAAGGATTATATAGAAACCCCTCTTTAAGATAATAAAATGCCCCGGAAAATTCCTTTCGCCGCATATAATGCGCACAGACGCGTATTGTTTCCCGTGTACGCAGCTCCACCAGGCTTTTGATCAATTGTCGGGGATATTTAATGCGAATATCGAGATAGGATTTTGATAGCAAAAGATGTTCATCGACAATTCTTCGAAACTTGTCTTCATCATAATCAAAGGTAAATGAACCTGGATGCTGAAGATAATAATATACTGGATAATCGACAATTATGGTATTAATGTTCCGTAGAGCGAATCGCAGCATGAAATCGCGGTCGGCAGCAATTTGATAACGGGTATCAAACATACCGATTTTATTAAATACACCTTTGGAAAAGAAATAGGCGTTGAAAATTGGCGGTCCCAGCACCATGTGCCTGAGTAGATATTCACCTCGTCCCGGATGGAATAAAATCTTGGCTTGCGCAATATCGGCCGGTTGTTCGACAATACCCGCTGATCCTGCCACAGCATCTACGGTTTCGTCCAAGAACAGGAGTGCTATTTGGGCAAAGATGCCTGGTGCATAAAGATCGTCCGTATTTAAGAATCCGATAATCTCACCATTGGCCAGCTTTAGCCCCTTATTGAGCGCATCATACATACCCTCATCGGGCTCACTGAAAACCCGCAAGTGGGTAT
Source organism: uncultured Chloroflexia bacterium (assembly GCA_963842785.1). Taxonomy (GTDB): domain Bacteria; phylum Chloroflexota; class Anaerolineae; order Anaerolineales; family Villigracilaceae; genus UBA877. The sequence continues at coordinate 89,972 of CAWJHP010000002.1, forward strand.
ATTTCTTGAGCGCATCCAGCGTCCCATCCGTTGAGCCACCATCCATGATGATATGCTCTATCCTGGAGTAATCTTGACTTACTACACTATGAATGCAAGTCTCGATCATTCCAGCTCGGTTATAGGACGGGGTGATTATGGATATCAAAGGCTGATTCATTTCAATATTGGCAGACTATATTAAATGACTGGTCTCTAAAGCTGATAGACGGAGTGGTAAGGTTCTTGTCGGCGGATTTTGAGAAATGGTCATACTAGAGAACGAAATGCATTCAGAAAACCTTGGGCGGTTTTTTCCCAGGAATATTGACGGACCAGTGCTAACCCTTCAGTGGTCCGTGGAGTTGCGCGGCCTTCCATCATAGCCTGGTCCATGGCAACTATCAATTCTTCCATGTTTCCAGGGGCGAAATAAATGGGAACGTCTCCGGCGATCTCAATGGATGAGGGGATTTTCGAAGCGATAACGGGGCACCCACATGCCATCGCTTCCAGCAATGGGATGCCAAAGCCTTCAGATCGTGAAGGATGAATAAAAGCTGATGCCTGGTTGTAGAGGTTTCGTAGTTGGATATCATCAACTTGAGGGTACAGATTTATCCGACTATCCAATCCATACCGGGATATGGCTTGTTTTTCAATATTCGTCCATTCGCCTCCACCGGCACATACCAGGCCAATCTCAAACCTCCTTGACCAAATTGCATAAGAACGTAAAAGAATATCGAAATCCTTATAGAGATCCCGCCTGCCCACATACAGGATAAATTTACCCTTTTTCTCGTTTTCAAAATCATTAAGATTTTAAAAATTGGCTTATGGGCTAAATACACCACGGTTGTCATATTGATCGGTACATGATATAGCTCCATCAGATCCTTGCGTGTGGTCTCCGAGATACAGATTACCAGGTTCGCTTTGGAAATGGCTTTTGCTTTATTTCGAATCGTGTCTTCCGCCTCTGATCTTTTGTTTTGCCAGTACAAGGCACTATATTTTTCGTAAATAAAATCGTAAGCGACCAATACTTGTGAACCAGACCAGGCAATCGGTTCGGTGTAATAAGTTGACAACCAGATTTTTCCATTGCTGTTACCTAGGAATGCCCTTGAAGCCAGTTGGCATATCTGAGAATAATATGGATTCCAAAAGCGGTGAGGGCGGATATATCGGTATAAATTAGGTATCGATCGAAGGGTTATGCGCTCATGTTTCGGTAATTTATCCATGGGCCCCTTGGGATGGGTTAGTAAAGTAATCGCCAAGTCTGGCTCAATTTCGCACAAACGGGGGAAGATTTCGGTATATAGTTGGGATATGCCTCCGAATTTTTGATAAAGATAAATAATACCGTCAACAATTAATTCCAATTCGTCGCCTATCCTTGTGTATTTTTTCTGGCTACAAAAGAGATCATTCGGCCAGGGGTTCGGTCCCTTACAGATTTTATTCGCCTATATAGTCTTTCTGTTTTGGGGGAATTTACTATTAACCCATTTAATTGCCCGATTTCCTTCTTTATTGCAGCGCGAAATTGTTGTTTGACCATCTCGTTTGATGTAGGATAATGATTAATAACTGAATCCCAACTTAAAATTAATTTCTCAAGTTTTAAACCAGCATCTTTAAGAGCCTTTAGATACTCGACCTGTAGAAATGCCCCCTCATTCTTTGTATATTGATGTAATGCATGATTCCTAAGAAAAGCTTCCTTGGATGCATTATTGTCTACTACATGCTCTCTAGTTGCTATAAATATCCCCTCAGGCATTAATATTCGTGATATTTCGTTCATCATCTTCTTTAAATCCTTGGAATGATGAAGTACCTGGCGTAAATATACCAAGCCGAAAGTCTGATTAGCGAAAGGAAGTTCTTCACCATAACCACTTATAGGGTAAATAGCAAGCGCCTTTGATTTCAATATCTTTTTTAAAGCACCATAACCTACCAATTCGCTTGGGTCAGGTTCTAGCGAAGTTACTGAATAACCTGATAGATTTAATGCGTAAGAACTTATTCCATTTCCAGCACCAAGGTCCAACGCATTCATCGTGGGAGGTGTATATTGGGATAATAAATTTAAAACAGCATTCCATTCTTCGCTACATTGATATCTCTGAAAGGCATTGTTTGCATCCCATTCGTAATAACAAAGGAATATGTTTTCCCTCCCTTCATGTGTTTCCATTACCTTTAACACTGCCTGTTCAGTGGTAAATGCCAATTTATCATTACTTGGGGTAAACATTATATTATCTTCCAAATTTTTTTATTTTATTGATAAACCTTCTCGTTAGTGGTAATGAGGATCCAAATAACTCACGGGATTCAAGTAGATCATTTTCTAGGTCACGATAAATTAACTGTGGATGTATTAATGGAAAAACCATGCTTTCTAAAGCCATCATGGATGTCTTATCAGTAGTGTCTTTGGTATGCGTACTGTCAATACCGAAGCCGATGTTTGAAACAAGGTTGCGATTTGGTACGATACTTAATTGATTTTGTGTCCAGAGCATAAAAGCTACTTGGTAATCCCAAGTATCGATTTCATGTCTGTGGACTTTATCAAAAATATTGAACCATATTCTTGCATATTTTTTAGATCCGGTTTTTTTTTCTAGCCAATCTAAATTTCTATATTGAGGCCAATCTTTAATCGAACTATCATAATTCTTCCAAGTTCTTTTCCACGTAGCCCACCCCCAAATATGTGGGAAATTGGAAAAGTAATAACTATTCTCAAACTCTTGGCCTTTTAGGAATGAATCTCCTGAAATAATTCCGATCCTCGTATCGTTTTTGTACCTTTCTAAAAGCTCTTCACAATAATAATAAAAAGATATATCGGGTACACAATCATCTTCTAGGATAATGCCCGCTTCAACATGGTCAAGAAACCAAGTTATAGCAGAACTGATTGCAATTTTACAACCGAGGTTTTGGTTGCGATAAAGAGTCTGCAAATTGCAATCCCAATTTATATTTTTTATTACATCTCTTGCCTTATCACATAAAATATAATCGTTTTCTTTATATGAACTTGGACCATCTGCCGCAACAAAAAGCTTTTTAGGCTTGGATAAACAAATGTGTTCGAAAACGCGTTTTGTTAGTTCGGGCCGGTTATATATTAAGAATAGAACAGGAGGGCAATTTAACCCATTATCTGATTTTCTCTGGATGGCGTTTACCATTTATTATTTATCACCTATTTCCATTTGTATTTTTAAAGACGATTATTATCAATCATGCTGATAAGTTACCCTACATTTCATGCACAATCTTTCTAAACCACCAAGATGTTATTATGACGTAAGTCTTTTTTTATAGTGCGATCGTAATCTTTCATAATAAGCTCCGAAGAGAGCTCTTTCGAACGTGTCAACACGAGTAAGGGTAAATGGAATAAAAGAGATGGTTTATTTTTGGCGTAAAGATTCCAATTCAGAAACCAGCATATCAAAAAATGCCTGCCGGGAAAATTTTGGTTGATTTGCTTTTAGGTTTTCTTGATACTGTTTGATCTCATGTGGAGAAATGGTTCTCAAGATTTTATCTACGTTCGAGATTTCTTTCTCGGGCAAAGTTATTGAAAAAGAGTCATAAGGAATCCTATTGATAAATGGTTTTATATAATCATCTGAGAAAAGGACCGGAATAGAACCCCATTGAATTGCTTGGAAAAAGCGGTATGTCCACTTTCCGTAACCAGCGGGCGCTAAGGTAAACGCACTATTTCTTGCTAGTAATTCAAAATCATCCTTAGTCGCATATCTATAGTTATTTTCAAGTTTCCTTCTTGTAGTATATTTCAATTTTGTGTCTACAAAGACATCGGGTTTGTTTTCCAGATATGCTAATTGAGTTCTCACGTGGTTTTTGGGTAGTAACTCATGTTTAATTCGCCCAAGAAAAGAATACAGACATATTCGAGTATTTGTATTGAAATATGGGTCATCAACGAGGGTATTGAAAGGAATAATTCCTATATCTTGGTTGGGAATTAAATCATTTGTTGATTCCAACGCTAACAAAATAAATTTTTCCAGCCAGTCATATGTATTCTTATAGGCTAATCCAAAGTGATTTTTCTTACTTCTCTGGGAGAAATCACCCGCTGCAACAAGAATATGGTCTTTCTTGCTGGAAAGATACTTCAACTCATTAATAATCTTGCCAGGATCTTCATTCCTGAATTGACTCTGAATTAAATTCAACGGTACAAAGAATAAATCAGCTTCGGTCGGGTCGGTTGTGGCTATGTTATTCTTGAAAAAATCATAGATTGCATAAAATGTTTCAGATGGAAGGGGCAATTCATCTGGTCTAGATCGATATTCATCGGGTAAATCATAACAATATACTTTTAGGTCGGTTTTAATTGGATACTTCCTATTTAAAATCCTGACATTGACCTTTTGTGAATTAATAATGGATGCAGATTCACTCAATTGATTACCAGATTCATGTCCCCAAGGCAACTTGATAGGTACTCTTTTTATTATGTTTTTTATTGGAGCGGGTATTAATTTCTTTAAAAAATTATATAGTTTCATAAACATAATCTAAGTAGATCGTTTCGCCTCGTAAATAAGGAGTATGCCCGATATGGTAATAATCATAATCGGGTATATCAAAATAAGCGGCATTTATGACCCAATCATAAATTTCCCCATTTTGAATATCAGACGAGATAAAGGGGCTAATGCTGTAAGTTCCAGGAACAAGATTAATATTGTTAATGGTTATCCTTACTTTTACACCATAAATCCCTACGAAAATAGGCTTATCAATAATATAATTAATAAGATTACTGAGTGGTCTACCGAGATGATCGTTAATAATAATGGATAGTGCAACGTTTTTATATTCTTCTTTATTTTGATTGCGAATAGAAAGATCCACTTGAAGTGAGCGATTCCTTATTTGTCTATCATTCACATTTATCTCATCAAAGATAAGTCTACCTGTTCCTTGCCTGTCTTTCCGTAAAGCTATTGGGGTTTGTCGTTCACTGTTTGCTGAAGAAAAGTAGTTATTTACAACTCCTTTTGTTTCTCCTATTGATAATATGGCGCCAGCCTCCATCAACATCGATTTTGAGCATAAATTTTCTATCGCCCCCATATTATGACTCACAAACAACACCGTCCTCCCCTCATGCGCCACGTCCCCCATTTTCCCCAAACACTTCTTCTGGAACTCCGCATCCCCCACCGCCAGCACCTCGTCCACCACCAGGATCTCCGGCTCCAGGTGCGCCGCCACCGCAAAAGCCAGGCGCACGTACATCCCGCTCGAGTAGAACTTGACCGGGGTATCCAGGAATTTCTCGATCTCGGCAAAGTCAACGATCTCATCGAACTTGCGGTTGATCTCGCGCCGTGTCATCCCCAAGATGGCGCCATTCAGGAAAATGTTCTCGCGTCCGGTCAGCTCCGGGTGGAAACCCGTGCCTACCTCCAGCAGCGAACCCACCCGCCCATAGATGTCCACCCGTCCTCTTGTCGGGCTGGTAATCTTTGAAAGGATCTTGAGCAGGGTGCTCTTCCCGGCCCCGTTGCGCCCAATGATCCCCACCGCCTCCCCGTGCTTGACCTCGAACGATACGTCATCCAGCGCCCACAGGATGTTTTGCTCGGCCCTCCGCCCGCCTTTCAGCCATCCTAACGGCGCTTTGGCCACGTTCACCATTGCCTCGCGGAACGTCGCATAACGCGCCTGTTGCCCGCCCAGCCGGTATTTCTTACCCAGATGTTCAACCCAAATGGCAACGTCGCTCATTATATGATGTCCGCAAAACTACTTTCCATGCGCTTGAAATAATACAACCCACCGATCAACAGCACCACCACCATGCCGGCTGAAATACTCAGCGAAATCACATCCAGGCTGCTCTTGCCCAGGATTGCCAGGCGGAATCCCTCCACCACGCCCGTCATCGGGTTCAGGCTGTACAGCCAGCGCCATTTTTCCGGGATAAGCGAGCTGGAATAGGCAATGGGGGTGGCATACATCCAGAACTGCGTCAGGAACGGCACCACGTATCGGATGTCCCGGTACTGCACGTTCAGTGCCGAAAGCCATAAACCCACCGCCAGTGCGCTGGCCAGCGCCAGGAGCAGGAACAAGGGCATCAGCAGGATGGCGGGTGTCAGGCGGACATCATAAAAAGCCATCAATCCCAACAGTACTACGAAGGCGATCGCGAAATCCACCACCCCGGCCAACACCGACGAAAATGGAACCACCAGCCGTGGGAAATAGACCTTGCTGACCAGGTTCTGACTCCCTACCAGGCTGTTGGAAGACTGAGTCAGCGCGAAGGCAAAAAGTTGCCAGGGCAATAGGGCGGTAAACGTGAATATCGGGTAGGGTATCCCTTCGGAGGGCAGTTTTGCCAGCCCGCCGAAAATTACACTGAACAGGATCATCGTCAGCACCGGTTGCAGGACCGCCCAGGCTGCCCCCAGCGCGGTCTGCTTGTAGCGCACCTTGATGTCGCGCCAGGTTAGGAAGAAAAGCAGTTCCCGGAATTTCCATAATTCCCCCAATGCAAGCGGCGCCCAGCCTTTGGGCGGCAATATGACAGTGTGGGCGTAATTCCCGTGCAGGATTGCTTCTGAATTATCTATGGCAGGTTCTGGAAGATCCAATTTTACCTCAAGGAAATCTTTCCAATAATTCCTTTAAAAATAATATCGGGGCGCACCCCTGTCAACTTTAAATTATAGCATCTTTAGACTTTTTTATTCGAAATGGAGCTGGGAATGGCCACACACCTATCCCTTTCCACCGCCGCATGGTTTACTCCCACGCATCCGCTATGATCTGTCCGGACCTCACGCCGCGCTGCTTCAACCCGGTCGTGAGCGTCTGGATCATCTCGGTCGGCCCGGCCAGGTAATAGGTCAGGGTTGGCGGTTCGGGAACGCTTTTCCACACCGTCTCTACCTCGATCCTTCCCGGCAGGCAATCCGTACCTTCAAAATCCTGCTCTGCAAAATACTGGGCATGCAATCCCGGGCAGCGCTCCCTCGCCGTTTCCACCAACGGACGGTAGATCAACAGGTCTGGCCGCCGCGCCCCATACAAAAGATGCACACGCTGCCGGGTGGTTGCGTTAAGGCCCGCCAGGAAGGCGGTGAAAGCCGTCACGCCGGTCCCACCCGCCAGCAGGCATACCTCCTGGTCGGTGCGGATGGTGAAATCGCCGAAGGGCATTTTGATCCATACCCTGCTGCCTGCACGCAACTCCGCTTCCATCCGGCCGGTAAACTCTCCTTTGACCGCATAGGTGATTCGCAGCGACTGGCGCTCGGCTGGTGCGCTCGCAATGGAAAAAGCCCGGCTGTCCGGCCAGGGGTCACCGCGTGTATATGTATCCAGCGCCAGGTATAGGAATTGGCCCGGCCGGAAGCGAGGCGCCGGCGATTCCGGCCTCAGGAGAACGCTGTATATCTGTTCCCCGTGATCCAGGATCTTCGTTACCAGGCATAGTAATTCTTGCGGCATCCGCCCTTCCGTTCCCCGCCCGTATTGTCTCGGAAAACTGAATCTGTTTTTATCAATTGTTTATCCTCAATTACCGAAATTATATTCGATTACCTCCATCTGGGACCTTTCGAATCTGTAACGCTTCTGGCAGATGGCACAAACATTCTCCCCTGTCTCAAAAAAAGATTGTGAAAAATGCGGTGGTTTGAAAAGCCCACCGCATTTAGATTATTGGTTTTCCTCTCAGAATTTCCAATATTTTTCTTTGGAAGGATTCACGGATATTGGCGGATGAATTTATTTTATGCTTTCACCAACCCGACCGTGACCTTCTCCTTGTCAAACTCGTCCGAGGCGATTGCAGACCCGGGAACCGGATCGGTAAAGTTCAATTCCACTGTCAGCGTTTCAGTGGTGACGTAATCCCGGTACGTTTCGATGGCCTCTTTCAACCCTGCAGAAGCCACTACGTTTACTTTGATCCGGTCAGCCACGTCCAGTTCGGCGGTCTTGCGCAGATCCTGCACCCTCCGGACGAACTCACGCGCCAGGCCCTCGCGCACCAGTTCTGGCGTCAGATCGGTCACCAGGGCAGCTAGGTATGCGCCCTCCGCCGCCACCGCAAAACCGGTTTTGGCTTCCGCGCGCACCTCCACTTCCTCGGGCAAAATGGCATAGACCTGGTTTTCCAGCTTGACCTTCTTCGATTGTCCGGAGAGAAAGACCGGTGCGACCACGTTGGGATCGAGCGCGCTGATGGCCTTGGCCAGTCCGGGGAATTTGTTGCCGTATTTTTGTCCCAACTGCTTGGGCAGTGGCTTGACCTTGAACGAAACTGCTTCCATGGTCGTATCCAGCAGCCGCACTTTCTTGACGTTCAGTTCGTCGGTGATGAGGTCGGCGTAGGTCTCCACGGCATGCCGTTCATCCAGGCGGCTCAGGGCGAATGCTACCTCGGACAGGGGTTGGCGTACCTTTCTGTTGGCTTTCTGGCGGGCATTGTGCCCCAGCGAGACCATTTTCATGACCAGCGCCATTTCCCGGTTCAATGTCTCATCGATCTGCGATTCGTCCACTTTGGGCCACGCTGCCAGGTGGACAGAAATGGGCGCTCTGCGTTCCACCGAGCAGACCAGGTTGCGATACATCTCCTCAGCCAGGAAAGGCATGGCGGGCGCCAGCAATTTGGATAATGTCACCAGGGCGGTGTAAAGCGTGGAGTAAGCCGCCTGTTTATCGGTGTCAGATTCAGACTTCCAGAAACGCCGGCGTGAACGCCGCAGGTACCAGGTCGAAAGACTCTCAACAAAGCTTTCGATTGGGCGCGTCGCCCCCGGCACGTCATAAGTTTCGTAGGCCTGCGTAACGTCCCGGACAAGTGCATGTAGGGAGGAAAGCAGCCATCTATCCAGTTCATTTCTATTTCCTCCACCCTCCCCTGTCTCCGCTCTCTCTCTGGCAGAGGATCCGTGGGTGAGAATCGGCTGGTCCAGGTTTGCGTATGTCACAAAGAACGAGTAGATGTTCCAGAGCGTCAATGTAAAATTCTTGACCACCTCCGTCACCATGCTGGGTGCGAATCGTTTCTCGGCGCCTGGAAGCGCGCAGGTATAGAAATACCAGCGGAAGGCATCCGCGCCGGATTCGTTCAGTACGTCCCACGGATCGATCACATTGCCGCGGCTCTTGGACATCTTCTGCCCGTTGGCATCCACTACATGGCCAAGGCAGAGCACATTCTTGTAACAAACCTCGTCGAAAAGCAGAGTGCTGATCGCATGCAGTGTATAGAACCAGCCGCGTGTCTGGTCTACAGCTTCGCAGATGTAATCTGCTGGGAACTGCTTCTTGAACATTTCCTGGTTCTCGAAGGGATAGTGCCACTGGGCCACCGGCATGGAGCCGGCGTCGAACCAGCAGTCGATCAGGTCTGGCACGCGTCTCATCCTGCCGCCGCACTTGTCGCAGGCCCAGCTGACTTCGTCCACGTGCGGGCGGTGCAGGTCCAGGCTGCTCAAGTCTCTCCCGGCCTTCTCCGAGAGTTCCTTCACCGAGCCGATGCACTCACGCTTCTTGCAATCCGCGCATTCCCACACCGGAAGCGGAGTGCCCCAATAGCGCTCGCGCGTGAGCGTCCAGTCAATATTGTTGGAAAGCCAGTCGCCGAAGCGGCCTTCCCGGATGGTCTCAGGCACCCAGTTGATCGTGTTGTTGAGTTCCACCAGTCTATCCCGGAATTGGCTGGTACGAATGTACCAGCTTTCGCGCGCATAATACAAAAGGGGCGTGTCACAGCGCCAGCAGAAGGGGTACGTGTGTGTGTACTTTTCGGACCTGAAAAGGAGCCCCCTCACTTGCAGGTCAATGATTATGGACGGATCGGCCTCCTTGACGAAGACACCCCGCCACGGCGTGACCTGTGGCAGGAATGCGCCATCCGGGCCAACCGTCATCAACACCGGCAGATTATCAGTCTTGGAAGCTTCCATATCGTCCGCGCCAAAAGCCGGGGCAATATGCACAAGGCCGGTGCCATCCTCGGTGGTGACAAAATCACCCAGGATCACGTAATGGGCCGGTTTCTCCAGCGGCATGAAGGTGAACAGCGGGCGGTACTTCGTTCCCTTGAGTTTCTTGCCCTTGAATCGCTCCACCACCTTGACTTCTTCCCCGCGGAAGACTTTTTCCAGCAGGGCTTCCGCCAGGATGAGCCGTTCCTTGGTCTCGGCTTTCCTCGCCCCGGGTCCGCCATCTGCTTCTTCCTCGTTTTCCGTCAAGGTGCGTTCGATCGTTACATAATCCACCTCGGAACCCGCTGCCACAGCCACGTTTGCAGGCAGTGTCCAGGGTGTGGTGGTCCAGACCAGTAAGGAAGTACCGGGCTTGTCCACCAGTGGCAGGCGCACAAACACCGACGGGTCGGTTGCTTCGGCATAGCCCATGGCTACTTCATGATCCGAGAGCGGCGTACCGCAGCGCGGGCAGTAGGGAACGATCTTGTAGCCCTTGAAAAGCAGGTCACGTTCCCAGAAAGACTTTAAGATCCACCAGACTGACTCAATATAATCGTTGGTATAGGTCACATAGGCGTCCCCCAGGTCCACCCAGAAGGCGATCCGGTCAGTCAGCTTCTCCCATTCCTGGATGTAATCGAAGACCGATTTTCGGCACAGGTCATTGAATTTCTCTATTCCAAACTCCTCGATCTGCTGTTTATTGTTGAAACCAAGCTTTTTCTCGACCTCGATCTCCACTGGCAGGCCATGTGTATCCCATCCGCCACGCCGCGAGACGTGGAACCCTTTCATGATCTTGTAGCGAGGGAATAGATCCTTGAAGGCACGTGCCTCCACGTGGTGGACACCCGGCTTGCCATTCGCCGTCGGTGGGCCCTCATAAAAGATATATTCTGGCGCGCCTTTGCGCTCGGAGGTGGTTTTCTTGAAGATTTTCTGATCTTTCCAGAACTTTAAAACCCCCTCTTCCAGGGCAGTAACATCGAGTTTGGGGCTTACTGGTTTAAACATGATAGACTCCAGTTGTTTAGTCTCATTGTCAAATAGTCTTCCTATCAAAACGAAAACGCTCATCCCGGCAGGGACGAGCGTGATAACTCGCGGTACCACCCTGATTCCTGCCCATCGGCAGGCACTCAGCGGAGTATGACCTGGCGGTTGATACTCCTGTCCTTCTAACGACGGACAATTCCGGCTCACCTATTCTCAGGCCACTGTCAGATTATTTGACTATCTGACTCATTACCCTTGGACTGATTTCAGATCACGGCTCCGGGAGGATTTTCGGCCTTTCCCGCTTGCCCGGCTTACACTTTTCCCGGGTTCGCTGTCAGCAGTTTGGGGCTTACTCGTTCCCATCTTCGCCTTTTATATTTTATTTATGCAAATTATGCCACAGAACCACCGGGCGGACAAGGCCGGGCGGGACGATCGAAATTACAGGGCATCCCTTCCTATTAATTCTTGTTATTTGTGCAAAAACATCTTTGTTTTCTTATTTTCCTCTCCAGAACTTCTCTTCTTCCATCATCCTTTTGGTATACTGGACAATACTCCTCCAATGAAAAGAAAAGAATGGAGAACTCGCCGCCCTCATCCTCGCTCCTAAAACGGAACCTACCATGACAACACAATTCCTCGAACAATGTAGACTCGCCGCCGATTCCATCCGGGAGACAAAGGACGGTCTTTTGCTCTACGGTCCACGCGTGACCGTGATGATGCCTGCCGCGCCCGGGCGCTATCTTTACTCCGGCTGGCAGTCATGGTCGTTGACCGCCTGGGTGGAAACGAATCGCCGCGTTCGCCCTATGCGTCCATCCAGTCTGCACCCTATGCAGACCGACCCGCTCTATGCGTACGAAACCCGTCCGCACGGATCCTGGTACGGAGCTGTGGAACTCCATGATGGACAGGTTCTCTTCCTCGGCGCGTTGGGGCTGGAAAGCCATGTGCGGTTGGATGGGCAGACTCTGACAGGCTGGTATGAAAAAGGTACCGGAGATTGGTTTCTCTCCTCTGGTAATGTGACCGAAATCTTCGACCGGTATGCAAGCTTGCTTAAAGAACGCCTCGGCGCCGGCCGTATTCAAAAATCCTTGCGGGTCTGGTGTACTTGGTACAGTCTCTATACCGAAATCCACGAACAACAACTTCTCAAAATTTTGCAGGATATGGGCGACTTGCCTTTCGACGTCTTCCAGGTGGACGATGGCTGGCAGGTCGCCGTCGGCGATTGGGAGCCTAACATCAAGGTCCCCTCCGGCATGGCTGATTTGGCTTCCCACATCCGCGCTACTGGGCGGAAAGCCGGTTTGTGGCTTGCGCCCTTGCTGGTGGTTCCTTCATCGAGCCTCTACCGCGACCACCGGGATTGGTTATTGCTCGATGAAAAAGGCCGGCTCGTTTCGGCAGGTATCAATTGGGGTGAGCAGCTCTATGCCTTGGACACCAGCCATCCCGCGGTACTGGACTGGCTCGCCTCATTGATGAAAAAGGTCCGCCTTTGGGGTTACGATTATGTCAAGCTGGATTTCCTTTATGCAGGCGCGCTTCCCGGCCAACGCCACGTGGACCTGCCTCGTGAGGCCGCCTATCGGCACGGCCTGCAGGTAATCCGGGCAGCGCTGGGTGAGGCATATTTCCTTGCTTGTGGTGCTCCCATCCTGCCTTCCCTCGGCCTGTGTGATGGGATGCGTGTCGGTCCGGATGTGGCCGGCTATTGGGCCTCCCACCGTGATGATGACCTGTTTATGAACACGGCCACACCCGGCGGACGTAACGCCCTCCGCACCACCCTTAACCGCCTTTGGCTCAAACAGCTCGTCCAAACCGACCCGGACGTTGCCTATTTCCGCACCAGGCAGAACAACCTTACTGTGGACCAGAAGACGCTCCTGCAGGATTTGGCCCGGATAGCGGATTTCAAGGCTTCCTCCGACATCCCGGCTTGGCTGACGGATTCCGAGCGGGTCGCCTTGCGCAAATTCCTGGAGAGCCGGCCGGTCATCCGGAGAGAAAGCCAGACCACATATGAGCTGGATGGCCGTCGTGTGGATTTCAGTGACTATATTGGCATGCCACCCCTGCCGGGTCCTTTCAATAATATTTTAGGGGCGGTCATCGGCGGTTTGGCAAATGTTCCACTCTTAATGAGAATTTTCGATGCGTTTGGACATCGTTCCATAAGAAAGATACTTGCAAAGAACCCTGTTTAGGGCAGAATAATATAAAAATCGAGAGGCTCCCGGAAATAAATCCAGAAGCCTCTCCTGTTATTTCTTTTACTTTCCTGTTAATTATCGATGCCCAAAGTCCACAGTAAAGAAGCCTCCATAGGTGCCAGTTGGACAAAAGGCATACCCCGCCCCGAAATCGTCGTAATCCGCCAGGATGATTGTCTTGTGTGGCGGATCGTTCATCCACCAGGTGACTGCGCTTTCGGGGTTGTTATTTTGCCCGGAACCCGCATAGATGATCTCGCCGCCCCAACTGCCCGAATATCCAGCCGCGACCTCCCGGCTCCAATAAGTTGACCCATCCAATCCATCATGGGACAAATAATTATTGATCGCCATGTCATCACTATGCTCGCCTGAAGAGACCTCCAGAGGATAAGAATCCGTCAACACCGCCATTCCCGCCAGAACGCGTTGGTTGTTGATCAGGGTAAGCAACTGGTTCTCAAAGGCACCGTTATGGATCAAAGTGCAACCTGCCGTCGCGGGTGTGCTTGTTGGAGTGGCTGTCGGTGCAGGCGGGGCAACCTTTGTCTTTGTTGGCGTAAAAGTGGGACTTGGTGTGGCAGAAGGCGAGGCTGGTAAGGTATTTGTTTTTGTGTTGGTTAATGTCAATGTTGGGGTTGGCGATGAAGACGGACTTGGTGTGGGCGAGCGGACGGGCGTTGAAGACGGTGTCGGCGTTGTGGACGCTGGAAAAGTATCTGTGGGCGTGGGGGTGATGGAGGCAGTTTGGCTCGGGGGTAGCATCAAAGTGGATGTTGGCGTCGGTGTTCCGGTCAAACTCGCTGTGAAAGTCAGACTGGTTGTGGGAGTTAATGTCAGGATTTCCGTGGAAGTTGCCGTAGCCGGCGGTATGTCCGTTGGAATAGGGGAAACGGTCCAAAGGAAACCCCAAAAAGACGGCAGATTTGCTGATGCCGAGACACAGGCACTCAAGAATGGAAAAATTACCAGGCACACTAGGATGTTTCTATATCGCATGGGTTGCTCCAACGGAAGCAAAATAAATCTTACCGCGGAGTTTTCTGCATTCCTATTGGCAATTTCATGGCAATTCTATGGTAATTCCCTGCTATTTGGGGATCGCCATGCTAATGGGGTAAAGGGAAATAAGGGGGCAGCTTTCAGGGAAGACAGGGTATCCCGGGCCGCACCTTGAGCAGGTACTCGTCCAAAAAATAACCGCTTGCGTGCAGATAAGTGGCCATTTCCACCCCCACATAGCGGTAATGCCAGGGCTCGTAAGCCAGGCCGGTCAACGCTTCGGCTCCCAGCGGGGAGGACATGCTGAAACCATAATCAAATGCATGCTGCTCCAGCCAGTATCCTTCGCTGGTCCCGGCGAAAAGTGGGGAAAACGGGTCAGTGGTGTTGCCTGTCAGGGCCGGCATTTCGGGTGAACCAAAATCCACCGCCATGCCCAGTTGGTGTTCGCTGTGACCGGGTAGTGCGCTGATTTCATTGGCGTTGGTCGGATCATCCACCACCCAGCGCTGGTGGGCTACGGCTTGTTCGAAATAACTCCGGTAGGCGGAGAGCACGGTTGGTGCCAGGCCATCCACCAGCATCACTTTTACCATCTTTCCCAAAGCCTGGGCTGCTGCCTGACGCAGGAGCATATCTGGCAGGCTCACCCTGCCCGGCAGGTAATCCCCCAGCCTGACCAGGTCCCCTGGAACATAGTTGGGGTCAAGACCATAATTGGCTGTTACCACAGCAAATAGATCGTCAATTGCCGGACGGCGTTTATCACAGGCGACGGGAGGCGTATTCGGGGCCAGGGTTGGTAATAGAAAAAGGGTCGGAACTGAGGTCGGAGAAGGCGTCGCTGAAGGCATCAATGTTGGCGTACTGGTGGCAGTCAGACTGACTGTTGTACTGGGGTTAGCCGTGGCCATAGGGGTTAACGCCGGAGCGGCCTGGGATTGGCAGGCCGCCAGGAAAATGATCAATAGGATGGAAATTCCCCCCCGAACAAATCGGGGTGTCATTTTATCGCTTTGATAAGTTCCGTTACCATATCCGTTGACACTAGGTGCAGGCGAAGGATACGCCGTTTGCGGGCTGCCAGGGCCGCGTAGTCACCCAGCGCCTGGCAGCGCTCGAGCACGCCGAAGCGCATCTTTTGCCCTGGTATTTCCAGGTCTTTTGTTGGTTCGGCGGTTACCTGCAGGAAAAGCCCCGAATCCGGCCCGCCCTTGTGCATCTGGCCGGTGGAATGCAGGAACCGTGGTCCAAAACCTACGGTGGTGGCACAGCCGGTCTTTTCCTGGATGGCTACGCGCAGTTCACTTAATGCTTCGGCATTCGCTCCATTGCGCGGCAGGTAAGCGTTGATCGCCACATAATTCCGGCCGGAGCCTTTTCTGGCAATGCCTAGGAAAGCTTGCATACTCTCCTTCAATCCGCTTACCCCCAGGTCCATGTTCGAAAAGGCTCGTATCCCCTTCTGTTCCCAGATGGGATCGCCTTCATCCAATTTGCCTGTCTGGGCATAGAGTTTCATCTTGTCTACCGTACGGGTCTTGGCATCCTGTACATCCGGTTGGTCGAAAGCGTTCACCCCCAGCACTGCACATGTGAAAGCCGTGGCCACTTCCCAACGGTAGAACTCGGCCCCCAGGTCATATGCTTCGGTAATTTCGAAGATCAGTACCGGATGGCCAGCCTGCTTGAGGGCTTCAACCTGTTTGTCCAGGCTGCCTTCCCGCCGCAGGTAGACGAATATCCTGTCAGCCCCGTAATTTTCCGGATTCGCCACCGGTTCGCCGTCCACAACGATCATTCCCTTGCCTTGTTTGCCGCTTAATTCATCCATCAACTGGTCCAGCCAGGCCCCCAGCGGTGAGACCGATTGATCCGCTAGGATGGTCAGCTTGTCCCGGCCATCCACGGCAGCTTGTCCCAACACTGCGCCCAGCACTAGGCCGGGGTTGCGTGCCCCGCTGATATCCGCCGCGCACTGGCGCATCATCCACCTGGCGCGCTGGAGCAGGCGTTCCACATCCATGCCCATCAGTGCTGCTGGAACCAACCCGAAGTGGCTTAAAGCCGAGAAGCGCCCTCCGACCGCTGGATCAGCCAGGAAGGTCTTACGGAAGCCGCGTGCATTCGCCAGGGCTGCCAGTGTGGTACCCGGGTCGGTGATTGCAATAAAATGGCTGCCGTCCTCGCCGGTCTGTGCCCAAAAATAATTGAACAAAGCATTGACTTCCGCTGTGCCGCCAGACTTGGAGGAAACGATGTAAAGCGTCTTCTCCGGTGGGAAACGGCTGGCGGTTTCCAGAACCTGGGCAGGGTCGGTGGAATCGAGGATGGAGAATTGCATAGCTCCCTCCCTCCCGCTCCTCTCAGGTGGGTTTGGGGGAGAGTAAATGAGGGAAAGTACCTCCGGCGCGAGTGAAGAACCACCCATGCCGAGCAGAAGCACATGTGTCAGACCGTCTGCACGCACTTGTGTCACAAAATCGTTGATTTCCTTCACCGCCCCCCGTGAACTGCGCGGCAGGTCCAGCCAGCCCATGCGCTTGCGGATTTCCTCCTGGCCAACCGGGTCTGTCGTCCATAGGGTCGGGTCGTTCGACCACAAGCGGGCGGGGGCAGCCTCCGCGATCATGTCGGCAACCCTCCGCTTGACAGGGTCGGCTAGGTGCCCGATTGCACTTGTGGCACTGGAACGCCGCACCTCAATTGCCTGCATCATGGCTATGAAGGCTTCCGCAAAGGATTTCACGCCTTCGGCTTCCAATTCAGCCTTCACCTTGTCCATCCCAATGCCCAGGCTTTCCAGGTCAGCCAGCGTTTGGCGCGCACCCTCTAGGTCATCCCTGATCGTCACTGCCGCCTTGCCATGCTCACGGAAAGCCTCCAGGGTCTGGGGCGGGACGGTGTTGACAGTTCCCGGGCCGATTAGCTCTTCCACGTACATTGTGTCAGGATATGCCGGATTCTTGGTGCTGGTGGAAGCCCACAGTGGCCGCTGGACCGAGCAACCGGCCGCATTAAATCGGGCAAAGCGTTCACTGTGGAAGACTTTGAGGAATTCATCGTAAGCCAGCCTGGTATAGGCAATGGCGGCTTTCCCACGCACTTCTTTTGCCTCGTCAGAACCGAGCGCCTCTAATAATGCATCCACTTTCGTATCCATGCGGGAAACGAAGAAAGATGCCACGGATGCGATTTGATGGACTTCTAAACCGGCGTTGAGTCGTTCCTCAAGTCCGCTTAGATACGCTTCCATGACAGCCTGGTAGCGCTTCAGTGAGAAGATCAGTGTGACGTTGACGTTGATTCCTGCCAGAATCGCGAGACGTACGGCTGGGATGCCCTCAAGCGTGGCCGGGATTTTGACCATCAGGTTTGGGCGATCCACCCGTTCCCATAAACTTTTGGCCTGCGCCAGCGTCCCGGCCGTGTTGTGAGCCAGCGTCGGGCTGACTTCGAGCGAAACATAACCATCTGCGCCTTCACTCTCGCGATACATGGTCGAGAACAGGTCACAGGCCTCCTGGATGTCTTCAATGGCAAGTTGCCAGAATATCGTTTCGGCATCCCAACCGGACCAGGCCATCGGGACGAGTGCCGGGTCGTAATCGTTTGTTTTGGTGATTGCATTGAGAAAAATGGATGGGTTGGATGTGACGCCCCGGATGTCGCCGCGCCGGATCATGGCAGCCAGCTCCCCGTTCTCAAGCAAGCGCCGCTTGATGTTGTCGTACCACAGCGACTGGCCTAGCGAATATAATTTTTGAATTGCCATGTTCCTGCCCAATCAACTTTCCATCTTCCGGATTTTGGCAACCCGCCGTTCATGCCGTTCCTGCCCTGGGTCATTGCCGATGAATCTCGCCGATAAAAAAGAGTCAATAACTTCCACGGCTAGTTCAGGCCCGATGACGCGCGGTCCCATGCATAAAACATTCATATCATCATGCTCGACCCCTTGGTGGGCGGAATACGTATCGTGACAGACACCTGCAAGGATGCCTCTCAATTTATTGACCGCGATGCAGGCACCCACCCCGGAACCGCATAGCAAAATTCCGCGGTCGGCCTGCCCGGACTGGATGAGGCGCCCGAGCTTCTCGGCGTAGTCGGGATAGTCCACCGGTTTGGTGCTATCGGTACCCAGGTCTATCGGCGTGTGTCCGGCAAGGCGAACCGTTTCCAATACCTTTTCCTTGAGCGGGAAACCGGCGTGGTCACATGCAACAGCTATCTTCATAATAATCACTCCTGCAAGGGTAAATCCGCCTGATTCTACCATGCGAAAGGTTAAAAAGCTCTTCCGCGGGATCGCGATTAATAAACAACAAAATGGTGGCAGAATACGCCATCTTCAGACTTTGTCAAAGACATAAAACGCACAGCTGTTGCCATTCCTCTTCTTTTGTGCAATAATAAAGTTGTCCTAATCCTATTTTTTCGGGAGGAAAACCTTGGCTACCCCTAATCCAACCCAACAGATTTCAGAGGAGATCAACTCATTACAGACCAGGGTCAACGCGTTACAGACAGGCGTGCAATTGACCAAGAGTCGTGAAGCGGTGGAGGCAATCCAATCGACTATCACTGGCATGCCAATGCGCATTCTCAGCCTGCGGACGCTCGGCTACGTTTTTGAGAAGGACCTCGAGCCTCAGGCGCAGGCCCTGGTCGCTTCCTGGGCCCAGTTGTACCCGAACCTGCAAGCGCAGATCAATACTCAGTCCTCCACGTTGGCAGCCTCCCTGCGCCCCATAGAAATGCAGATGCCGCAATTGGCTGCGTTGACCGGCAATCCGGCTGCCGCACGCGCTTTACTGGCCAGTCTGCAATCTGGCGTGACCCAATTGGAAAGCAGGGTCAGCGCTGCTGAAGGAGCCATTAATGGCATGTACGAAAAGTTCAATAACCAGGTCGATACGGCCACCAGGCACCTCGCAGATATCGAATATCTGCTTGTGCAACTGGCGGAAGCCTCCTTCCAGCTCCTGCCAACGGAGGCCGGCCTCGCTGCCGTCAAAGCCACCTGGTGCAAGACCGGCCAGGAGCAGAAAGGCGACCCGGAAGGCATACTCTACCTGACGGATCAGCGCCTGATTTTCGAACAGAAGGAAGAGATCGCCACCAAGAAAGTCCTCTTCGTGGTGACGGAGAAAAAGAAGGTGCAGGGATTGCTGCTGGAGGCCCCGGTGCCACTTGTGGAAAAAGTGGAAACCAGCAAGCAGGGCCTGCTCAAGAACGAGGACCACATCGAGATCCACTTCCTCAGTGGTTCCCCGGTACAGACGGCCCATTTCCACATCTGGCAGGAGAATACTCTCTGGCAGGTGCTGATCAATCGCGCCAGGAATAAGGACTTCGATGTTGGTCGCGCCGTGGGGCTCGACCAGGCGGCTGTGGACAAGGTCAAGGCCGCCCCGGCCCAGTGTCCTGCCTGCGGAGGCAACATCACCACCGTGGTGCTGCGCGGCATGGACAGCATTACATGCGAATATTGCAGGTTCGTTATCCGTTTATAGACTGGCAGAATGTATTTCCCATCCTAATCCCTGCTTGGACCCACAATAAAAACCGACTCTGGCCAACTTGCTTGACGTAATATGTTGAAAAAGCAGGTGTGAAAGCCTGGTGATGTGACCTATTCGCGGTCACTCCTGAATTACAAGGGGGGACATTATCTCAAACCGGGCCGGGATTGAACAAATGGCAGGTATCGTTCAAAGAAACTAGAGTGTACTCCCCGCCCTCGATCTCGAACACATTGATGGCGCAGGGCTCCTGCCGGATACGCCAGAAACGTTCATTTCCCAACCCAAGCACTCCTAATAGTATGATCCGGTTGATCACCGTATGGCTCACCAGCACGATGGTTTGCCCGGCATGCCGGGCAGCCAGTTCGTCCACGGTTTTCATGCCCCGCTCGCGCACCTCCTCCAGTCTTTCACCGCATGGAATGTCTGCAAGTTGAGGCATTTGGTACCACAGGTCGATCGCATCGGGCCAACGGATGCGCGCCTCCTCAGGGGTAAGTCCTTGCCAGTTACCGTAGTCAATGTCCACCAGGCCGGGATCGATCCCCACTTCCAGGCCGGACCATCTGCCAATCGCCTCGGCAGTCCTGACTGCCCGTGAAAGCGGGCTGGAATAAATGGCGGCCGGCTGCCATTGGGCAGCCACACGGCGGCCGGTCGCCTCGGCTTGCTGTAATCCGGTGTCATTTAATGGAACGTCGATCCGCCCTCGGAAACGCTCCACCCGGTTCCATTCAGTCAGTCCATGCCGGACGAGGATGATGGTCGTTGCCATTCGCGCCTGGCGTTCTCCGGGATTCAACCGTCGTCAGGGCTAACGCACGAATGCCTTGCGCCCGGCGTATACCGCCGCCTCGCCCAACTCTTCTTCTATGCGCATGAGCTGGTTGTATTTCTCAACGCGCTCACCACGGCAGGGTGCACCTGTCTTGAGGTGCCCGGTGCGCATGGCCACCGTCAGGTCGGCAATGAAACTGTCCACCGTCTCGCCGGATCGGTGTGAGACCATCGCGCCCCAGTTCGCCTTGTAGGCCATTTCAATCGCCGCGATCGTCTCGCTCAGTGTGCCGATCTGGTTAAGCTTGATCAGTACTGCGTTGGCTGCATTTTCCTGGATGCCGCGCGCAATGCGTTCGACATTGGTCACGAACAGGTCGTCGCCGACCAGTTCGACTTTGTCACCTATGGTCTTGTTCAGAAGTTTCCAGCCATCCCAATCATCTTCAGCCAGGCCGTCTTCGAGCACAACGATGGGATACTTCGCCACCCAGTCGGCGTACATCTGCACCATCTCGGCCGAACTGACTTTGCGCTTCTCGGTTCGCAGGTTGTAGAAACCATCTTCATAGAAACCACTTGATGCTGGATCGAGCGCGATCGCTACTTGGTCGCCCGGCTTGTAACCGGCCTTCTCTATGGCTTTCAGGATCAACTCGATCGCGTCCGAATTTTTCTTAAGTGCCGGCGCAAAACCGCCCTCGTCGCCCACCCCAGTGGTGTACCCTTCGCTCTTGAGTACCCCTTTGAGGGACTGGTAGACCTCGCTGCCCCAGCGTAAGGCTTCGCGAAAGTTCGGCGCACCGACCGGTGCGATCATGAACTCTTGCAGGTCGGTGCCTTGCCAGTTGGCATGCACGCCGCCGTTCAGGATGTTGAACATCGGCACGGGCAGGATCTTGGCAGGCACTCCGCCCAGGTAGCGATACAGCGGCAGCCCGGACGAATCAGCCGCTGCACGCGCCACCGCCAGGCTGACTCCCAGGATGGCATTCGCGCCCAATTTGCTTTTATTGGGCGTTCCATCCAGGGTGAGCATGGCCTGGTCCACGGCAGATTGGTCGAGCGCATCCATGTCGAACAGGGCCTCATCGATCTCATTGTTAACGTGCTCGACTGCCTTGAGAACACCTTTTCCGCCGTAGCGGGTCTTCTCGCCGTCGCGCAGTTCCAATGCCTCATGGACGCCGGTGGACGCACCCGAGGGGACCGCCGCACGTCCAAAGGCACCGTCGTCCAGGAGCACTTCGACTTCCACGGTGGGGTTGCCGCGTGAATCGAGGATCTCGCGGGCATGTACGGATTCTATACTGGACATATTATTTTCTCCTTACAAATATTTGATACAGCGTAGTTTTATTACCTCGCTGTTTGTCACCCTTCAAAAAGGATTTCGAGCTCTTTGGCAAGTTCCGCCAATTTTAGAATGCCCGGGTCTATGGCAGTCTCCACCCGGGGATCCACATCTCCATATCGCTTCAACTTTCCCGACTGGCTTTCGATCAGGTTGGCTCAACTCTCGGCCATTCTTCCGCGGATCGATCCGCCTGCGTCTTTCTTCTCATATTCTATTTCGAGTGTTCGTGCCAGGTTCGAGATCTGGTTCAACGCAGCGTTTATGCTTTGGCGGGCTGCTTTCCGGCGCTCCGCCGGGAAATCCAATTTGCGCCGGTACAGGATCCCATTTTCTTCTTTTCCCTCCAGCCACGTGGATGTCAGGCGCAGGTTCTCTTCGAACATTCTCAAGCTGATTTCAACCGATCGAAACTGGTCGGGGTTAAGCAGGTCGCTCGCACTCAATTCCATGCAATCTCCGGTTCTCCAACCTGATTTGCAAAAAAACCTCTGCCGTTAAGAGGCAGAGGCTATCAGCCAGGTTCCTGGCGGTCTATTGTTATGAAGCGAGCCTCATCGCTCGAGTGAGATTGTAATTCCGCCTGCAAGTAAAGTCAAGGAAAGCCTGCTGTTCTTAAATTTTTATGGTTTCATTCATTTTGTGTCATTGGCAACCGGGCTGGTCGAGTAGGCGGTGTTCTCCTGCCCGGGTGGTTTTAAGGGGTCCGCAGTATCGAGATCAGGCGAAGCAATCTCCAACGTGCTGGGACTTTCCTCCGGTTGTTCTTCCGTCTGCTTTTCCGTCTGCTTTTCCGTCTGCTTTTCCGTCTGTTTTTCCATCTCTTCTTCCCCCTTAAATTCCTCGAGTGGCAATTGAACAGGTGTCGCTACCGCTTCGCTTTCCGTCGCGAACTTTTCAGCTTGTTCGGCGAGAATTTGTCGATTTTCAGTCGATATACGAGGCCAGACCTTGTTTAATCGTTGAAGACTGGTATCAGGTCGTGGAAGGCCAAGGATATCATATACTTCAAGGTCAAGTAAATCCACCAATTTTGGAATAATGCGCTCCACATTCCCCTGTGAAGGCATCCGGCTTCCACTTAACCACATATTTACGATTGGAGGGCTGAAATCCAGGAAATTGGCAAAACTGTTTAATGAAACAGATAGTCGCTGCCGCGTTTGCCTGATTCGATACTCCAGGAACGCTCGATCCAAAAGGCTGGGAAATCCGGATAAATCCATTATATGAACTCTTGCTAACGAAAAAAATTATTTAAAGTATTTGGCTTGGACAAAGGGTTGCTTAAATTCCCTTTTCCGAAACCACTTTTACAATTATTTGTTTGGATTTCTGGTTTCCGTGTAGAGAAATAAATTGTTTGTCCTCGCTGCTTGAATTGTACTGGATTCACTCTGGGATTACTTCTTCATCTTATACTTGATTTTGGTTACCTCATTAATTTATATTGATAAAATATTTTCTTACAATCGTACAACTATTTATATTTATTCTAACACAAATCATGCATGTTCACATTATTTTAATGGCTTATTCTTTTTTCAATATATATAATGATTATAATGATGCATTCATTAATTTCATATGCATATAACATACCCATTACCTTTACTATAAAGTTGTGTGTATGATTTATATATATGGACATATATAGTAATTGAGTACAGCATAATTATTCATGCGGATTATCATTTCTACATATTGTAATTAAGACATTTCTATGGTAATATTTTACTGTGTGAAAAATCTTTTATAGTTATACAAAGATTTCTTGGGTAGGTATATTATTATTGACCGAATAAATGTTTTGTATTCCTCTCTCCAACTTATTTTATTGGGAGGCTTGTATGACTAATTACATTGAAGAGTACCTGCGGATTCAGAAAAATCCCCAAGGTAAACCTTCGAATTCTTGTCGTCACTCCCTCACCCCAATTGGGAGAGATCATTTTGGAGAGTTCTGAAAGATGTTGCCAATATTGAATACTTCACCAAGGCTTCAAAAGCTATTTCCTCTTTGAGAAGGCATGAAGATTGTAAACAAGCCATACTCGATTTGGAAATGGGCGAAGTGAACATGTTGGACCTTGGGCGGGCGCTTCGCTTGATCAACCCAGCCATGGAAATATTATTTATTTCAAAAGAAGAACCTCCCACTGATCTGGAAGAAATTCAGCCATGGAAGTTCCTTCGCAAACCAATATTGCTTCGAGATCTCCAGGTCGCCCTCGGTATGGCCACAGTCATCGAAGGTGATTTATCCAATGTGATCGATCTCGATTCATTACAAAACGAGCCTCGGCAGCCATTACATTGGTCTACGAATGCCGCCTTGGCATCCAGATACCTCGCACGCCTTATTGAAAAATCTTTCGCACAGGAAGCTCTTCTGATTCAAAATCAAGCACTTTGGTCATATGCTGGTCGCCTGCCTGAAGAATCAGTCCATGAATTGAATAACAAGATTAATAAATCCATGGAAAAAGATAATAAATGTGATGTGACTCGTTTCGTCAGATTGGAGACCACCCAGACTGAACACGCCTTATATGCTTCCCTTATCGCCATCGGCGTGATTCTTGCGCTGGTCTTCGACCCTGATATTCCATTTGGCATCGTTCGGAAACAGACCAAGGAATTGGCAAACACTTTATTGCTTCTGGACAATGACGATGACTCGGTAAATGCACTCACCCGCAGAGAGATGGAAACGAGACTGTTGTCTGATGAGAAACCGACTTCAGGAAAAAAAGAAGTTTTCTCCTCAGTTAATTTGGATGCCAAAAATTTGAAGGCAGTCGCGGTCGGTTTCCCAACGCCCAACTCAGTGGATCCTCACCTGACCGGGCATTTATCAGAAAAAAAGAACGGTCGAACACAGGACCTGGAACTATTAAGGGATTTGAAAATTCGTTTGCCAGATGAGCAGTCATTTCTTGCGATTCCTGAAAAGAACCTGGCGGTTGATCGATCAGACCTTGGTCTCGCTCAGTCCGAGAAGAACCCGCTTCCTTATCTGAACGAGTTTGACCCTGAGGCAATCTACAATCTGACATATTCCTGTCTGCTTATCCCCCGCTTCCGTTCCCATCCCCTTACCTCGGATAGGGCAAAAATGATTACCGATTGCATCACAAAGCTTCATATATCCTATGGCTGGAGACTCAAGTCGCTGGATGTCCAATCGGAATATTTGCGCTGGGAGTCCAGCTTTCCGCCCAACTTTGCCCCAAATAGACATATAGAAACCATTCGAAAGGAAACTTCAAAACAATTATTCGAGGAGTTTCCGCAATTCAAGGAGGAAAATCTTTCTGGTGATTATTGGGCTCCTGGTTACTTGATTATAGGTGGGAAAAATGCGATGTCGGATCAAGTTGTTACCGCCTATATACAAAAAAACCGTCAGAAACATGGCGTCATGATGGATTGATTCTCCTTTTATTGCGAGCCTGGGATAGTCTGTTTTCAAGACCTTTTCCCTTTTCTAATAGACTTGCAATCCAATGATTTCCGGTTGTCAATGGATTTATGGTTAAAGGCCCACCCATCTACACTGTTTTATCCGCACCATCTTCTGAATGATATGTTATATAATATGAATCGCTGCTTTCATTTTATGTTTGTTGGGATAATTTGGGTTACTTCGGTGGTTCATTCATTTCTTATTTTGAAAAAGGATTTGAGCCATGCCTGAGATCACACAACAACGAATGGGAGAGATATTACGGCGGGTCTTTGAATTGCTCTGGTTCGAACCGGATGGCTTGCCCGTTAACGTAATTTTCGATTTTGTTCGGAAATCCTCACAATTGACAGATTATGAAACTGGCTATTTCCCTTATTCAGCCAGTTCACCCAGATATGAGGTCCTCCTCAGAGTCGCGACCATTCCGCTTGTTAAAGCCGGCTGGCTGGTAAAAACTCCCAAGGGCCGCTGGTATTTAACTGAAAAAGGTCGGAAGGCCAGCCAGCAATATAATGACGCTGAGCAGTTCTTTGAGGAAGCCATTCGTCAATATGGGGAATGGAAGGAAAACGAGGAAAAGCGCTTACGCTATATCAATTCCGTTGAGAAGTATGAAGCGGAAGAAAATTCTTGGGCACAAATAAAGAAGTTCCTTCAAGGCATGTCTCCATTGGAATTTAAGAATTTGAACTTTGAACTCTTTCAAGCGATGGGGTATTACATTGCCTGGGTGGCTCCCCCTCAAAAAGAAAAAGGTCAGATGGACATGATTGCTTTTTCTGATCCATTGGGAGCCAACAGTTCACGCATCGTAATACATGTAAGTCATAAGGGACAGGTTTTTACTCAGGAAGGTCTGGGAGCAGTGGTGTCGGTTCTTGGGCCGGATGATCATGCCATCTTGGTTTCCTCGAGTGGTTTCACCGACCAGGTCCGGGAAGAATCATTGACCCAGGTTAATCCATATATCCATCTGATAGATCTGGAAGCCTTTGTCGACTTATGGATTGATTATTACAATAAATTGAGCGATGAAGCTCGGCATCGGTTCCCGCTGAGGGCGGTTTATTTCTTGTCAATGCCTGAGTAGTATGGTCGTACTGTCATACTAAAGTATGACCATAATGCGGGAGAGAAAGGGGGAGATTGATTAAACTCTGGTTCAGTATGGATTATTCTAAAATTAGGGTGGTAATATTTTACTTACCCAAATGACTACATCGTTTCTTATTCAATCCTTAGATCCTTTGTAATTGGAAAATTTGGCGTACCTGGTCTATTTTTATCGGTGCTTCTTTTTTTCTAAACCTGCGTGCTATGGATAATGTTGTTCAATTGAAAACTTTGGCTCGAAACACAATTGGTGGTTCCGTATTTTAGATGGGCATTCTGATGCAAATTGTATATTAGGTCGGCTTCCTGCTTTGGATTTTGATTGTTGCGAACTGACTGAATAACTTTCTTTCATTCACAATTTCTCGCCAATAAAAAAAAGGAACATTATATTCATTTTGTTGTCCAAAATTGGTCAGGCCTCCGAAAAGTCCTTTTCTGAAAGATCACGCATTCACGGCTGCATGTCGGTCGCCTTCACCAATGGATGGATTATTGGCCGGCTATTGTTTATGCATACCTTCTGAAAGGATGTGATATCATTCCATTATGGATTTATTATGAACAACCCTCTCTTCATCGTAAACAGCGTTGCCCCCATCCGCATCTGTGATAACGGCGGCTGGACGGATACCTGGTTCGCCGGGCACGGGCAGATCTTCAATATCGGCGTTTACCCTTACGCCGAAGTGCAGATTGCCGTTTTCCCCGGCGACAGCCACGCCAGCCAGATTGTTATCAACGCCGAAAATTACGGGGAGCGTTACGTCGTCATCCCCGAAAAACATTGGGACAAGCACCCACTGCTCGAAGCGGCCATTGAGTACATGCATCTGCCGGATGGTCTGTGCCTCGAAGTGACCATTTATTCGGAAGCGCCTGGCGGGGCTTCCACCGGCACTTCGGCTGCGGTTACCGTGGCCTTGGTCGGTGGCTTGGACCTGCTAACGCCCGGACGCATGACCCCGCACGAAGTGGCCAGCGCAGCCCATAAGATCGAGACCGAGATGCTGGGCCAGCAAAGTGGCATCCAGGACCAGTTGTGTTCGGCCTACGGGGGCATCAATTTCATCGAGATGTTCGAGTATCCGCATGCTTCGGTATCCCCAATCCAGATCCCGAATGCTACCTGGTGGGAGTTGGAAAGACGCCTTTCGTTGGTCTATCTCGGCAAATCGCACCGTTCCTCCGAAGTGCACGAGATGGTGATCCGTTCCCTGCAAGACGCCGGCCCGGATTGCCGGCAACTCAGTGACTTGCGCACCACGGCCACTAAATCCCGCGATGCCCTCTACGCGGATGATTTTTCCGCCCTGGGAGCCGCCATGATCGAGAATACCGAGGCCCAGGCCCGCCTGCACCCGGCTTTGATCAGTCCAGAAGCCGCCAGTGTGATCGAGATTGCCAAATCACACGCTGCACTTGGTTGGAAGGTGAACGGTGCGGGCGGCGATGGTGGTTCCCTGACCATTCTGTCCGATCCAAGCGCCTCGGCCAAACGCTCCATGCTCCGTACCATCGAACAGGAAAATCCCCTCTTCAAGAACATCCCGATTTATCTAAGCCGCTATGGCCTGCGGGTGTGGAGGCAGGATTAGCATGTCGCATGTGACACTGAAATCTGGCTACACCGACTTGGTTGACCGACTAAATCGTTTTCCGCAAGGCGCGCCCTCCTCCGAAACCCTCTTCAAGATCCTCAGTATTTTGTTAAGCGAACGCGAGGCCGGGCTGGTGGCTCAGTTGCCGATCAAGCCTTTCACGGCAGCCCAGGCAAGCTCGATCCTAAAAATGGATCTGGCCCAAACCCGGCAGGTTCTGGACCAACTTGCCGGCCGCGCCATCCTGGTGGATACGGAACGGGATGGCCGAATCACCTACGCCCTACCGCCGCCCATGGCCGGTTTCTTCGAATTCTCGATGATGCGCCTGCGTGGTGACATCGACCAGAAAGTGCTGGGGGAATTGTTCTACCAGTATATGAATGTCGAGGAAGATTTCATCCGGAACCTCTTTGTTAGAGGGGAGACGCAATTGGGCCGTGTTTTTATCCGTGAGCCTGTGCTTTCCAACGAAAATGCCCTGCATGTACTGGACTACGAACGCGCCAGCGAGGTCATTCGCACCGCCACGCAGCGTGGCGTAGGAGTGTGCTATTGCCGCCATAAGATGCTGCACATGGGCCGTAATTGTAACGCTGCCCTGGATATTTGCATGACCTTCAATGGCTCGGCAGAATCATTGACTAGGCACGGCTACGCCCGCCCTGTGGATGTGATGGAAGGGTTGGACCTGCTCCAGCAGGCCTACGAGCAAAATCTGGTGCAGTTTGGGGAGAACGTACGCCAGGGCGTCAATTTCATTTGCAATTGCTGTAGTTGTTGCTGTGAAGCCATGATTGCCGCCCGTCGATTCGGCATGCTTAATCCGGTCCACACATCCAACTTCCTGCCTGTGGTGGACGAATCAACCTGCAACGGGTGTGGGAAATGTGTGAATGTTTGCCCGGTGGAGGCCATGACGCTGGTTTCCAGCCATGATCCAAACCACCAGAAGATGAAAAAAGCCAAAGTGGATGAAGAGATTTGCCTGGGTTGTGGTGTTTGCGTGCGTACTTGTCTTCTAGCCAGCTTGAGCCTGCGCTCGCGTCCGCAGCGGGTTATCACGCCGCTAAATTCTGTACACCGAACCGTCATGATGGCCATCGAGCGCGGTGACCTGCAGAACCTGATCTTCGACAACCACGTTTTATGGAACCATCGTGCTCTGGCAGCAGTTCTGGGCGTTGTCCTGCGTCTGCCCCCCATCAAACAAGCTATGGCAAGCCGGCAGGTAAAATCTCGTTACCTGGAGTACCTGATCGCGCACGTTAAGGTTTAACTGCCTTATCCGTTTCCTTCAGTGCCTGGTCCAGCACGGCAAACCCCTCCTGCAGTTGCTCTTCTGTGATTGGCAGCGGCGGGATGATTAACACGGTGTGCCAGTGGGTGTAGACATACAGGCCGTGCTCCAGGCAGTTTTTCCGTAGAAGCGTCATCTCCGGACTGGAGCCGTTCCAGGGAGCCAGCGGCTCCTTCGTCTTTCGATCCCTGACCAGCTCGATGATCCCGAATAGGCCGATCGAACGCACCTCTCCTACTGAAGGATGCGCCTCGCCCAGGTCCTTCAAAAGCCGGTTCAACACTGGCCCCATTTCAGCGGCATGCTCGATAAGTCTGTCCTCACGCAGGACGTTGATGTTCGCCACTGCCGCCGCCAGGGAGACCGGGTGGGCAGTGTAGGTCAGGCCCGCCTCGAAGGCTCGTTCATCGAACGCCTTCGCGATCTCTGCCTTCATCGCCACCGCCCCCAGCGGAGCATACGCCGAAGTCAGCCCCTTGGCCATGCTCATGATGTCGGGTATCACGTTCCAATGATCCACCGCAAACCACTTCCCAGTCCTGCCAAAGCCGCTCATCACCTCGTCCGCAATCATGACAATTCCATAGCGGTTGCATAACTGGCGGACGCCTTGCAGGTATCCCTCCGGTGGAATGATGACCCCATTTGTTCCGGTGACGGATTCGAGCAGGATGGCCGCGATCGTCTCCGGCCCCTCATAGCGGATGATCTCCTCCAGGTGGTTGAGATAATCCCGGCAGAATTCCGCCTCGGAGATATCCGGGTTCGTGCGGTGGAAGGTGGAGCGGTAGCGATACGGGTCGAGGAAGTGCACCACGCCCTGCATCAGGCCGGGTTCCCAGGCCACCCGGCGCGGGTCGCCGGTTAGCGCCATGGCTCCGGCGGTCGCGCCGTGGTAGGAACGGTAGCGCGTCAGCACCTTGAAGCGGCCCGTGTAGCCGCGCGCCAGCTTGACTGCGTTC
This sequence comes from uncultured Chloroflexia bacterium, assembly GCA_963842785.1. Classification (GTDB taxonomy): domain Bacteria; phylum Chloroflexota; class Anaerolineae; order Anaerolineales; family Villigracilaceae; genus UBA877. Next base: position 120,327 of record CAWJHP010000002.1, read on the forward strand.
TCATTGGCATCTGCTCCGCCCAGCGTGAACAACACCTTGCTTAATGCTCCGCCCGGTGAAACCTCCGCTACCAGCTGGCTGGCGATTGCCCGTACTTTGGTCGCCATGCCGGGAGCGGCGTATGGCAGCTCACGCGCCTGCCTGACCATCGCCTCGATCACACGTTCGTCGCCGTGACCGATGTTGACACACATGGTCATCGAGTTAAAGTCCAGGTAGCGCTTGCCCGAGTTGTCCCAGAAATAGACACCCTTGGCGGATTTGACCGGGATCGGGTTCACTTTCGCCTGCGCCGACCAGGTCCAGAAAACGTGCTCCTTGGATAACGGCAGGATCTCATCATCGGGAATGTCAAACATGGCAGCCTCATCCTTTTTCCGAATTATAATCCCCCCTCAGACGAAAGGAGACGAATGGCCTTTTTCCCCTACCGCCGCATCGTCGTGGTTGGCGTGACTGGCTGCGGAAAATCCATGCTGGCTGAGAAACTGGCGCACCGGCTTGGCCTGGAATTCATCGAATTGGATGCCCTCTATTGGAAACCCGGTTGGGTTGAATCCGGAGCCGAAGAATTCCGTGCCAGGGTCGATGTGGCCACGCGTGCACCCGGTTGGGCGCTCTCTGGGAACTACAGCCAGGTGCGCGACCTGATCTGGCCGCGCGCCCAGGCGGTCATCTGGCTGGATTACTCTTTCCTGCTGGTCTTCGGACGCCTGTACAAGCGTACCTTGCAACGCTGGTGGACGCAGGAACCGCTCTGGGGTACCAATACCGAGCGCTTATTCCCGCAATTTAAACTCTGGTCGAAGAATTCGCTTTTTTATTGGCAGGTGCACAGCTATCGACGGCATAAATGGCTCTATCCACAATTAATTGCCAATCCTGAATATTCCCACCTGAAGTTTTTCCACTTCAAACAGCCCGGGGAGATGGAAAAGTGGTTCGATTCATTAATTGCCCTCGCGTAAATGCTTAACAAGTTGCAGCATCCCCAGGATTGCCCCGAGCGCAAATAGGAACATCCAACCGAACGAAATTCGCACACGCAAAATCAATGCCGCCAGGATCAAAACCACATCGATACCGCTCAGGAGGGTCAGGCGCGTGACATGTTTCTCCTTGAGTTGCCTTAGGTCATCTTCGCGGGCGGCCTTTTGCAGGCGCCGTGAAAAATCGGACACGTCCCAGGCAGCCAGGCTTCCCAGAACACTGCACGCCATCAGGAATGGTGAAAGACCCGTCACCACACCCAACCCGGCTGCGCCTACAAGAATTAAGAGACCCAGGGGAGCCGTCCAGCTCCAACCTCGCCACCAGGATGCCAACCAGAGCAGCCCGATCGCGAGAAAGGCGGCGGCCAGCAAAGACTGATGGAACTGCATAAACCCTGCCGACAGCGGAAGCACACCAATCAGGATGCAAACTGATTCAGCCACGAATATCACTGGTTATCTCCCGATGGCCCTGAACCAGGCCTGCGGTCGTCCAAGCACAGCCGGGCCAACCTGGTCGAATGGTTGTGCCACATCCCAATCCAAAACATGCGCTCCGGCATGGCGAAGTTTTTGTAGTAGCACCTCGCGTTCCAGTCGGACGATTCGTCCGGCCAGATCGACTTCCGGGCGTTTCGGCAGATATGCGAGTTCGAACCTGACCGGGTTGGGGCTGACGACCATCACCTGGTATCCGCGCGCCCGTAATTGGAGCAGCACTGCATAATCGTCGCTGGTCAGTGGGCTGACCAGTACGATCTGGGAATGCGCCGGGAATAGTTGCGTGGGGATGTGCCCGAGATCGGCAAAGACTAGGCTCTCACCCGGTTTGGCGCGGGCCAGTGTTTGCAATATTCGCTCCCGTTGGATCTTGCCATATCCCGGGAGAGTCCAGTGCAGGTAATGCCCGTAAAGCAACAGGCCAACCCGGTTTCCCTGGGCTAGGAATGTATCTGCCAGGCAGGCGGCTGCCTGGACGGAATACTCGAATAGCGAATGCCCTTCCCGCAGCGTATTTGTTCGCAGCCGGCCGTCCAGTACCATGCCAACATCTGCCACACGTTCCTGCTCGAACTCATTGGAGTACAGGTCGCCGGTATGCCGTGCACTCGCCCTCCAGTTGATCCAATGCTGCGGGTCTCCAGCCTGGTATGCGCGTACGTCGAAGAATTCCACGCCCGCGCCTCCCAGGCGGGCCGGGATTATACCGGAGTAGACATTCGTCCGTCTCGGGCGGATGGCGACCCGCCGGATGCGCATTACCGGTGGCAGGATGAATAACTGCCCCCTAACCGGGAAACTGCGTTTGCGAGGCAGTAAGCCAAGCAGGTCGCTTGCCTCGGCTTCCACGGTGGAAAAGGCATAATACCCGCGTGGACCGCTGACACTGTACATCCAGGAATAAGATCCTCCGGATGGCAGGTGCAGCAGGTGCCGGGTTGCACCTTCAAGAACGTGCAGTCCATCTGGCAGAATATCCTCCAGGGTGACTTCTTCGAGGACTGGTCCGTGATTATGCACGGTCACTGTCACCTTGACCGGCATATCCGGCGCAGCGCGTTCACTGCCCAAAGTCCGCTGGATCTCCAGGCGGATCTCCCCGGGCGCCCACCAGAATCCCACCAACAAATAGATAAGGATCGGTAGCGCCAGCGCTAGTAGTTCGCCGCGCAAGGTTGCCAGTCCGGCAAGCGCCAGCCCGTATACAAGTAGGATTAAGGGAAACGCGCGTCTGGCCATTATTCCGCTGAAGATGATGAGGTGGGCTTATATGCCTGGGAGCACCGGAACCTCTACCTTGGCAAATACATCGTTGATTACATCTTCCGCCACCTGATGAGACATCCAGAATTCCGGTTGGAGGATCAACCGGTGGCTCAAAACCGGCATGGCGAAACGCTTAATATCATCAGGGAGGACATATGCGCGTCCATCCATTGCAGCATGGGCACGTGCAATTTTGAGAAAGGCCAGGGAGCCCCGCGGGCTGGCCCCCAATGCCACCCTCCGGTCTTGGCGGGTTTCCGAGACCAGCGTGGCAATATACTCTTCCAGGTCTGGATCGATATGAACAGTTTCAACCAACTGCCGCAGTTCCAATAACTGACTGGCGCTTGACACCTGCTGCAATTCCACTTCCTCGTGTCCTCTTTCACCTCGCCTGTGCAGGATTTCCACTTCCTCTTTCACAGCGGGATAGCCGACCTTTAGCTTAACCATGAAGCGGTCCAATTGCGCCTCTGGGAGCGGGAAAGTTCCTTCGTACTCGATTGGATTCTGGGTCGCCATTACCAGGAACGGTTCCGGCAGCGTCTCTGTCTCGCCGTCCAGGGTCACCCGCCCTTCCTGCATCGCTTCCAGGAGAGCTGACTGGGTCTTGGGTGAGGCGCGGTTGATTTCGTCTGCCAGTAGGATGTTCGCGAAGATTGGCCCCTTGCGAAGTTCAAAACGGTTCTCCTCCCGGTTGAAAATATAGCCACCGGTAATATCCCCCGGCAACAGATCCGGGGTGAATTGGATGCGTTTGAATGCCAACCCGAGGGTGGTGGCAAAGCTGCGGGCTATCAGGGTCTTACCCAGCCCGGGATAATCTTCCAGTAAAACATGTCCTCCTGCCAGGGCAGCCGCCATGAAGTTCTCCAACAGGTTGCGTTTCCCGACTACGGCCCGTTCCACTTCGACGATCACCTGCTGGACGTTCTCTGATACCGTGAGAATGCTTTGGTCCATTGCACGCCTCCAATCGATTATTTGGAAATCTCCATGGCGAGGGGGAATAGGGGGACCGGCCCCCAAATCATTCCCTCGTCTACGGGTTTTCCAAATGATCCTTTATTTGAGCTTCCAGGTATTCCACCGCTTCCTTCACATCTAGGTCGAAAGGCGTGGGCCGCCTGCGCATGAAACGGAACGGTGGCAGCCGGTAATCGACAAACAACTCGTCCAAGCCCGCCTGCAGATATCGCGATACCGCCTTCGCCTTTTCATAACCCGGGGGCTCAGTCGAAGTCCAACCATTCTTCAACCTCGGTTTTTTCGATCGGACGTCCATCGATTGACTTAGCTTCCCGAGCCGGTTGGCGATCACCCATTTATGGTAATTCCCCTGCCCGGTATTGGAAACCCATCCGGCCAGTGTTTCCACCGGCCCTTGGACCGGCTTGGAAGGTCGCTCGTATCCTCCTCTGCCAGTATTCCAGCTCAACAAACTGCCGGTAGTGATTAAAACCAGGCCTGCCAGGAGCAGGATCCATAGGAACAGTTGAGGTACAGTCGCATACAAGAACTTGAGCACCCACCAAAGGTAAGTCAACGGAATGACCACTGCCTGATGAACAACTTCCTGCAGGAAGAAAGCCAGGATGACAGCCACTAACAATCCAGCAAAAATGAATGGGTACCGCTTTCGCTTCATTCGTTCACCCCGCATGCCTGCATGACCGTCGTCAGGCAGGCCACCGCTTCAGCCATTTCCTCTCGGCTGGCGCCTCGGTCGCCATAACGCCTCGCTTCGAATAGGCGTGTCAGCCGCCAGACTGCCTCTCTGGGCATGCCGGCCTCTTCCAACCTGACGGCAAATTCACTAACGGTTAAATCCTTGCGGCGCTGTAAACCCCTTCCTACACCTACAGCCTTGCTCATCCGTATGTAGCATTGAATAATGGCGTCCTCCCAATTCCTGCCAGCCAAAATATCAACTAGGGAGTTGCGCGCGATCCCCGCCAGGTCCTCCAAAGGCTGGGATCCCTTTGGTACATGCTGTTTACGTAGCCACCTGCGCCACACCATGAAAATTACCCCTGCCAGCGTCAGGATAAGCGCCAGACTGATCAGGTATAGGACGGTAGGAGAAATTTGCGGTGGCCTGAAAACCAGAGGAACGGCTTCGCCGCCGGTCGCCCCGCCGCCTTCCTTAGCCACCGTTTTGCCAAGGTTTAATCCTGGGAATAACGCCCGGAAATTTTTTAGAATAATGAAAAGGGCCAGCACAAACAATGAAAAACGCAGGAAATACTGGATGATTTTCCTGCGTAATTCGGGTGAGAACATGGAAGCAACCATAAGGACAAGCAGGAAGAGCAGCACCCAGAAAAGCACCTGTTTCCAGACGGGAATTTCGGCGATCTGCGCTGCGATCTTTTCGACCGATACTTGAATGGTCGCGGATTCACTCCGGGCGATTGGACGGCCGGGCAGGAAATGCATCTCGCCAATCCCGGCTGAAAGCAGCACCAGCATCAGCACGGCAACGGCCGCCGGTAGGAAGACCCAAACCTTGTTGTGGAAGAGTTTTCTTGACATGCTGGAAGAATTGTACCAGAATCCGTTTCTTCGGGTTGCGTTGAGTTGTCAACGTAATACGATCGTTGACAAGGTTCAGGGTTGGAATTGTTTTCCCTTGGTTGATCGCTTGGGCGTGGATTAATTTAAAGATGCTCCAACCAGGTGTTGAAAATCACCCTGAACCTGCAATCTTGTCCCATCTGGAATGATATAATTCCACTCAGCATGTCCGATTTGAATACACCCGGAACGGCTGACTGCAATGGCCCTCTCCACCCGAAAGCCATCCAGGGGTTGGAATTGTTCAACCACGGGTATTATTTCGAAGCCCACGAAGCGCTCGAGGCGGCCTGGCGGGAAGAATCCGGCCCGCTGCGTGATCTGTACCGCGGCATATTGCAGGTGGGTGTGGTCTACCTGCATATTACCCGCCATAACTACCCCGGTGCCCTCAAGGTCTATCAGCGTTGCCGGAAATGGTTGCAACACTGGCCGGGTACCTGCCGGGGAGTGGCGGTCGGCCAGCTTCGGCGGGATTTGGAGGATGTCATGTCCGCCTTGCAGTAGCTGGGGCCGCAGCATATCGCCGAATTTGACATTTCCCGGCTTAGACCGATCCATTATTCCATAAGTGAGGTTCCATGAGCACTTCCCTGCTCTTCTCCGGAAAGATCGCCCTCGTTACCGGCTCGGGTCGCGGCATCGGACGCGCCATAGCCCTGTATTTTGCCCGCAATGGTGCGGATGTGGTCGTCAACTTCTTCCGCAACCGCCCTACCGCTGAAGCGACCACCCGCGAAATCGAAGAACTGGGCCGGCGTGCCTTGCTGGTTAAAGCCGACGTGGGCGATCTGGATGATCTGAACCGGCTCTTCGATGAAACCGGGCAGGCCTTCGGAGGGCTGGACATTTTCGTCCACAACGCCGCCTCCGGCTACAACCACCCGGCGCTGGAACAAAAGCCCAAGGGTTGGGAATGGACGATGAATATCAACGCCCGTTCGTTGTTATTCGCAGCCCAGCGCATCGTTCCGCTGATGGAAAAACGCGGCGGCGGGAGTATCGTCAGCATCACCAGCCCTGGCTCCCGGCGTGTCATGCCGGACTACGTGATGGTCGGCGCAAGTAAAGCCGCCCTTGAATCACTCACCCGGTATCTGGCGGTGGAACTCTCACCCAGGAACATCATCGTCAATGCAGTCGCACCCGGTATCGTCGAAACGGACGCTCTCAAGCACTTCGATGTTCTCAGCCAGGACGGTCTCATCCAGAAAGCCATTCTCCACACACCTGCAGGTCGGCTGGTCACGCCTGAGGATGTGGCGGAAGTGGTCGGATTTCTCTGCACCCCGACTGCTTCCATGATTCGCGGGCAGGTCATCCTGGTGGATGGAGGCTATACTCTCCCTGCGAATTAGCTCCTTTATCTTCTGCGATCTCGGTCGGCTTCTCGGTGGTGATACTATTCGGCTAAATTGATTCTCCCAGACAAGTGGCTTTATGTTAGAATAAGGACACTTGCAGTAGGATTTGTGTGCTCTTTTGCCGCCAGCCCTGTACAAGGCTGGCGGTTCCTTAACAAGCCCACTGCCCCAATCAAAAGGAGAGAATGAAGAGTATGGAAACCAAGATTTATGTAGGCAACCTGTCCTACGAAACCACCGAAGATGATTTACGCACGCTCTTTGCCCAGGCAGGGACGGTCGCATCGGTGGCTTTGATTAAAGACCGCGACACGGGGCAATCCAAGGGCTTCGCGTTTGTGGAAATGAGCAACCAGAGTGAAGCCGAGAAGGCCATCCAGACTTTCAACGGCTACACCATGGCAAATCGTCCTCTAAAGGTCAACCTGGCCCGTCCACGCGAAGAACGAAGTTTCGGTGGCGGTGGTTATGGACGCGGCGGTGGTGGTTACGGTGACCGGCGTGGCGGCCCTGGCGGTGGCAATCGCGGCGGCCCCGGTGGCCCCGGCGGAAAGAGCCGCGGCGGCCAGCGGAGATATTAATTCATGAAATAACTCCCGCAGGTTCTGCATGCGGGAGTTTTCTTTTTTCCCTTTTCCCTTGGTGTCGGTTGAGTCTTTGGCTTCTAGGCTGTATCCACCAGGATCGCCCTGGATGGCGCTCCATCCGATCCCACCAGTTTGAGCGGCAGGCAATAGAGCATGTAGATACCCGGCTCGACAGCGCTCAGATCCACCCCCTCCACGATGATGATGCCCGCCCCCAGCAAGGTTCGATGTGTCGGGATGCTCTGCTTGTAAGGCGCCACCGAGAGATAGTCAATTCCCACCAGTTTTATACCACGCTGCACCAGCCAGCCCGCCCCCTCCGCCGATATGGAAACGAAACCTGTAAAGAAGACCTTTTCATCCCGTTCCCACAGGTGGGAATTACTGGTTTTTAACAAAAGGCGTTTCGTCCCGGGAGGGATGGCGGCTTTCTCAAGGACTTCTGCACTGATTACCTTCACCTCATCCGGGATCTGCACCACGGTCGCCGGCCCGGTCAGGATATCCAGGGAAAGCCCCTCGACCGTCCGGTGATCGTTCATGAAATGGTGCGGCGCGTCCACATGCGTGCCGATATGCACACCGCACGCTAGTCGCGAAACATTGTCGTGTGCTCCGGCATCCATCGAATAGACCTGCTCCAGCACCACGGGTGGGTCACCCGGCCAGACAGGCAGATCCGGGGAAATCGGAAGGCTGATATCGTGGATTTTCATTTTTCACCTCTTATTTCTCATTCTACCATCCAGCGACCTTGAAGATTTTTTCCAGGAATTGTGTCCGCTCCAAAGCGGTCATCGGGCGCGGCCTGCCAAAATCTTCACTGATGTAGGTCAGTAATTCCGTGCTGATATATTTTCCATTATAAAACACATGCCGGTCCACGAACAATTCACGCGTCTCCAGGCTGAACATCTGGTCGAAGAATAGGTTACCCAGGCCGTAATGGACGAACGAACCGTCGAAAATCTCCATCGAAGCCGGTTCATGTGCCTGGCTGCCGCTGACGATCACTGCCCCCGCCTCCGCCATCCGCCGGAAATCCGCTTGCTCTTCATAGGTGGGCTTGGATTGGTAATACTCATGGTACTGGAAGGTCATGATCGGCAGGTACCCTTGCGAACGCAGGTTTTTGATCTCGGGCACCAGTTTATCCAGGTCGCATGGCGCCGAACCGGGACGGGAATCCGTCGCCCAGTCGCTGGGTGGACCGGCAATGTTGCACCCGATGAATGCCAGCTTGTTGCCGTTGTTTTCCATCAAGGCGGGCTGGAGTGCATCCTGTAAATTCCGGCCCCCGCCGTAATATTTCCAGCCGTTCAGGTCATACATATCCAGTGTTGTCAATAGGTCCGCCGGGCCATAATCCAGCAGGTGATTTCCGGTCAGTTCGACCACGTCGACACCCACATCCTCCAGCAATTCAATGTTCTGCGGGTTGCTGCAGAAGAACAGGCTCTCGCTCCAGGGATCCGGCTTGGGACATTTCGCATCGAACGAAACTTCGTTGCTGATGTGGGTGATATCGGCCACGCGCAGCACGCTGCGGATCTCCTGTCCCGGATAGAGCACGCCGTTCTTCTCCATCCGGTCAGCCGTGCCACGCACCAGGGCGGTCGTGCCGGTCATTGCCAGCACGGTGAGTTTATTCGGATCGCGATTGGAAGCTGGTACGCCGAATGCAGAAGGTTGAAGGGAAAAAGTGATTTTGAGTGGATATTTTACCGGGTCGAAATCATTCTGGACTGGCGACTGGTCGTCCACGCTGAGGACTTTCCAACGCGGCTCGAGCGCTTCGAACGTGACGATGGCCCAGGCTGGGCGTGCCGACCAGGCGGAATCGACCAGCTGGTCCGCCTGCACCACCTGCACGGATCCGGAAGCCGGGGCACCCCATAACTCGCTGAAGGCATTCTGTGTGGATTCGTCCATCCATAACGGCCGTCCGGCAAAAGGCCCGGAAGGTGCTCCCGTCCAGGCATTCTGGATGTCAGCCAGCGAAACCTCGTCCGTCGTGGTCGGGAAGGGCGTTACCAGCGCATAGAACCAGGTTGAGGTCTGTTGATTGTTGCTTGTTGAGGCAGGATTTTGAACATCCAGGCAAATCGTGGCCGTCTCAGAAGTTGCCACAACCGGCAGGCCGGAGTTCTCTGCCACCTGGCGCAGGGCGTCCGGGACGGCCGGTGATATCCAGAGATACGCCGGTACGGGACTGGAAGTCGGCTGAACAGGGCTGGGAGCCGGAGTGGTCTGTGCCAGCGGGTTGGCGCCTTTCCACAGCCCCCCGCAGCCAGCCAGAAGCAGGCTGCAAAAAGCCGCAAACAGGCGCAGGGAACTGCTTTTACCCACCTGCGTGCACCTGTTTCACTCTGGAGCCAACCTCAATTCTGCCAGGCTGAACTTCTTTACAGCGGCCGCATCCACGGTCACGCCCAGGCCGGGACCGCCGGGCACGTCGATCGTGCTGCCGGGATCGAGCACAAAGCGCTCGTACGTGATGTCTTCGGCATAGTATCGGTCGGAGGCGGAAATGTCCCCTGGCAGGCTGAAACCGGGTAATGAGGCCAGCGCCAGGTTGGATGACCGCCCGATCCCGGTTTCCAGCATCCCGCCGCACCAGACCGGGACGCCTTGCGCGCGGCACAGGTCATGGATCAGGACAGCCTGGCTCAAACCGCCCACCCGTCCTGCCTTGATGTTGATGATCCGGCAGGCCTCCATTTCGAGGGCGGACTTGGCTTGCAGAAGGCTGGTGATGCTTTCGTCCAGGCAGATCGGCGTGTGGAATTGTTTCTGGAGCTTGTGGTGGTTCCAAAGATCGTCCTCTTCCAGAGGTTGCTCGATCAGGAGAAGCCTCAACATATCCAGGGGCCGCAGCACCTGGCAGGTTTCCAGCGTATAGGCCGAGTTGGCATCCACCTGGAGCGGTATATGCGGAAAGGCCTGCCGGACGGCTTCAGCGTCGCCCACATCCCTCCCGGGCTTGATCTTGATCTTGACGCGTCCATATCCACTGGCCAGGTACTTCCCAACCTTTTCGACGAGTGCTCCAGGCGAATCCTGTAAACCGACCGAGACACCCACCTCCACCCGGGCGCGATTGCCACCCAGCATCTCCCGCAACGGCTTGCCCTGGCGTTTCCCCAGCAGGTCCCACAGTGCCATCTCCACCCCGGCTTTTGCCATGTTGTGGCCGCGTATGCCAGCCACACTTCGTTGGAATTCCGTTGCGTCTGAGACATATTCACCAAGCAGTCTCGGCGCGATGAAATCTTTTAAGATATGCCAGGCAGTCCCACTGGTCTCATAGCTGTATCCGGGTTCCCGGTCCACCGCACATTCGCCCCAGCCGGTCAGACCTTCCGATTGGATGGAAACCAGGATGCATTCGCGCCTGTTCGTGACCCCGAAGGAGGTCTCAAACGGGGCGATCAGTGGCATGCTGACATGGTACAGGGTGATCAGTTCGAATTTCATGAGAAATTATTCTTGCGCCGGTTTGTTCTTCTCCAGGAACGCTTTTTCGGCCGATCTGGAAAAAGTTTCGCCGGCTCTTCCGTAAATTCCTTCTCTGGCTCTTCCGATAATACTTTCACGGCCTCTTCCGCTGGGACTTTCTCCTGTTCGACCGGTAGCGCTCTGGCTGGTTCTTCCGGCAGACTTCTCACCACATCATCCATCGTCGTGCCTTCTTTGCGCATTCCCGGTGCGGGTGTGCCACAATATGGGCATATGTTCCAGGGTAACTCCATCAGCCGGCCACAGGAGTGGCAGGGTTTGCGAAGTTTCGTCTGGCAGGTCGGGCAAACCAGCCAATCATCCTTGATGCGCCTTTCGCAGCCCGGGCAGACGGATTGATCCTCGATGGACTGTAAGAGCGCCTCTTCCTCCAGCGTCTGTTGGTATTCCTCCTCCAGCGTGCGCTCCGGTCGCAGGACCAGGTAGACCAACACACCCGGCAGGTTGAGCAACGCCACCATCAATGCCGCCAGCAGGTGTACCAGCCGGTCGCGATGCCTGGCACGCATGTCACGGTACGTCCATACCACCAGCGCCACCCACAGGGCTACCAGGAAGGCACCCGCCAGGCCGGTCAGGACAAGCGTCAAACCGCTTAGAAAAGTAGGATCAAATGTCATATCAATCACCGCCTCCACCACCACCCAGGATGCCGCCTTCGGTCAACTTGCGCAGATCGTTCAGGGCGGCCTCGATTTCCGCAACGCTCACCGGTCGGTCCAAGTCGCGGTGCTTTAATGCCCCCGCGGCGGCCTTCTCCACCGCCACCTCCCGGATGGCCTGATTCCGCTGGAGGGCTTCCTTGACCAGCGCGGCCCCCTGGCTGTAGCCGATCAGCGGGTTGAGTGCCGTCACCACAATGGCATTCTTCGCCAGCCAGCCGGCTGCCTTTTCCCGGTTGGCTTCAACGCCCAGCACGGCCCGCAGGGTGAAAGCCCGCACGGCCCCGATCATTACCTGCATGGCCTCGAAAAGACGATGTGCGATGATCGGCATCATCACGTTCAGTTCCAACTGCCCCGCTTGGGCGGCCAGCCCGACCGTGGTATCACATCCCACCACGTGGAACATGCTCATGTCCAGCATTTCAGCCATGACCGGGTTGACCTTGCCCGGCATGATGCTTGAACCTGGTTGGACCGCCGGTAGACGGAGCTCGTCCAGCCCGGTCGAGGGACCCGAGGCCAGCAGGCGGAAGTCGTTTGCGATCCGGATCAGGGTCAGCGCCAGCGTGCGCAGGGAGCCCGAGAAATCCACTGCATCCGCCATGGACTGCATCAATTCGAACAGGTTGTCTGAACTCGTATAGTTGCAGACCGGTCAATTCCGACAACTTCTTTACCATGCGGGCGTGATATTCCGGGTGTGCGTTCAACCCGGAGCCGACCGCCGTGCCGCCGATCCCCAGCCTCCGCAATCCCTCGGCTGAGCGCTGGATGCGTGCCGCGTCCCGCTCGACCGCCTTGGCGTAGGCGCCGAACTCCTGCCCCAGCCGCACCGGCACGGCATCCTGCAGGTGCGTCCGCCCCGATTTCACCACGTCATCGAACTCAACCGCCTTGGCTTGCAGGGCCGACCGTAGATCGTTCAATACTCCCAACAGTTCGTCCAGCCGCCACAGGCAGCCCAAACGCAGTGCCGTCGGGATGACATCGTTGGTGGATTGCGCCATGTTGACGTGGTCATTCGGATGGACGCGGTACTCGCCCAATCCCCCGCCCAGCAGCTGCGTGGCCCGGTTGGCAATGACCTCGTTGACATTCATATTGTGACTGGTGCCGGCACCCGCCTGGAAGGGGTCCACCACGAACTGGTCGTCCCACTTCCCTTCGACCACTTCCAGGGCGGCTTCCTGAATGGCGCCTGCGCGTTCCCCATCCAGCAGGCCCAGGCCCAGGTTGACTTCGGCGGCGGCGCGCTTGATCGTCGCCATGGACCAGATAAAGGCCCGCCAGGGTCGCAAGCCGGAGATCGGGAAGTTCTCCACGGCGCGCTGAGTCTGCGCGCCGTACAGTGCTCCAGCCGGCACCTGGATCTCGCCCAAGGAGTCACGTTCGATACGAACTGTCAGTGTCATACGTCGGCTTTGTTCCTCTTGAGCGATTATACCGCAGGCCATTACCGGCTTATTTCATCTGTATGAAAGATGAGGTCGCCTGGCTGTCTGCCGCCTCGCGGATGCAACCTGGAATTTAAGGGCGAAATAGGGTCGAAAGGTGCGAGGCGAGGGTGAAATGCAAAAACAATGAGGAACAATGGAGGAGAAGCAGGGAGCACCGGCCGAGGAATCAGGTTGAAAAAAAAAAGAGGGAATATTGGAGTTATCAGGCAGGTATTATGCGGTTTCTTGTGCGGAATAAATGGTTGAGGTGAATGTTGAAGAGAGGCGGATCAATAAGGCTCGTCTCAATACGGCGGGATCCCATAAGAACATTGGGACGGCCTACACCTCCCACCCGATCTGCCAAGTTTCTATGAAACAAAAAATGAGGAGATTGCTAATACCCTACACCCTGCGCCCATGAATGGGTGCCCCTACATAAATGGGGCGGGCAAGCGGGTACACGCGGGTACGATGCCGGCAAAGAAGGCCCTCTCCCCAAAAAACGGGGACTACGTCGCACCTGGACCTGCCGTCTCGCTCCGGCGTGCCGCCGGTGTTCGCGGCACGAACGGTGCGGTACCCTGGACTGTCCGTACACCTGTGCTTGCGTCAAGGTGCAGGCAGGACAGGCTGGCGCAGGCCCCGAAAGAACATCGGGACAGGCCCCGAAAGAACATCGGGACAGGCAATGACACGAGGTGAGGGGATTGCGGAGGGATCCTGGAGAAAAACACCTTCCTCAAAATGACAGTCAGGTTGGAGCGGTGCTGACAGTATCGGTTACGAACCAACCGGCAATAATATTGTAAAGGAGGTACCTTTTCCTGCTTCACTCATCACATCGATCTTGCCTCCATTCGCCTCAACCAGTTTCTTGCTGACCGCCAGCCCCAGCCCGATGCCCGTGGCTTTGGTGGTGAAGAGCGGCTCGAAGACCTTTTGCATATTCTCGGGGGTAATGCCTGTGCCGGTATCTTTCACGAGGATGGACAGCATTCCTTTTTTCGGGCGGGCGGAAATGGTCATCCTGCCGCCATCCGGCATGGCTTGGCAGGCATTGATGACCAGGTTCCCAAGCACCTGCTCCATCTGTTTTGGATCAGCCAGGATCATCGGCAGGCCGGCCGGCAGCTTGAGCACCACTTTCACTGAGGGAGGCGACGGGAAGCGACTCAGAACGCTTTGCACCAGTTCAGGGACAGCCACCACCTGGCGATTCGTCGCGCTGACACGAGCAAAATCCAGCAGGTCGGTGATGATCTTCTCTGCGTTGAGCGTCTGTTGCTCGATCATTTCATGATATTGCCTGATCTTTTCATCCACATCCGGCTGGACCATCTTTAGATAATAGATGGCGCCGTTGATGATGCCGAGCGGATTGCGCAGTTCGTGCCCGACACTCCCGGCCAGTTCGCCCAGCACGGCCAGGCGCTCCTTGCGGACAAGCTGCTCCTGGGCCTGGCGCAATTCGCGCGTGCGCTCTTCGATGCGCTGCTCCAGACTGGCATTCAATTGGAGGATCTCATCCTCCGCCTGCTTGCGCCCGGTGATGTCGTGGCTGCTCAGGACCACCCCGGTGGGCAATCCGTGTTCGTCGAAAAAGATCACACCAGTGGATTCGAGCCAAAGATAATACCCATCCACATGCCGGTAACGAAATTCCTGCGTGCCAGGCATTCCTTTCTCGAGAGAATCAAGTGCGTATGTCCTGACCCGCTCGACATCTTCCGGATGCATTAACGCATACATGGAAGTGCCCAGCATATTTTCAGGCTTGAGGCCTAGAACGGATTCATGGGACGGACTGGCATAAAGGATCAGCCCCTGCAGATCCGTTCGGATGACCAAATCATGCATATGGTCCGTAACCAGCCGTAATTGTTGCTCGCTTTCGAATAACGCCTTTTCCGCCTGCTTGCGATCCGTGATGTCGCGGTTGATCTCAAGGATACCGGATGGTAAACCCACATGGTCGCGCTTCAGACCCTGGCGGCTGAAAATGACGATGCGGGTCCCGTCCCGCCGAGTGTGTAAGAGCTCACCTTCCCATATGCCCTCACTCACCAGTGCCTGGTCCACCGCTGCGCGGGAGACGGGAAAGGTCGTCTGCAGGAGTACATGTGCCACTTTGCCGGATGCTTCGGCCTTTGTCCAGCCATATGTTTGCTCGGCACCCCGGTTCCAAAATACGATCTCGTTGTCCAGGTTTCGTACCAGGATGGCATCTTGCGCCAGGTCGAGTATCTCGGCCTGCTCGCGCAGCGCCTCTTCCGCCTGTTTTCGCCCTGTGATGTCAGTGACGGTGCCAACGTATCCGACAATTTTGCCATCCAGGCTTGTTTCCGGGGCAGCCTGTCCCATCACCCAACGGGTCGTTCCATCCGGGCGGAGGAAACGATATTCGGCGTTGGAGATTCTTTGCTCACGAACCGCATCTGCCCACCCGGCGACAAGCGGCTCGCGGTCTTCCGGGTGTACGGCACTCAGCCAGCCATATTCGAGGGTCTCTTCTGCAGGCAGTCCTGATATCTCACACCAGCGCGGGTTGACATAGGTGGTATTCCCTTGTGCATCGGTATGGAAAATGCCAACGGGTGAGATTTCAGCCAGGGTCTGGTAATGTCGTTGGCTGGCCTGCAGCGCCTCTTCCACCTGCTTGCGTTCGGCAATCTCCTGCCTGGCCTGCTCGAACAGGTTAGCGTTCTGGATGGCGATGGCTGCCTGCGCAGCAATGGTCGACAATAACTCGACATGGCTGGCATCATAAACTTGGGCGTGCTCATAATCCTGCAATGCGATCACACCGATCACGCGGTCTTCGATCATAATCGGCACACCCAGGTAGCATTGGCAGATGGTTCCTATCAGGCTGACACCTCGTTCAGCCAGCGCCTCCTGCACATGCTCCGGAATCAGGACCGGCCCACGCGCCTGGATCACATATTCGGTCAGACCATTGCTAAAAGAACGTCCTTCCAGAGAATCCCTTCTTTCCCCGGCCATCCAATAAATAGGAAAAGACACGATGTTCGTCGCCTCATCGTACAAGGCAATATACATATTCCGGCTGTCAAGTACCTGACCGACCAGGTCGCTGACCCGTTCCAGGATTTCTGGGACCGGCCCCAGTTTGTTCAACACCTGACTAAGCTGATTAAGCATAGAAAGCTGCGTGTTCTTGAGCAGCATTTCTTTTTCGGTCTGTTTGCGCTCCAATTCCCGCAAGCGTTCTTCCAGGCGTTTCCGCCCGGTTATGTCATGCAGGAAGACTATCCTGCCACCAGGCGAATCCTTTTTTTCGTAAAAAGGTAAATCGGCGACTTCAAATATCTTGATTTCGTCGCCGGATGGAAGTTTTATTTCCATTCCCTTTTTCCTCGCCCAACCAGACCTTTCTTCCACCGGCAGCCGGCCCGCAACCACCACATCCATCACCTGTCCGACCAGTTCCTGCGCACCCAGGCCCAGAATGGTCTGCGCAGCCGGATTCGCCTCGATGATCCGGCCCTGATCATCAAGGATCATCAACCCATCCGCCATGCCGGCGATCACGGCCGCCTGCGCCAGGGGCTTGATATCGAACAGCCGCCACCGGAACATGCCGAATGCCAGCAGGATGCCGGTAATGCCGAAAGCCAGCGGGGTCAGGTCCAAATTCTGGATGAAATTAATATGTAAAATATAAAGCAGATTGGCGACCCAGGGCGCAAGTATCCCAATCCCAACCATGCCATTCTGCCAGCGGAAAAGTCTGGCCGATACCAGCATGGAGCGAATGGTCACAATGGTCGCAGCCAGCAGGAGCAGATAGCTGTAGCCCCAATATACCCAAAACCCGGGGCCGTAGGTCTTTTCAGAAAACGCCAGACCATCCTGCAGGTAAGGAATATACCTGGCCCAGATCAGCCCGTGGTAATCATTCGTCCAGGCCAGCAGCAAGGTTGCCGCCGGTATCAGCGCCAACCCGGCCAGGCGCATTCCGGTCAACTTCTGGCTGGAACCGGTATGAATGAGCACATACATCAACAACAGCAAAGGCACGCTGACAACGCCGATATATTCGATCTTCGCCCATAGCATCTTGTGGAGCAGGTTCTGATCCAGCATTCCCAATAAAGTGGCTGTGATCCATTCAATGATCCCCGCCATGAGCAGGATCAACGGAAACGTCTCGGAGTTCTTGCGGGGGTGAGACCAGACATACGCAGTAATAAACAGGCAGACGATTGCTGCGACTGTCATGATGAGCACAAAGGGCGAGAATATATTCATTTCACTGACTCCCACCTGCCTTTTCCTGCGAATTCAACCATGCAGCAGGTTAGCGTTCTACCAGCGACAAGCACATCTCTTGATTCATGACTCGAGGGATCACATCAAAGCAGCCAGGACAACCATTCTTTCGCCTCTCAGGCTTGTTTTACTATCTATGAAGGTTTACTACTTGATGGGTACAGACATTTCTTGGTAAATTGCGTATGTCCTTATATCCATAGTACGCCAAATCAATGAGTTGTGCGTGTCGAATAATGTACAGCTCCCATTACCCTGAAGCAGTCAGGGCAGCCTCGGTAATGATCTTCCTTTGGACCGAAAAAAGCAGCAGCAGGAACTTGATATCCACTGGTTTGGTCAGGACTGTTTTGATGCCTTCCACCATACCCTGGCGGATCAGGTCATCGGCCGCGTAGGCGGTCATGAATATGGTGATGAGTTTGGGGTAAGGCTTCCTGGTCGCCCGGTAGAGTTCCAATCCATTCATCTCCGGCATTTTCACATCCGTCAGCAGGATGTCAACGGGATGGTTCCGCATGATCTCCAGGGCCTCCGCACCGGAAGTGGCGGCGTGGACGGTAAAGCCCCTGAGGTCCAGGATATCCGCCAGGACGGTGGCCATATCCGGATTATCATCAACAACAAGGATGGATATGGATGCGCTCATTGCTTCCCCATCTCCACCGGTACATACAGAGTGAATGTGGAACCCTTGTCCACTTCGCTCTGCACCTCGATGCGGCCTCCATTCGCCTCGGCCAGTTTCCTGCTGACCGCCAGCCCCAGCCCGATGCCCGTGGCCTTGGTGGTGAAGAGGGGCTCAAAGAGTTTTTGCATGTTCTCTGGGGAAATGCCTGTGCCGGTATCTTTCACGAAGATGGCCAGCATTCCTTTTTTCGGGCGGGCGGAAATGGTCAGCCTGCCACCATCCGGCATGGCCTGGCAGGCATTCAGCGTCAGATTCCCAAGCACCTGCTCCATCTGTTTTGGGTCGACCAGGATCATCGGCAATCCATCCGGCAGATCGAGTGTCAACTTTACTGACGGGAGCACCGGGAAGCGCTGCAACACACGCTGCATCAGATCAGGAACGTCCACTGCCTGAGGTTCCGTCCCGCTGAGGCGGGCAAAATCCAGCAGGTCGGTAATGATCTTCTCGGCGTTGCGCGTCTGCTGCTCGATCATTTCGTGGTATTGCCGGATCTTTTCATCCGCTTCCGGCTGGACCATCTTGAGGTAATAGATGGCGCCGCTGATGATGCCGAGCGGGTTGCGCATTTCGTGACCGACGCTGCCAGCCAGTTCGCCCAGGACGGCCAGGCGCTCCTTGCGCACCAGTTGCTCCTGGGCCTGGCACAATTCGCGCGTACGCGCTTCCACCTGTTCTTCCAGGCGCAAATTGTATTCCTGCAAGGTTTGTTCCATTTTCTTTCGTTCGGTGATGTCGCGGATGATCATGCTGGTCTTTTTATCACCGTTTTTATCAACAAAGATCGATGAGGATATTTCCACTGGAAATTTCGACCCATCTCGTCGAAGCATCGTGAGTTCACCTCTGGCCTTACCGGTCCGAATCCTTTCTTCAAGCAGAACTGGCAGGCGCGGGTCTTCTTGAGCAACTAATCCGTTCCTGCCACTCTGGCGAATCTCTTCTTCCGTCATTCCGAACATTTCACATGCGGCTTGATTCGCGTTCAAAACCGATCCATCTGGCGCGGTGAAAAGTATGGCATCCATGCTATTCTCTTGAACAAGGCGGTAGCGCTCCTCACTCTCGCGCAACGACTCTTCCGCCTGTTTGCGCGCGGTGACGTCGCGGCTTGTAACGACGACGGAATGCACATCCGGATTGCTCAATAAATTTTGACCTGACGATTCGATCCAGTGCCAGGTTCCATCCTTGTGCCGAATCCGATACTCAGCTCTGTGAGATATATCTGGAAGTGCTATTAGTTTCGCCCACCAACGTTGTACGTACTCCAAATCATCGGGATGCGCAGTCTCGAATCCACTATGGCTTACTCGTTCTTCGTCAGTATAGCCATTAATGCGGAAATAGGAAGGACTCCGATAATGAATTATGGCATGGGCATCGCCGAACAGAATGCCATCATAGCTATTCTCGACCACCGCCCGAAACTTGGCCTCACTTTCGCGCAAATTTTCTTCCGCCCGCTTGCGGTCGGTGATGTCGTGGTTAATACCCACAATTCCCGTAATTTTTCCCTGGGGATCGCGCAATGGCACCTTGGTCGTCAACAGCCATCTTTGATTGCGCTCCTGATCGACTACCGGTTCTTCCCGATCTATAAGCGATTCACCCGATTGAACAACCTGCTTCTCATCGTCAAAATATGAAGAAGCCATTTCCTTGGGAAAGAAATCGAAATCCGTCTTTCCCACAACCTGTTCCAGGGTGGTCGCTCCCAAAAGACGTCGGTGAGCGATATTATCCAAAATAATCCGGGAATCGGCATCCTTAACAAAAATAGTATCTGGCAGGTTGTCAATCAGAGTCCGCAAAAGGATCTGGTCCTCCCTCCGCTTTTCTTCCGCCTGCTTGCGCTGCCTGTCCAATTCGGCGAATTCCATGGCAAAGGAAATATCCCGCGACAGTTCCTCCAGGAGCTTGATCTCTTCTTCGTCGAAGAAATCCGGCACGCTGGCGTAAAGAGTGAACACACCGCGGACCTTGCCGGAGACCTGAAGCGGAAAGGCTGCCGACGAGCGATAGCCCAGCCTGAGGGCATCTGCACGCCAGGGTTCCATCCGTGCTTCGTGTTCAATGTCATTGCATATATCAAAATGCTGCTCGCGCAGGGCGGAGCCGGTCGGGCCACGCCCTCTGGCTTCATCGCGCACAGTCACAACCAGTTTATCCAGGTAATCCTCCACCCTGCCCGCCCAGGCTGCCGGCTTCACTTTCTTTGTTCCTTCATCCACGAACCCGATCCACGCCATGCGGAATCCGCCTTGCTCCACGGCGATCCGGCAGGCTTCCTGGTAAAGCTTCTCCGGCTCGTGCAGTCGTACGATCGCCTGGTTGATGTCGCTCAGGACCAGGTAGGTCCGGTTTAATTTTTCGATCCGTACCTCGGCCAGCTTGCGCCTGGTGATATCATGAACCGCTCCAACCAGGTGGGTACAATTGCCGCCTTCATCAAAAACGGGTGCTATACTGACTTCTCCAACCAGCCGCCCGGAGGGATAATCGGATGTTTCCTCCCAGCGGACGATGGATCTTTCCTGGATGGCCTGCCGGTAATAGCCCAGGACCATGCTCAACGATGGCTCGGGGATGATCTCGCTCACTCTCCTTCCGACCACCTGTTCCATGGGGATGCCGGTGACTCTGTAAAAAGCCGGGTTGACCGAATTGAAGCGGTACTGCCCATCCGGTTCGACAGCCAGGTAAAAGATGACATCTCCGACAGTCGCGTAGATGGACGTCAAACGCTGTTCGTTTTCACGCAGCGCCTCTTCCGCCTGCTTGCGCTCGTTAATCCCGTGGATGTTGCATTGGATTACTTCTGATCTGTCCATAATCGTTATATCGGCGGGATAATTCCCACCCTTATTGGTTGGAATCGTCGTGTCGACCAACCCGACCATACCCTGCTCCTCCAATTTTAAAGATATTCGCCTGAATTGCCTACGGTCTTTCAGGATGCCGAGCTCCCAAAGGTTCTTCTTGAGAAGCTTCTGGTTGGAATAACCTAGCGAATCCTGCGCAGCCCGGTTGGAATTAAGCACCCGCCCGCTGATTTTATCGACCAGGAGCATGCTATCAGAGGCGGACTCGAAGACATCATGAAATTGCTTCACGGAGGCCTGCAAAGAGCGTTCCATTTCCATGCGTTCGGTGACGTCTTCAAAAGCCAGCAGGATCCATTGGGCTTCCTTTGGCGGGGCGGGGATGCGGCGTGCATTCAGGAGCAGGCTGCGGTTGCCGATGCCGGGAAAGTCGTGTTCGACATTGAAGTCATTGAAGACGACTTTTTGGGGCAGGACGGTTTCCAGCAGGAGACGCAGGCCGGGGATATCCCACTGGCGGTTCCCGAGGTCGTAGACCAGGTGACCGAGTGTTTCCTTTTGCCTCACCTTGAAGAATTTATAGAAACTGCGGTTGGCTGCGAGGACGTGCAGGTCTTTATCCAGCACCAGGAGTGGATCTCGGAGGGTGGCGACGATATCCTTGAAGTATTCAATGCGGGTGGGATCGGATGGCAGCGGTGGTTTTTGCTGCCGAGGCGGTGGCGGGGCTTTTTTTCCCTTCGTGGACGAGGTGGGGAGCGTGTTTACCGGCCTGGTGACAGGTTTCTTTTTTTCGTTCATATATTTTCCGACCTATACAAGAGAATATATGGAAAACCAAGCGGCAATCGAACTGCAATCTCCCTTTCCCCCCGGGCTTCCTTGCGGCTGTGCTTGGCTCTTATGGTGATTAAATTAACTATAATCCCTATCTACTTTATAGGCAATACCCTGCTCTGTCCCATTACGGCTGGCGAGATGCGCCATCTCCAGGGACATCTGGACAATATCTTCAAAGCCAAAATCCCCCCCGCTCCTGCCGCCTCCCCCTCCTAAATTTGGAATTGTTCTCCTTTGAAATCCAAATCTTGTCCGCGCAAGCGGTCCGTATTTTCACACCCCGCTGAAAGCCGAGAAACCGCCATCCACCGGCACGACGATCCCGGTGACGAATGCTGAAGCCGACGAAACCAGCCAGAGCACGGTTCCCAGCAGGTCAGCCGGTAACCCGAAGCGTCCCATGGGTGTGTGGTTGATGACCGCCCGTCCCCGCATGCTCAGTTCACCGGTGACCGGGTCGGTCAGCAGGAAGCGGTTCTGCTCGGTCAGCAGGAAGCCCGGCGCGATGGCATTCACGCGGATCTCCGGGCTGTATTCCTGCGCCATATGCACTGCCAGCCAGCGGGTGAAATTGCTCACCCCAGCCTTGGCAGCCGAGTAGGCCGGGATGCGGGTCAACGGGCGGAAGGCGTTCATCGAGCTGACGTTCAGGATCACACCGTGTTTTTGCCTGGCCATGCTCCGGCCAAAGACCTGGCAGGGCAGCAGCGTGCCCATCAGGTTGAGGTCGAAGACCCGCCGGATGGCTTCGACCGGCAGGTCGAAGAAGCTTTGATCGGGGCTGGTGCTGGCCTGGGGCTGGTTGCCGCCAGCCCCGTTGATCAGGATGTCCACGCGGCCGAACTTCTCCAGCACTTTTTGCGAAGCCACCTCGATGCTTTCTTTTTCAAGCACGTTGCAGCCCAGGCCGATCGCCTCATTCCCCAGCCCGGCAGCCAGGGCTTCGGCGGGTTCCCCGCGCAGGTCGAGCACGGCCACTTTCACACCTGCCCCGGACAGGGCCCGGCACATTTCCGCGCACAGCACCCCCGCCCCGCCGGTAACGACCGCCACCTGGTCCTTGATGGAAAAATCGCCCATATCAACCTTCTTCCCTGTTCCACACGGCCCGCAGCCGGTGCGCGGCCAGTTTCGGGCGCCGGTCGCGTGTGAAAACTCCCTTGTAATTCATGCCGCCAGCGCGCATGCTATTCTGGCAGGTCTTGAAATCGCACAGGTTCCAGACATGTTCTCCGACGACATAGGGTTTCCGGCGCAGGAGTTCGATGGTGCGCACCAGCAGGTCGGCCTGGTATTCCTCGCTGAACATCTCCGGCGGCTGGGCATGTTGTCCGGGGATGGCATCCGCACCGAATTCGGTCAGGATCAGCGGTTTGCCAAATTTCTCATGCACTTCATCCAGCTCGGCCGAGAGCAGCCGGAGGGCTTCGTCGAGATTGCCGGGCTGGCTGTACCAGCCCAGGTAGCGGTTCAGGCAGAGGATGTCGCAGAACTCGAAGGACTGCTCCTCGGCGCCCAGGTAGCTGACCACCGTTACCGGCCTGGTCGGGTCAAGGCTCTTTGCTTCCAGAGTTAGTTGCTTGAAAAAGTCGCCGGCAACCGCAGGGTTGGAATGCGGCTCATTCGCCAGGCTCCACATGATGACGCTGGGATGGTTCCTGTCACGCTCGATGATCCCGTGCAGGAATTGCCGGCAAAGCGATGTGCGCTTTTCCAGGCCGTCCTGGCGGAAAAACAACCCGACCGCCGGCGTTTCACCGATGACCAGGAAACCGAGCTGGTCAGCCAGGTCGAGCATCTGCTCGGAATAGGGATAATGGCTGGTGCGGAAGGAATTGGCGCCCATCCAGTGCATCAGGGCATAATCCTTGATGATCACCGCCGGCAGATAACCCCGCCCGACCACGGGAAAATCCTCGTGGCGGCCAAACCCCTTCAGGTACACCGGCTGGCCGTTCAGCAGCAACCGGTCACCCTCCACCGCCACCGTGCGGATCCCGATCTTCAGGCCGTATGAATCGCTCACTTCCCCGTTTTGCATCATTTCAACACGGAGATCATATAAATGCGGATGCTCTGGCGACCATAAGATCGCCTCCGGCACTTCGATGACCGCCCCGACTGTCCTCCCCGAAAAAGCAGTATCAAGGGTGGCAGGCTGCCCGGCCCCTTCGAGATGGAAACGCGCCAGGGCGGGACCCTCTCCCTCGCGTTCCAGATGCACATGCACCCGGCCGCCTCTTCCAACGAGTTCGGTCTGGACGGTCACATCCTGCAGACCCTCTTGCGGAACGGCAACCAACAGGACCGGCCGCTGGATGCCGCAATAAGGAAGGAAGTCAAACTGCGCCTGTGGAAAGTTGCCGGCATGGCTCGGAAAGAAATCCTCCGGGCTGCCGGTTACATTCCCGGGCGGGACCCGGTCAAAGCGGAGGCGGCCGTCCACGCGCACCACCAGCCGGTTTCCCTCCGGCCGGACGTACGGGGTGATGTCGAATGCAAAGGGTAGATGCCCGCCTTCGTGCCGGCCCAGCCAATGATCATTCAACCAGGCTTCCGCCAGGTAGTTGACCGAGCCAAAGCGCAGGAGGATGCGTTTCCTTTCGAATCCCCAGGGCAAATTAAAATCCGTCCGGTACCAGGCCGGTCCGAGGAAATCCCGCCCGTCCTCGAACTGGTCATTCCAACTGGCCGGGACAGCCACCGGGCGTCCCCCGGTAAAGCCGCTTTGCCAGCCGCTTTGCGTGCCTGTCTCCCCTGGATCGAAACGGAGTTCCCAAAAACCCGAAAGGTCGAAGACCTGCCGGTGCCGGTTGGTTTGTGGATAGAGCATCGAAACCTCCATTAAAAATATCTTCCACTCGTAAATCTTTACTCTCTGTGGACTTTGTGTCCTTCGTTTTTGAGCATTAGTTCTTCAAAACCTGTATGCACGTTTTGCCAACCCAACCGCCAATTCATTCATCATTTCAACGGCATCCTCCCTATCAATGATGTGCCGCACCAGCAAGCCTGCCACCCAGTCTGCCGAGACCCGCCGCCAGACGTCCTGCCGGGCGGGTATGGAACAGAAAGCGCGCGTGTCGTCATTGAAGCCGGTGGTGTTGTACAGGCCGGCCGTCTCCATCACCTGGTCAAAGTATCGCCGCATGCCATTCGGGCTGTCATGGAACCACCAGGGCGGGCCCAGTTTCAGCGCCGGGTAATGACCGGCCAAGGGTGCCAGCTCGCGCGCGTAGGTCGACTCATCCAGGGTGAACACGATCAGGCTCAGGCGGCTGTCATTGCCGAAGCGGTTTAACAACGGCAGCAAAGCCCGCGTAAATTCCGCCTGGACGGGAATGTCGCCACCCATGTCAGGCCCGAAACGGCGAAACACGCTCGCATTATGATCGCGCAGGGAACCGGAATGGATCTGCATGACCAGCCCGTCCTCCACGCTCATGCGAGCCATTTCCATCAACATGCCTGCATTGAAGCGGGCAGCCTCCGCTGCGCCAGCCTGACCGTGCAGGGCCCGCTGGAATATCCTCTCCGCCTCAGCCGGTTCCAAGGAAACCGTATCCACTGCAAGCACACCCTGATCGGTAGCGGTTGCGCCCATCGAACGGAAGAAGTCCCGGCGCTGTTCCAATGCCCGCAGGAACGACCGGTAATCCTTCACATCCACACCGCTGGCCTGGCTGAGCCGTTCCAGCTCGCCTCTCCAGCCAGGCGCATCCAGGTTTACCACCCCATCCGGTCGGAAGGTGGGCAGGATGCGCCCACCCCACCCGCTCTGGCGGATGGCCCGGTGCTGCTCGAGGCTGGCAGTGGCTGCGTCGGTGGTGCACAATACTGCAATGTTGAACCGTTCGAACAAGGCCCGCGGCGTATAGGCAGGTTCCGCCAATTTTTCGGCAATGCGGTCGTAGAGACGGTCGGCATTGGCGGCAGAGGGTTTCTCTTCTATTCCAAAGACCTGGCCCAGCTCGCAACGCAACCACAGACCGGAAGGGGTGCCCCGGAACAAATGGAAATTCTCACAAAACAAGCGCCAGATCTTGCGATGGTCGCTTTCGCAGGGACTGCCATCCAGGGACGGCACGCCCAATGCCTCGAGCGGAACGCCCTGGGAATACAACATGCGCGTGATGTAGTGGTCCGGGATGATCAAAAGGTCAGCCGGCGAGCCAAAGCGGGCAGCCGGGTCGCTGAACAGGCGTGGGTCAACATGCCCGTGCGGGCAGACCAACGGCAGATTGGCGACACCCTGATAGAGTTCACGGGCTGCCCGGCGGGTTTCCGGGTCCGGGGAAAAGAAACGGTCAGGCTGCATGTCAGTGGATCCTCTTTGCCATCAATTTCCAGAAGAATAAAACCATTATATTCCACTCTTTTACCCTTGAGCTTGGAATCCCCGTTTTGTGGAAAAAGGTTTACACTTGGCGGCAAGCAACCATCCGACAACAAGGAGAAACCGGCATGACTCAAACCCATCCTGCCTTATCCCAACTCAGCCAGGCGGAGAACCACCCGAAGATCGGCATCCGGCCTGTCATTGACGGGCGCCGCAAGGGCGTGCGTGAATCATTGGAAGGCACGACACTGGCTTTGGCGAAAGCCGTGGCCGGACTGCTGGTCCGGAATTTGCGCCACCGGGATGGATCGCCCGTGGAGTGCGTCCTCCCGGATACCTGCATCGGTGGGGTGGCGGAAGCCGCCCAAACCGCCCGCTTGTTTTCACGCCAGGGGGTGGGCCTGTCCATCACCGTCACCCCGTGCTGGTGCTATGGATCTGAAACAATGGACATGGATCCATTGATCCCGAAGGCTGTCTGGGGTTTCAACGGCACCGAGCGACCCGGGGCGGTCTACCTGGCGGCTGTCCTGGCAGCCCATAATCAAAAAGGCCTGCCAGCCTTCAGCATCTATGGTCAGGACGTACAGGATGCCGGGGATACCGCCATCCCCGCGGATGTACAGGAAAAATTGCTGCGCTTCGCCCGGGCCGGCCTGGCTACAGCCACGCTGCGCGGACGTTCCTATCTTTCGCTGGGGGGTGTTTCTATGGGCATCGCCGGCTCCATCGTGGACCAGGACTTTTTCGAAACCTATCTGGATATGCGGGTCGAGACAATCGATATGTCCGAGTTCACCCGCCGCATCGAGGAAGGCATTTACGATCCGGAAGAGTTCAAGCGTGCCCTGGCCTGGACAAAAGCCAACTGCCCGGAAGGCCGCGAGTACAACCCGCCTGAAAAGCAGCGTTCGCGCGCACAGAAGGACCGGGATTGGGAGACGGTGGTCAGGATGACGCTGATCGCGCGTGACCTGCTGGTTGGCAACCCGCGCCTGGCTGACCTCGACCGGGGTGAGGAAGCCCTCGGGCATAACGCCCTGCTGGGCGGTTTCCAGGGCCAGCGCCAGTGGACCGACCACTCCCCCAACGGCGACTTCATGGAAGCCATTTTAAACTCTTCCTTTGACTGGGACGGCGTGCGGCCTCCATTTATTTTTGCCACGGAGAATGACAGCCTGAATGGGGCGGCTATGTTATTCGGCCACCTGCTCACCAATACCGCCCAGGTGTTTGCAGATGTGCGCACCTACTGGAGTCCGGCCGCCGTCAAACGGGTAGCCGGCCACGAGCTGGATGACCTGGCTGCCGGCGGCCTGATCCACCTGATCAATTCCGGGGCTGCCGCGCTGGATGCCACCGGCCAGATGGAAAAAGACGGCCTGCCTGTCATGAAAACCTTCTGGGAGATCACTGAAATGGATGTTCGGAAATGCCTGCAGGCCACCACCTGGTATCCGGCCATCACGGAGTACTTCCGCGGCGGCGGTTTCTCCTCTGGATTCCTGTCCAGGGGCGGCATGCCTGTGACCATGAGCCGCATCAACCTGGTCAAGGGATTGGGGCCGGTCCTGCAACTGGCCGAAGGCTGGACGGTGGATCTGCCCGCGCAAGTTCACCGGCTGATTAACGAGCGCACCGACCCGACCTGGCCAACCCACTGGTTCACACCGCGCCTGACCGGGCGGGGCGCCTTCCGGGATGTTTATTCCGTCATGGCCAATTGGGGCGCCAACCATGCCGCCCTCAGTTACGGGCATATCGGCGCGGACCTGGTCACGCTTGCTTCCATCCTGCGCATACCGGTCAGCATGCACAACCTGGAGGATGCGGCCCTGTTCCGCCCGAGTGCCTGGAGCGCCTTTGGCACTGATGACCCCACCGGTGCGGACTACCGCGCCTGTGCCAACTTTGGGCCGCTCTATGTTTGATCATCCAGATTGACAAGACTGCGACCTTACCCTTTTATTGAAAAGAACCGGAGCGCTGATGACAGTTGTCTCTGGGGCGAAGATACGCAGTCCTTCTCAGTCATCCTGGTTGCCTAATGACGCTTCCCCCTCCTGTTCCACCAATTCTGCGAGTGTTTTGCCGGCATACGGGCCGTCTGCGACCTTGTCCTCTTCATAAACAACCCGGGCTTCGGCGGTTATCTATGCCTCTAGGCGCAAGCGCTTGCCACCCCAAATGTAATCCCAGTAGGTTGGGCTCAATTTGAAAGGATACAATATGGTTTGATTCCCAAATAGTAGAAATGTCCCTACGCAGATACCAGGATCAAATTCGCATACTGGATAGTGTCACCGGTCCGGATCAGACCGGTGGCATGCGGAACTCTTAATTTTAGTTCACTGTGGGGTTCAAATGTAATGGGAATTTTACCCCTTGAATCTGCAAATGCCTGTTGTACTTCGGCGGTATTATTCTCATTGAATTCTTCCGCCATATAAATCTGCCCAACCACAAAATTTGCGTTCAGAGCTTCAAAGACCTGCAACACGGTGGGAACGTCATCTACAAGGGAGATATCCACCGTCTCAATCAACGGCCAATAGGGGAAGCCTCGATCCGAAATGACCAACATATTGGTATGGCGTACGCGCGCGATCAGGGATAAGATTTGCGGATTGAGAATGCCTTTTACGATCATATTAACTTGCCTTCCCTTGTCGAAAAACGGAATCTTCTGCTTTTCGCCAATCTGAACAAATTGTAACAACCAGAAATCAAATCAGGTGTTCTTGATGCGTTTGTTTGAGATACTCAACCAGTGCTTTTACATCCTGTTCCCGTTCACGCGAACATACCATCATGACATCCTGCGTGTCGACGATCACCAGGTCATGCACCCCCATCACTGCTACCAGGCGTTTATCTCCAAAAATCAGGGTATTTTTGGCATCGATTCCTATATGCGATCCGACGATCACGTTACCATCAGCATCCGCTGGTAAAAGATCGAACAGGCTGCCCCAGCTGCCAATATCCGTCCAGCCGATGTCGACCGGGATGACAACCACACTACGAGCACCTTCCATGACACCGTAATCAATGGTCTGTTTACGTACCTGGGGCCAGACGCGTTCAATCGTGGGCAGATAATCTGGTGTGCCCAGGGCGCCTCTGACTTCCATCAATTGGGCATGAAAATCCGGCATTTGGCGCTGAAATTCATTCAGTATACGGCTTACCTGCCACACGAACATGCCGCTATTCCAGGAATATTCCCCGCTTTCGATCATTTTCCAGGCTGTAGCAGGATCTGGCTTTTCAGTAAAGCGTTCAACTGTATAAAAAGGAAATCCATTTTCCTCACCCGCCAGTGCCCCCTGGTGAATGTACCCTAAGCCGGTGGATGGGCTGGACGGCTGTATTCCCAGGGTAACCAACCTGCCATCTGCCACTTTTTCTGCGGCAGTTAAAACCTCACAGAAACGCTGCGTTTTTGTAATAAAGTGGTCGGCCGTTAGGATGACCATGCAGGCATCCGGGTCCTGATCCGCTATATGAATGGCAGCCAATCCGATTGCCGGGGCGGTGCCGCGTCCCTCCGGTTCCAGGATGAAATTCTCGATGCGGAGTTCAGGTACCTGTTCCATTAGGATAGAGGCGTGCTTAACCAGGGTGACCACCAGGATCCGTTTCAGTGAGAAAATGGATCTAATCCGTTCCAAGGCATATTGGAACATGGTCTTTTCACCCACAAGCTTGAGGGCTTGTTTGGGGTAGTCACGCCGGCTGAGTGGCCATAGCCTGGTTCCTGAACCGCCTGCCATGATGACTGCATAATACATGACTACGCTCCCTAAAAACCGCGTAAATCTTTGCTTTGCCTGGCTACCAGTCCCTCTTTGGGGACGCGCTTAAAAACCACATATGCAATCCCGTGTTCTTGGCAGAATGCCCTTTTTTCCGGTTTGTCGCCATCTTCATTCACCACATAAAAATTCGGTCTGATCTTTTCAATTTCCGGTTCGGCGTCCATCCAGCCGTTACCGCTCGAGATCAGGGCCTGCTTTACAAACCGAATGGACTGCACCATGTAGCGGCGTTCCGGCTCGGATAATAAGGGATGTCCTTCTCCCTTAAGTAGGCGCACATTTTCATCACTGCCGACAACTACATAAAGATCACCCAACTGGGATGTCTCCTCGAAAAAGCGCACATGCCCTGAGTGTAACCAGTCATAGCAACCGGTGACCAACACTTTCTTTCGGGAAGAACAGGCATCGATTTTAATTGGGAGTACGGGAAAACCTACCAGGGCTTCCTCTTTTACGACGGAATACTCGATTCCATAAGAGCCGCAAAAATGCCTTTTAGAAAAAGTATCTTCGCTTTCAGGTACCACCCAGACATCCGGATTAACCCCCTCCACTTGCGGAATCTCATCCGGGCCTACCATTCCATCTACCATGATCACCTGCTGTACATAACGAACCAACTCCAGGAAATATTGGCGCTCCGCCTGCGGGAACTCTGGTTTTCGGCCATTAACTTGGTGGCAGGCATCATCTGACCATAGCAAAATGGTTAATGGACCTCTCTTCGCAAATTCTTCCAAGAATCGGATATCCCTGGATTGAATATTTTCGAAACTTCCGGTAACAGCGACATTCGTCATTTTGCAACTCTGATGTTTACTTTAAAACCTTCCAGCACAGGTTCCTCTGATACAACGTAGAGATAGCCGCCCCCACACCCAGAATACATGGCACCATAATAGCGATTTTGATAATGAGAAAGGATTTCAAGCAAATCGATTGCAATGGTGTGGTGGCGAACAGTACCCGGCAGGATGTGCTGCCAACAAAGCATGCATTCATTCATGGATGCCCCCAAAGCCCGGGCGTTCCTAGCAATGATCGCACTAAAACAATCCTTGCCGGTCTGACCCAGGTGCTGGATCCATTCCGGATCGAGATTTTTTTCTTCCAGTGGGTCATATCCGGGTGGCCGCTGGTTGACAGGCACCAGGTTGACCACATTTTCGAGCCAGGCCGCCACTGTAGGATCGTTATTTGATTCAACATGGATGGGAAAATAACCGCCGGCATGGTTGAAGTCGTAGTCCAGCCGGCTTACGCCAGGGTAGATGATTCCGGCCATATCCTGGCTGCCCGAAGGCGCTTGTTTTCCTTCATTTTCTGCGGCATATAGATTCTTCATCAGGACTGCCGGCTCGCCTGCAGGAATCTCATTGCCCCACAATTGCATGGCAACCTTGCGCGTGCTGGTTCCCATCCCGCACCGATCCAGGAATTGGATGGTTGGTTCCAAGGATACCACCACCATCGAGCCTGGTGGCTGCGGATTATACCGGGATAGGAAAGGTTGATCGATCCACCCCCCCGCAAGAGCCATCCGGTAGGGTATTTTCATCTCGGTCTTAATGGGTTCAAGATTAAAAGTCATTGTCTGCCCAAGTTAATAAGTTGCACCTAACCTCGTGGGGGGTATTCTTGGCGTCGACCGCGCCACCAAGAACACCGGCCCACTAAGGAGAAGAAAGAGAATGATGTTTTAGTTGTTTCTATAACCAGCCGGGGTTGGTTTGCCAGCTTTTCGATCGGCATATTGCTGCTTGATCCAGGTATAGGTTTTCTCCAAACCTTTACGAAGGGTGGTATCAGGTTCCCAACCGAGCACCTGCTGGATGAACGTGTTATCGCTGTTTCGGCCGGCCACTCCGCGTGGAGCCGTCAGGTCATAATGCCGGTCCAGTTTGACTCCTGCGATTTCTTCAAGCAGGCTGACCAGGGCATTGATGGAAACCAATTCGTTCGAACCCAGGTTGATGGGGGTAGCGATCAACTCGTTGCAGTGCATGATCATATCAATGCCCATGACGCAATCATCGATATACATGAAACTGCGCGTCTGGCTGCCATCGCCCCAGATGGTGATATCATGGCTGCTGGTATCCAGGTCTTCAACGACCTTGCGGGACAGGGCTGCGGGAGCCTTTTCGCGTCCACCGTCCCAAGTGCCGTTGGGTCCATAGACGTTGTGGAATCGAGCAATATGGGTTTCCAGTTTGCGTTCGGCCCAATATTCCTGGCAGAACATCTCGGAAATAAGCTTTTCCCAACCGTAACCGCGCTCGGCCATCGCCGGATAGGCGTCTGACTCTTTCAGCGCGCGGACATTCGGATCTTCCTGCAGCGTGGTATTGTAAGCACAGGCTGAGGATGAGAAGAAATAACGGCTGACTCCTGCTCGGTAAGCCGCTTCGATCATGTGTGTATTGATCAAAACACTCCGTAAACATTCTACCCTGAAACGTTCAATGAAACCCATCCCGCCCATATCCGCCGCCAGATTATAAACTTCCACGGCGCCTTCGACTGCCTGGACTGCATTTTCTTTTTCGCTTAGATCCATGCACAGGCTTTCCACCCCGGGCACACGTTGGTACCACATGGGCAGGGGTTTCTTATCGATGGCGCGAATGTAAGCAAAGCCCTGGTCATGAAAATATCTGACCAGGGATCCGGCAATAAAGCCGCCAGCTCCAGCCACAACGATTAAATCGTTCTTTTGGAGGGTGGACATTGCTGTTGGGTTATTCTTCATGGGGTGCTCCTTGCAATTCATAATTATCCGTAAGCTTTGATAACATTACCGGTATTGTTACCGGTAATGTTATCAATAGTATATAACAATACTGGGTTAAAATCAATATCAATTCCTGAGGCGGGTGAGCGTCAGAATTTTGAGGAGGTGAACGACAAGAAGATTGAGTTCCAGATCATCTTTACATATTATGATAGAGGTTGTCTGCCTCAATTTCTTTCATCTCGAACCCCGGGCCACCCCAGCTAACTTTTATCATTCCTTTTAGTCTGAAGCTTGTATAAGACAACTTTATTGGATAATACCCTGATTTCAGCTCAAATTTCCTTTCTACGGCTCTGATTTCATGTGGTTCGTCATTTTCAACAAATAATTTATCCACTAATAATAATACACTGCCGTCTGCACTTTCAAGCTTGAACGTATACGTACCGTCAAGTGGAACTTTGATATACCCTGTATAAGAAATTGAATACCCAATAGGTTCCTGGGCGGGTTGTACACTGAAAGTATGGATTATGCCCGTCTTTATGGGTTTTATTGAAAATATGGATTCAATCAATGCTGCAGATTGAATACCTCCCGTAGAGTATCTATAAATCAATCCAGGTAACAATTTCATGGGGTCTACATAATCGGGCTCGGGCCCTTTTTGCACAATATCTTTCACTTCAGCAACTTCTTCAGGAATGCTTGAAAGGAATAATCCAAAATTACATATCATCGGGTTATCCCAGCTTCTCATAATATTCAACCGGACCTTGCTGGTAGAACAAGGACCGAAACGCCTAATAACCTTATAGCCGATGGTTTTTTTATGGACTAGTTCCTTCCACGAATCTCCAATCCAGGCATCCAAGCTCCATTCTGCCACTCTTTGCCCTTCTCTGACATATTCCTGTACAAGTACATTATCAAATGTCCTGGAGTGTCCCAGGTCAAATAGGATGGTAGCATTGCTATTGTTGATATCCCATTCTCCATCTATAGTCCAATATGTCATTTTGTCATTATCCAGAATAGAGTCCACCTTATGATCGGGGGTTTCCGAAGTCGCTTTAATGGTTGCCCCAAGCGCCAGGTTGGTACTGAAAGTACGATGTACAAACTCCTTTAATTCCATCAAGCGTTGTATCTGATCCTCAGGTATCAACCCGTTAATGTCAGGGCTGACATTAAGAAGCAATACTCCATTATTGCCGATGGAATTGTAAAATATATCTATGAGTTCCGATAAGCTTTTTGTAGAGGATGTCCTTGCATTCCAGAACCATTGGTTCATTATGGTAGTATTTACTTCCAAAGGATACCATACGGCTCCTACTGAATTTTGATAATATACTTCCTGCCCTAGATCGGGGAAAGTGGCACTTTCGGCTATCGTCCTGTCAAATACAGGCTGAACACTCCATTCATCCATCCGACTTTTTCCCTCTTCATTCCCGACCCAGCGCACGGCCTTCCCGCGCCAATCAAGTTTGGCCTTGCCGGCCTTGATTTCTTCCCATCTCTCTTCTGTTGCAAAAAAATACGGGTCATACATTCTGAATACAGCATGAGGCTGAACCGCCTCGATATAGTCATACCAGGAATCAGGTCTGTAAGAAGGTACGTTCTTCCATATTTCATAATCCCCACAAGCACCATCAAACCAGACTTCTTCTATGCTTCCATAATGTGTCAACAATTCGTTCAGCTGTGCAAGAAAGTATTGGTTATATTCTTCAGTATTCCATAGGCCACGGTCTCTCTGGTTCATATCCCAGGGAGAAAGATAAATACCAAGCCCGGTTTTATTGGTATCGCAGCCTTTGCGCAGCAAATCGGCAACATCTTTTTTTATCGGTGAATTTTTTATTGAAAAATCGGTAGTACCAGTAGACCACTGACAAAATCCATCATGGTGCTTCATCGTGAATAACACCATTTTCATACCAGCATGCGCGCATACCCTTACCCATTGTGCCGGGTCCAGAGAAGCCGGTATATAAATTGACGGATCCTCATGCCCGGTTCCCCACTGTCTTCCGCTGAAAGTATTGGGTCCGAAGTGTATAAAAGCAACATATTCTTTTTCCATCCATTTAAGCTGCGCCTCACTCGGTTTGACATGTGCCGCCCTTCTAAGTCGATCTTCCAAGGTATCTTTCGGAGAAAACGTTACCATCCACGGACTATCAATTAAATTATCGTTCGTACTCATAAGTAATGCCTCCGAAAGAAAGCAATCAAAATCTTTGCAGAAAAGTCGCCTGTCCATCACGTATGCTAGAGGAAAAGCAAGATATGCCTATTGATTTTAACATAAATTCGTTATATACTATTGGTAACATTACCGGTAACAATACCGGTATCATTATCTATCGTGCCAATCAACCTTTCGTCCACCTGAATCTCTTCGAAGGAGGTGCGCGTAAGTATAATAAACACTCTATGACTTAACCAAATCGCTCCCAAACCAACATATATTCATTCAAAGTAAGGAGGAAGAAAAATGTTTGCTAAAAAGCTCGTTACAACCCTTTTGGCCTTAGTAGTGATTGCCGGTATGCTTGCGGCTTGCGCCTCCCCCACCGCCGCTCCGGCCACACAGCCACCGGCTCCGGCTACTGCTGCTCCCGCCACTGCCGCGCCTGCCACTGCTGCTCCCACTTCCGCCCCCGTGACCCTTACCTATCTGCTTAGCCAGGGCTGGGGCTGGTCGGGTGATGCCAGAGCGGCGCTTGCACAACAGTTTGAACAACAAACCGGCATAAAAATTGACATCCAGGTCATCCCATCTGATCAGTACTTTAACGTCTTGCAAACAAAACTCAACTCTGGAGAAGGGCCGGATATCTTTGGCGGGCAAAGTGGCAAGACCGATCTGGTGGTGAATTACAATGTTGAAAAGAACGCCGTGGATTTATCCGATCAACCCTGGACCAAGACGGAGGATCCGCTGGTTCTCGATCAATCAACGGTCAACGGCAAAGTGTATGGCCTGACGGTCTGGAACACCCTCGGCACCACTTGGGTTATCAACTACAACAAGGATATTTTTTCCAAGCTGAACCTGAGCGTTCCAACCACCTTCGCGGACTTGAAAGCCGCCTGCCTGAAAATTAAGGCTACCGGCGTTACCCCAATCTATGAGCCAATTTCCGACGGATGGCACCAAACCTTGTGGTTCGCAGAAATGGGAGTCCAGATCGAGAACCTCGCACCCGGAACGGCGGACCAGTTGAACGCCAATAAGGCCACCTTTGCACAAAATAAGACTGCGTTGCTGCTCCTGCAACAGTTTAAGGATCTGTATGACTCTGGTTGCTTCGGGGATAACTCCTTGTCCGATGCAGTCGCCGACCAAACCAAAATGATCTCTTCGGGCAAAGTTGCCATGACCTTAGCGAACCTGACTTTCGATCAGCAGGTTAAGCACGATTATCCGGACTTTAATGAAGATAGCCTGGGTGTCTTCATTAATCCAATGGCCGATAATCAGACCTTGAATCTTAATCCGGCTGGCCCAACCATGTTCATCTGGACAGGGTCCAAGCATATTGATCAGGCGAAGCAGTTCTTTAATTTCATAGCGCAGCCCGCCAATCTGCAATACCTGGTCGATAACGATCCGAACAGCCCGACCCTGCCCTTCCCCGGGATAACGAGCAAACTGCTCCCATTCCAGCAAGCCTTCATGGATGCCAGCACGAAGCGGGGAGTGGTCTACCAGACTGCGGTTAAGTATGTAAATCCGCAATGGATGGATA
This sequence comes from uncultured Chloroflexia bacterium, assembly GCA_963842785.1. Classification (GTDB taxonomy): domain Bacteria; phylum Chloroflexota; class Anaerolineae; order Anaerolineales; family Villigracilaceae; genus UBA877. The sequence goes on from CAWJHP010000002.1 coordinate 156,553, forward strand.
TAGGTAAGGATATGGTGGCCATGTTAACTGGCACCGAGACGCCCCAACAAGTCTTGGCAAATATAGATCAGCGCCGCGCCACAGAAGCCAAAGCTGCCAATGATCCTAACTGGCCGTAAGCGGATCCGGCTTTCAAAGCATCGCATTGAAGAGTAATCGACTGAGATATTTGTAGTAAATTTCCCAACCCAGTAAGCCCGGGCTTACTGGGTTGGGAATTCAGGAAAACAGGCTTTCGCTTGTGCGGGCATATTTCATGCCCACATGGTATCATCTGGCAATTCAAGCTAAAGTCCTGGAAAAGAGAAAAATCCCATGAAACTTCGAAGACATTATCCGTTTTATTTTGCCCTGGGTGCCCTCGTTCTATACCTTCTGTTTATGATCATCCCCGGGGTTGCCGGAATCGCCTATTCCTTTACGAACTGGAGCAGCTATACCACCAAGGTTAATTTTATCGGCTGGGAAAACTTCAAGGCCATTTTCTCAGCCAGCGAAAATTATCTCTTATTTATAAAAAATACGTTTATTTTTACGATAGTCACCATCGTGCTAAAAACTGTGCTGGGGCTGGCCCTGGCGTTGCTTTTGACAGAAGGGGTCAAGCATGGTATGGCCTATTTCTATAGAATGTTGATTTATCTGCCCGTGGTTCTGCCCATGTTGGCGATTGCGCTCATATTCCGGTCGATTTTAAACCCGGCCACTGGTTTTCTGAACACAGCCCTAAGGGGGATTGGCCTGGGGTTCCTGGCTCAGAAATGGCTGGTAAACCCGCATATCGCGCTGTATTCAGTGATCGGGGTCGATACCTGGGCGGGGGTAGGATATATCATGGTTATCCTGCTCGCCGGCCTTCAGTCAGTACCCCGGGAATATTACGAGGCCGCCGAGGTGGATGGGGCCGGTTTCTGGGCAAAACTTGTCTGGATTACTTTGCCATTGATGATGCCCGCCATTATCATTGTTACCGTGTTGAATTTACTGTACGCACTAAGAGTGTTCGATGTTGTTTATGCTTTGACGAACGGGGGCCCAGGCTATGCCACCGATGTAATCTACACCGCCATCTTCCAAGACTTTAGCCAGGGGCTATGGGGTCGCGGCACGGCCTTTTCCAGCCTATTGTTCGTGTTCATGGGTGTGCTGGGTTATTTTGTGATTCGATTAATGGATCGCGGTCAAGCCAGAGATTAAGGAGATCTTCAACTATGTTAACTAAAAGAATTAAAAAGTAGGAGCCCATTTACTGGCTATTTTTGCCGGCCTGATCACAGTTATCCCGGTCTACCTGATCATAGTCAATTCCTTAAAATCAAAGGCGGATGCAAGTTCAATGAGTGCTGCGTTACCTACTGTCTGGCACTTGGAAAACTTCGCTGCCGTGATCACAACAGGAAAATTGGCGACGAGCTTTTATAGCAGTGTGGTTTACGCTACTGGCTCAACGATCCTTGGGACTCTTTTTGCAGCCATGGCTGCCTTTGTCCTTTCGCGCAATAGATCTCGCTTCAATCGCTTCCTGTATTTTTTTATCATTCTGGGAATTGCTTTACCAGCGAACTATTTTACATTGACCAAGGTCATGCAGGTCACCGACCTCATTAACACCAGGATCGGGATGGTGATTTTATATGCCGCCGGGCAAATTCCGTTTGGGGTTTTCCTCATATATGGTTTCCTGGATACTATTCCAAAGGAATTGGATGAGGCCGCCATCATCGATGGATGTGGACCGTTTCAACTCTTTTTCCAGATCATTGCACCTTTGCTCATGCCAGTGTTGGTTACCGAAGCCGTTTTGTCCTTCCTGGGAGCCTGGAATAACTTCATCATGCCACTCTATTATCTGAACAACAGTGCCAATTGGCCGATGACCTTGTCCGTTTATAACTTTTTCGGGCAATATCAACAAAATTGGAATCTGGTTTCGGCTGATATTTTAATGACAATTCTGCCTGTCATTGTGGTTTACTTTGCTGCACAGCGTTACATTCTCTCAGGAATGACCATTGGCGCTGTTAAAGGGTAAGCCTTGGGGACAAGTACCATGAAACTTCTAAATTACACCGCCCAACCAAACGGCCTCCGGCTTGAGACCTCGCACGGTCTTGTTGACCTGACTGCATATTCTCCGGATATCATTCGGATCCGGTATACGCTCGAATCCGCTTTCTCGCCCAAGCAGAGTTTGATGATCTTATCCGAAGCGCAAAATCCGGTGGAAGTCACAATTCGGGAAACAACTGAGGCGCTCTTCTTTTTCACTTCCAAGCTTACCATCCAGATTGACCGCAGTACGTTGGCATTCACGTACCGGAATGCACACGGCCAAATTCTAACACGCGAGCCTTCTCGCGGCGGCAAGACCCTCATGCCGGTGGATGTGATTAAATCCATTCCCGGTCAGGAAAACGGTGTCCAAACCGAACTGGGAGCGGATGGATTAAAAACCAACGCCAGCACTTTTCAAGAGGTGGTTGACCGGAAAGCCTACCACACCAGGCTGGAATTCGAATGGGCCGCTGGGGAAGCTCTTTACGGCCTCGGTTCGCATGAAGAGGGCATGTTGAATTTGCGCGGGCAGCACCAATATATTTATCAACAAAATATGAAAGTTGCAATTCCAGTTTTGGTTTCCACGCGTGGTTATGGAATCCTTCTGGACAGTTATTCTCTCATGATTTTCCATGACGACGCCTTCGGATCTTATCTGTGGACGGATGTCGATGACGAAATGGAATTTTATTTCGTCTATGGACCGGAATTCGATTCGATTGTCGCAGGAATCCGCCGGTTGACTGGAAAAGCACCCATGCTGCCAAAATGGATGTTCGGTTATTTGCAGTCAAAGGAAGCTTATCAATCGCAAGCCGAGCTGATCGAGGTCATAAAAGAATATAGAACTCGTCGATTGCCACTAGACGGTATTGTCCAGGATTGGCGCTCCTGGACAGGGAACTTGTGGGGGCAGAAAACCCTTGATCCCGTGCGCTTTCCCGATCCAGACGGGATGATGGCAGAGATTCATAAACTCCACGCCCGGCTGATGATCTCGGTCTGGCCTAACACGGATCCAAAAGCCGATGATAACAAGGAAATGAAAGAGCATGGTTGCCTGCTTGGCAACCGGACTACCTATGATGCATTCCAGCCGCAGGGCCGGGAAATCTATTGGCGTCAGGCCAATACAGGCTTATTTTCGCACGGTATCGATGCCTGGTGGTGTGACTGCACGGAGCCGTTTGAAGCTGACTGGCAGGGTGTCTTCAAACCTGAACCGGAAGAGCGAATGAGAATCAATACCGGCGAAGCAAAAAGATATTTGGACCCGGAGTATATTAATGCGTATTCTCTGTTGCATTCGCAAGGAATTTATGAAGGACAGCGAGGGACTACAGACCTGAAGCGGGTGGTGAACCTGACCCGCTCGGCCTATCCCGGGCAGCAGCGGTACGGCACCATTACCTGGTCTGGTGACATCTCAGCCTCATGGGATACCCTCCGCCGCCAAATCGCTGAAGGATTGAACTTCTGTGTAACCGGGTCTCCCTATTGGACTCTCGATATTGGCGGATTTTTCGTCAGGAATAAACCGGAATTGTGGTTTTGGAACGGAGATTATGAGAACGGTTGCGAAGACCTCGGCTACCGGGAATTGTACTTGCGCTGGTTCCAGTACGGGATTTTTTTGCCAATTTTTCGTGCCCATGGAACAGACACCCCGCGCGAAATATGGCGCTTTGGAGTTCCAGGAGAGCCAATTTACGATAGTCTGGTGAAATTCCTGAAACTACGCTACCGCCTTATGCCATATATATATTCATTGGCCGGCCAGGTCACCCAGGCAGATTACACTATTTTAAGGATGTTGCCTTTTGATTTCCGGGAGGACCCGAACACCTATGAAATTCGCGATCAATTCATGTTTGGGCCGTCTTTTCTTGTCAGCCCGGTAACCAACCCGATGTCCTATGGTCCTAATTCAACTCCACTCCAATCCTCCGAGAAAACTCGTACCGTTTACCTGCCGGCTGGCAGTGATTGGTTTGATTTCTGGACAGACCAATGCTATTCAGGTGGACAGACAATTCTTGCCAATGCATCCATCGATACCATGCCACTTTTGGTTCGCAGTGGATCGATCCTCCCTCTGGGTCCTGAAATTCAATATGCCGAGGAGGTGGTTGATGCAGCCTTGATATTGAAGATCTATACAGGCTGCGATGGTCATTTCACGCTGTATGAAGATGAAGCTGATAACTACAACTATGAAAAAGGTTCCTTTGCCACCATTGAAATTAACTGGGAGGAAAAATCACATTGCCTCGTTTTTGGAGAGCGCCGGGGATCTTTTCCGGGAATGAAAAAATCTCTGAAACTCGATATAATACTCGTGGGAAAGAGTCACGAGTACGGAAATGCTTATTCCTTTGTTTATGAAGGAGAAAAGTTGGTTGTTGATTTCTCAAAAAAGAATGGAATGCTGTTAGAATCTGATTATTCCGTGTCAGATTTATAGGATGGTATCGTAAAAATGAGAAAATCAAACAAGATTGCCAAAACCACCATTATAGATATCGCCAAAGCCAGTGGTGTGTCGGTCTCGACAGTATCCCGCATCCTCAATGATAAACCAGATGTTGCGGAAGAAACCCGGGAGCGGGTTCTCGCCATCATTAAAGAGAATCATTTTGCGCCTCAGGTTCCCTGGCAGCAGTTGGCCTCCGGGAAAAGCCGTTTTATCACCATGCATTATCCTCAAAATCCCACAGGGGTACATGTGGCGAATGCTTTTTTGGTCGGAGCCGCGGCGGCCTGTGAAAAAGAAAATTATTCACTCAATTTCGTGGTTAGCCCCTTAGATGAAACCAGCCTTCTGACTTTTTTTCGAAGCGGCCAGACAGACGGGATGATACTGATGGAGATTCTGATGCAGGATTGGCGGGTTGAGCTATTGCACCGGAACCAGTTCCCGTTTGTAATGCTAGGTCGTTGCGAGAATAATACCGGATTGAGTTATGTTGACCTGGATGTAGAAGCAGGCGTCGGAATGGCAATGGAACATTTGATCAGGTTGGGGCACCGCAAGATTGGTTTTATATCAATCGAACCTTATTTGTTCCCCGAGCAGGAATCAACCAACGGCTATAGTTATGCTGCTTGGGCGGTAAGGATTTATAAAAGCATTTGCGGGCAACATGGGCTGCCGGTTATTTTCGAAAAGGTACGGGTTGTGAAGGAAGCCGTGGAAAATGGCGTGCTGCGTTTGTTGGATGAAAATCCACAACTCACCGCCATTGTCACGGTACAAGAGTCGGCGGTCCATGGGATCATTAAAGCCGTTCAAAGCAGGAATTTGCGCTTCCCCGAGGATCTTTCCATTGTAGCCATCGCTGGCGCACACATGGCCGAATTGACTACCCCACCCCTGACCACCCTGAACGTTCAGGCCGAAACGGCAGCTTACAAAGCTGCCACACTTTTGATTGACCGATTGGAAGGGCACCCGCATGGAGAACAGCAAATTCTCATTCCTTTTGAATTAATTGTACGCGGCAGTACCAGCGCAGCTCCTCATTAGGGCTACCGGTTTCCAGGAGATAAAAATATGACGGAATTTAATATTGAAAGTGGACCTTTCAAGCCAACTTGGGAATCATTACGCCATTACCAATGCCCGGATTGGTTCCGGGATGCCAAGTTTGGCATCTGGTCCCATTGGGGCCCGCAGTCGGTGCCGATGTATGGCGATTGGTATGCCCAAAATATGTATGTAGAGGGGTCAGACCAGTACCGCTATCATCTTAGAAAATTTGGCCACCCGTCCAAGGTTGGATGGAAAGATATGGTGAAGTTGTGGAAGGCTGAAAAGTTTGACCCGGACGGTTTGATGGATCTTTATGTCCGGGCCGGGGCAAAGTACTTTGTTGCCCAGGCAGCTCACCACGATAACTTTCATAACTGGAATTCCAGCCATCACCGCTGGAATTCGGTCAATCTGGGTCCTGGCCGGGACATTATTGCTTCATGGGCCAAAGCTGCCAGGAAACATGGGCTGCCGTTTGGGTTTTCCGAACATATCGGCGCCACCTTCAATTGGTATAAATCCACCAAGGGCACTGATAAATCTGGCCCATATGCCGCGATTCCTTACGACGGGAATGATCCGGCATATGAAGATTTTTACCTGCCCAATCGTGATGCACCTGCATGGAATGTTGAATGGTACACAAGGAATCCCTGGTGGCATGAGAAGTGGTACCTTTATGTCAAAGAGCTGATCGATCTGTACCAGCCAGATTTTCTTTATTCGGATGGAGGTGTTCCGTTTGATTCCTTTGGCTTGCATGCGATTGCACACCTGTATAACACCAGCGCCGGGCTTCATGGGGGCACAAATCAGGCCGTATATACCCAAAAAGACCGGAGTGCGGAAGTGTTCACGGTGGGCGTGTTGGATATCGAGCGCAGCCAACTACCGGAGATATTTCCCTATGTCTGGCAAACAGATACCAGCGTGGGGGATTGGTTCTACAATGTCAGGGATATATACAAAACACCCGCCCAGATCGCCGAAATCCTGGTTGATATCGCCAGCAAGAACGGCAATCTGTTGCTCAATATCCCGCAGCTTCCGGATGGGACACTGGATGAGGAGTGTGTGTTGATTTTAGGGTCTTTGGCAAGTTGGATGAAAGTAAATGGGGAAGGAATTTATGGGACGCGCCCGTGGACTGCTGCCGGCGAAGGTCCTTCTCAGGTGGTGATTGAAGGCTTTAAGGAAGATGCTGTTCCGTGGACTGTGGAAGATTTTCGTTTTACTGCGAAAGGGAATCAGGTATATGCCTTCCAAATGAAATGGCCGGAGGGCGGAAAGAGCGTGATTCGCAGCCTGGCGAAAGGGAAAGTCTCCAATGTCACAGGGGTAAAAGTCCTGGGTTTTGACGGTCCGGTTAAGTTTGAACAAACCAGCCGTGGGTTGGCGCTGGATTTACCGGAGTTAAAACCGACAGACTTTGTTCAATGTTACCGGGTATCTATTGAGTAATTGTATCCAATCCGTTGGCTGGCATACGGATCCGAGATCAAACTGGAGCGGTAGTGGATTACGACGGATCATCCCGGTCTGCATGCACAACATGGAGGATGCGGCCCTGTTCCGCCCGAGCGCCTGGAGCGCTTTTGGCAATGATGATCCCACCAGCGCGGATCATCGCGCATTCATAGCCTTCGGGCTTTTGTATGGGTAATTTGAAGGAATCTCCCGCCTTTCTGGCCTTTGATCTGGGCGCAGAGAGCGGCCGGGCGGTACTTGGTCGACTGGCAGGTGGGCGGCTCGAATTAAAAGAAATCCATCGTTTCCCCAACGTACCGTTAGAGGCGCAAGGTTCACTGCAATGGGATGTGCAGGGCTTATGGACGGAGATGAAACACGGATTGGCGCTGGCAGTCCGGGAAGCGGGGGATACATTGGTAAGTCTGGGGGTGGATACCTGGGGGGTAGATTTTGCTCTGCTCGATCGTGCCGGCAGCCTGCTTGGCAATCCCTTCCATTACCGTGATCGCCGCACGGAAGGAATGGTGGAGGCTGCCTGTTCCATTCTCCCCCGCTCCGAAATCTTTGCGCAGACCGGCATCCAGATCATGCCAATAAACAGTCTGTATCAACTGCTGGCTTTGATCAATACCGGTTCTACACAGTTGGCGGAAGCGCACACATTTCTTAATATGCCCGATTTGTTTAATTATTGGTTCTCAGGCGTGAAAGCCTCCGAATTTACCATCGCCACCACCACGCAGTGTTATGACCCGCATACTAATCATTGGGCGCTGGCCTTGCTGGAAAGAATGGGGATACCCACGCACATTTTCGGAGAAATCGTCCTGCCGGGTACATTGCTTGGTAATTTAAACGCAGACATTGCCAAGGAAATCGGCCGTGACAACCTCAAAGTGGTTACAGTTGCCTCGCACGATACCCAATCGGCCATCGCCGCTGTACCCGCCGCAACAGAGGATTACCTGTATTTGAGTTCCGGTACCTGGTCCGTGATGGGCACCGAGATACTTCAACCGGTCATTAATCCTGAAAGCCTTGATAGTAACATGACCAACGAAGGAGGTTATGGGGGCAAATTCTGCCTGCTAAAAAACATTATCGGGCTGTGGATTTTGCAGGAATGCCGTCGCCTTTGGGCGGAGAATGGTCGGCAATATTCTTATGATGACCTGACCCGGCTGGCTGAATCTGCTCCGTCTCACCGCTCTTTCATTAACCCGGCCGATCCCCGGTTTTTATCCCCGGGCGACATGGTGGCCCGGATCCAGGCTTTCTGCCGCGCCACCGGCCAGCTTATTCCAGAAACACAACCCGAAATTGTCCGCTGCATCCTGGAGAGTCTGGCGCTGGAATATCATCAGGTAGCTGACCAGATTTCAAACCTGCTGGGGCGCGCGCTGCCGGTAATTCATATTATCGGTGGCGGTTCACGCAATGCACTGCTGAACCAGTTTACGGCCAACGCGACCGGACGCACGGTCATTGCAGGTCCGGTGGAAGCCACAGCCACTGGCAATATCCTGGTGCAGGCCATCGCGGCCGGGGAGATCCATTCTCTGCCAGAAGGTCGCCTGATGGTAAGTCACTCCTTCAATGGATCGGAATTTGAGCCCTGCTCTGTCTCCCTATGGGACGAAGCGTATCAGCGCTATATTAAGATAAAGGCTTTCGGGAAATCATCGAAGTGAGGCTGTTACTATGGAGGCTTTGTACAGGTCGAGTAGGATTCCCGAAGGGTGCGAATCCCGCCCAACAACACACCGCCCGTTCCTATTTCATTGCAAAATCCTTCGGGAAAGTCGTGCCATTGCCCGCGGAAGAAATGGAACTCCTGCAAAAGATCGGAAGACGTATATGCGCAGAAATGGCTGGCTGAAAACGTCTATGCCCGATCCGATAGTCAGGCTATTTTCCTCCCTTTTACCAGCGCCACACCCAGATTGGTCAATTCCTGCATCGCTTCCGGGATCATGTTTCCCAGGCTGGAAACGTACGTTCCGAGCGGGCTGATCATAACGATCAATTGTCCAAAGAGGTCCCGGGATGTTTGCATCTGCTTGAGCGGGTAACGAGTCGCCCAGTCCACCAGCAGGTCGATCGCCCAGGGGTTCTGGGTTTGCCGAGCCGCCGCCGGATCGCTCGTAAAGACGCTGAAATATGGATCCAGCCGCGCGTCGAAGTTGGGGAGCAGTTCGGCCGAATCCAGGCCGGGGGTATCCTCGCTCCCGAATCCCGCCATCAAGATGAGTTGGTGAAAGAGGATTTTATTCAAGCCTCCGAGCAATCCGCCGCCTGCAGATTGCCCGGCAACTTTTTGCGCCAGGAAGATGAACCCGCTGTTGCACTGCTGGTCAGGCGAAAACCAACGCGTGAAGGCCGTCCCCCCGAAGGCAACCGTTTGTACCTTCCAATGGACGCCCTCCGTGACATGTTCTTCCGCCTCGGGTCCGGTCAGTGCTGCCTGTTTTTCCTGAAAAACTCCCTGCGCCATGCCCGTGGCCTGCTTGAACATTCCGCCCGGGGACATATCCCGTCCCTCCACACCCAGGAATTCGCGTAGTTTTTTCGCCCTGGCTTCCTTTACGGACAATCCGCTGGTATAGGCATTCCGGAAGGGAATCGTCTCATTATCTTTGGTGATTACCACGATGCGGTAGGCGCTGGTCGTGGTAGTCCCGCGGCCCTTTTCCGTTTCGACCGAGGTTTGTGATTCCACCTGGAGTGCTGCAATGTTGGAAATGGGGATTTTGCGCTCGTAGTGCCGCAGCAGCGACGTCCGGCGGATCGTCAGTGTGCTGCTGGTGCGATCTGCCTGGACCACCAGGATGGCTGCAAAAATGAAGAAGAGCAGTCCGGCGACCCCGGTGATCAGGCTGATCGTCCAATCCCTCCAGGCGCCAGCAGCTGAAAATCCGGCAATGCCGAGCAGGATCAGACCAGCCACCCATGCCACCCATGGGTATTCCCGGATGATAAGAGTGTTATTTTGCGTGTCCATGCCTGCCTCCTTTAAGAACCATCCCGAAGGTTTTCGAAAAACTGGGTGGCGTTCCTCCAACCTTCGGGACGTTTTGCACAAAATGGGAAAAAGAAGCCCGGAGTCTCTGCGAGACTCCGGGCTATTGGATTTACATCCCATCATCCTGGTCTTTGGCTGCGTAGCCGGGACCGGATTTGAAGAAATCGTAGTTGGGTTTGATGTCATCCCGCAGGTTCACCACTTCTCCGGCGGCCAATTGCCTGGCCGTCTCCAATACCACTTTCGTTCCATGGTGGTTGCTGCCTTCAAAATGACCAGTTAAGCCGACCTTGCTGATATATTCGCCGCCCTTGGCAGTATAAGCTGCCGGGACTTCATCCTCCGGGAAAATGGCCAGGAATGGGCACTCAGGTATGCACGCGCCACAGTCAATGCATGTGTCGGGGTCGATATACATCCATGGCCACTGGCCGACCGGTTCACCCGGGATTATGCATTCCACAGGGCATACATCGATACAGCCGCGGTCGCGCACACACAGGCTGGTAATGATATGGGTCATTTCGTTCCTCCATTCAAGTGAGATAAGAACAAGCTGACATATTATATCCGTGTTGGCGGAATTCTGCAATTAATTAGCCCGTTTCGAGGTGAGATCTCACCCTTCCGGTCAAACCAATGCAACCACCTACCTGTTCTTTTGGAAGGAACGCCGTGACTGGCGCAATCCCGGTTTCCAGGATCCTTCCGGTTTTCGAAGAATCAAAATACGCCGGGGATTTCACCCGGCGTATCGGATCATCACGATATTTATTTTGCGGTATAACGGCTGGCGACCGCCTTCCAATTGACCACATTCCACCAGTTCGTCACATACTCGGCCCGGCGATTCTGGTATTTCAGGTAATAGGAATGTTCCCACACATCCAATGTCAGGAGAGGGGTCATGCCCTCGGACAGCGGGTTGTCCTGGTTGGCGGTCGAGATGATATTCAGCCTGCCACCTTTCTTCACCAGCCAGGCCCAACCGGAACCAAACCGTCCCATGGCCGCCTTCTCGAACTGCGCCTTGAAATCGGCAAAATTACCAAACGTCCCGACAATGGCCGTGGCCAGTTGGCCTTCCGGCTCCCCCCCTGCCTGTGGGGCCATGATTTCCCAGAACAGGTTATGGTTCCAGACTCCACCGCCGTGGTTGCGGACGGCCGTGCGGATGTCATCCGGGACTGCATTCAGGTCCGAAAGCAGCGCATCCAGGGTCTTGCTGCCCAGTTCAGGATGTTTCTCGACGGCAGCATTCAGGTTGGTGACATATGTGGCATGGTGTTTGTCATGATGGATCTGCATGGTCAGTGTATCTATGAAAGGTTCCAGAGCATCATAAGCATAGGGTAGAGGCACAAGTTGGAAAGACATGGTTTTTTCTCCTTGAACTATCGAATTAATATTTAATATATATATCATCTAAATTATACGCTTCGTTCCTCGAATGTCAATATAATCAACCGGATTTCTAACATTATACTTACACAGCCTCCGTGGAAAACGAACATTCACGCTTACCATTCCCCTATTGTCGGGAAGAACTGCCATCAAGCAGCCTGCTTGTGGGATAAAACCGCCAGGGCACAATACTCAATCGGTTTTTCGATTGAAAGTTCCTGCAGGTGAGGGTGACTTGAACCTGCATTTTGGAGCCCAAAGTCTGGAGACATCGGACTCCCCCACCTCGGGAGACTTTGGACTCCATTGAAAAGGTTTTCAGCCTTCAGGGTGAATTCTCAGCATGAATACCTGGTGGTGGTTCTTTTTCAATTTCCACCAGGGATAAAGTATACTTCGCAGGAATGGAGAAGCCCGCGTGAACACCTCCCCCCGCCGTTCCACCCTGATCTTCGTCCTGCTGGCCGGGATCCTGGCCGTGTCCACCGCATCGATCTTCATAAAATTTTCCCAAAATGAAGGCGTCTCCTCCATCGTCATTGCGGCCTTTCGCCTGGCGCTGGCCACCCTTGTTCTGGCTCCGCTCGCGTTAACGCGTTACCGTCCCCAACTGCTCCAGTTGACCATCCGTGAGTGGCTGCTGGCGTTGCTTTCCGGCCTCTTCCTGGCCATCCATTTCACGGTCTGGGTCACCTCGCTGCAATATGCCAGCGTGGCCAGTTCGGTGGTACTGGTGTCGACCACGCCTTTATGGGTGGCGCTGCTTTCTCCTCTGGTGCTGCGCGAACGCGTCGGGGTGGCCGCCTATGTCGGCCTGGTGCTGGCGTTGGTGGGTGGCAGCGTGGTCGGTTTGAGCGATTCCTGCACCTGGCAGGCCGGTTCGCTCGCCTGCCCTGCCGCCGGAACTTTTTTTGGAGGCACGGCTTTCCTGGGCGATTTCCTGGCCCTGGCAGGCGCATGGATGGCGGCCGGGTACATGCTGGTTGGGCGTAAACTTCGCTCAAAGATGGATCTGATCCCGTATATTTTTGTCGTTTATGGTATGGCGGCCATCCTGCTGGTCGCCTTCATGTTCGTCCTGAGGGAAAGCCCGCTCGGATTCCCCCCGATAACCTACCTATGGCTGGTCCTGCTGGCCCTGGTTCCCCAGTTGCTTGGGCACTCGATCTTCAATTGGTCTCTCAAGTACATCCCGGTCTCGCTTGTCTCGCTGACCCTGCTGGGCGAGCCGGTCGGTTCCACGATACTGGCCTACTTCATTTTGCAGCAGCAACCCGGCTGGGCCAAGATCGGCGGGGCAGTCCTGATACTGGCCGGTATCTGGCTGGCGGCCCGGGCGCGAGCCGGGAGCTCAACCGGTCTATCCTGATTCTTTGGTTGGTAGTCTTCTTTATCTATTCTTTTTATTGCAAAGTCCCCATTAGTTACAAGACCCGGTTCAGTGATGAACCGGGCCCTGTTGTTTACGGCCTCACGTCTTTGTAAAACGCCGGGAATACATCCAGTAAAACATATACCCGCACATGTTCGGGGAGACTCAGGCCTTTCGGCAGGTTGAGCGTGACCGATTGCAGGTTTCCCTGTGCATCCGCTTGGGAAGATGTGTTGGCATGGTAATCCATGAAAACCGCTTCCGTGGTCGTCGGGTCCACCAGGAGCAGGCTGAGGCGGTGCTCGTCGACTGGATAGCCATCCCCGGGCAGGATGGAAAAGGTCGCAAGCACCTGCCCGGGCTGGCTTTTCGTGGGAGAGGTAAAGCTCACATCTTCCATCGATATACCCGGCGGGGCATGGTTGGCGATCCCATCATATGGCCGGGTGACAAATGTCCCTGCGACCAGCAATTTTTCGTACCAGTTGTTGGCCAGTCCAGCGATCACCAGGTAGGGGCCGAAGGTCGGGATGGAAAGCGCCTGCGTATCCGCATACGCGGCCGGATGAATGGTCACCCCATCCGCACCCAGCCTGCCGCGTATTTCGAACAGGTTGAATGGGATGCGAATCCCGGTGATGGCCATCGGGAAATTCTGGTTGATCAGGATGAAGTCTCCGCCCTGGTATCGCCCGCTCAACGGCAGGGCAAAATCGCTGCCTGGATCGGCGACCAATTGGCCGGCCGCATTTTGCCTGGCGCCGATGGCCCAGAGGATGACTTTACCCTGTTGATTGGCATCTGGCGGTGTCATGACCACCGGTCCCATCAGCCAGTCCATGTAGTCAAAGCCGATCTGGTTCAGGCTCGGAAGCATGGCTGGGATCGGTGCGGACAGGCGCGTCAATTCCAGACCGGTAACCTGGTCTGCAGCGATGCTGACCGGCAGGTTCGTGCCCGAATCCTGCGCCTTGAAACTGAACGTGCCCGAAAAGGAACCGCTGCGTGATCCACCCAGGCTCAGGTTTCCAAGCCGCCAGCCGCCGGTGTAATAATCTCCGCTGGCTGTCACGGTATATGTCCGGCCGGGATCCAGGAATTCGCGCGGGCGGATGTAAATATATTTGCCGTCCGCCGAATGCTGGATATCCAGGGGGATGGATGGCTCAATGGATACCACCAGGGAATTCTTCGAGCAGCCGACCGGGTTGTTGCATAGCCGTGCGTTCACCGTTTCACCGTTCTGGCGGACGACCAGTCGCAAGGTCAGCATGCTGGAGGCCGGCAGGCTGATGGGAAAATCAGTCTGCGTATTGCCGCCGGGAGAGACATAGTACAGCCCGGTAAAATCCTGTGGGAGGGCTTGAGTGGTGGAGCAGCGCGGCTCCCGGGTGACATTCAGGCAATAATCATAGGGCACATACCAGAGTTGTCCATGCTCCCCGCCGATGTACACACCCGTTTTGCCAAGGGCGGGTGAACCATTCAGGTCGTTCCGGTCCGCCAGTTCCGCATCAGTGGAGGTGGTATCGAAAGCCCAGCGCAGGCTGCCATCCGCGTTGAGGGCATACAGTTTGCCATTCCCATCCCCGAAATAGACAATATCAGAACTGCCGTCCGGGGTCTTTCCAACCACGGGTGATGAGCGGATCACATCACCGGTATCGTATTTCCAGCGCAGGCTGCCTTCCGGGCCCAGGGCATAAAGCGTTCCATCCGCCGAGGCCAGGTAGATCGCACTGGTTTTTCCGCCCGTGCTGGCCAGCGCGGCGGAGGCGTAGATATGATCGCCGGTGGGAAACTTCCATTTGACCGCACCGGTTTGCGGGTTGAGGGCGTACAGGTTGCTGTCGAAGGAGCCTATGTAAACCGTGCCGTCCGAGCCGATCGCTGCCGAGGCAGCCACAAATCCGAGCGTCATCTTTTTCCAGAGCTGCCGGCCGGCCGCATCGACGGCGCGTATGTAAGTATCCAGCGAACCCCAGAAGATCGTCCCGTCCTCCCCGAAACCCGCCTGTGACCAGCTGTTCGCGCCGGTTTCATAGGTCCACTTGAGTGTGCCGTCCGGATTGATGGCGTAATACAGGAAGTTGGTATTCCCGGCGTAGAGCGTGCCGTCGTAACCCACCGCCACATTGCCCTCGAACCAGCGGTTGTAACTGATGCCGGGGCGCAGTTGGGCTTCGTAGACCCACAGCGGACGCTGGTCCATCGGCACATCATCCGTGCGAAAATGGTACATCTTCCCATCGCCGGAGATAAAGGTGACGGTGGGCGAACCGCTGGCCGGGTCGGGACCCGTTAACGCGGCCGCCGAATCGATGATCTCCCCGGTCTCGTATTTCCACTTCAGCGAGCCATCCGGGTTGATTGCATAGAAATAGTGGTCAGCCGAACCGACATAGATGGTGCCATTCCCATCGATGACCGGTGTGACGAACAGGCCTTTGCCGGTCTGGAAGAACCAGGGCTGGTCGCCCGCATAGACGGCCGGGAGCGGGCTGGCCCCGCTGTTGTGCTCATCCCGGCGGAAGGTGGGCCAGGGCGAGTCCGCCTGAACCGGAACAGCGTACCCATTCGGCTGGGAGGGCAACCCGGTTGCCTGGACAGTGAAGCCGCGCGGCAGCGAGGTGCGTTCGCCCAGGAATGTGTGCGCCGTTACCGTAATGGCTTCCCCGCCTGTTTGATCCGGCAAGTTAACCACGATCTGCCCGGGAGTCCAGGAGACCACCTGCAGAATTTCCGATGAGCCATCCGTCTTTTACCAGGCTGGCTTTCACGGCTTGCTTCCCAAAGCGGGAGCCATTGATCGTCACCTGTCCACCCGGCGCAACCAACGGGATGGATGTGATCAGCGGCCGGAAATTGATCAGGAAAGTCGTCAGCCAGTAACTTCCTGCCAGTACCAGCAGCGTCAGCAGGAGGATGGGCACGACCCTGACTTTGCGGCGGGGCTTTCGTCGGGTTGTTCTTCTCGTGGTTGTTTCTTCGGGATAATATTCCATGGTGAACGCCTATTATACTTCCAGATTTTGGACTTTTTCGCAGACGTACTCCAATGGCATAAGACCTTGGACTCCCGGATCCCGGAATGAAACTGCACACGACACAACCTGTTCCGTGAGTTGACCATCTCACGGAAGGAATATATACTTTGCATATTGGATTGGAAATGGATTGTTTATTATAAAAACCGAAGTTTTACTGATTTCCTTGAGGTTCTTTATGAAGGAAAAATTAAGGTCAATCTCGCACAATGTAAACTCAGATGAATCGAATTATCACCCCGAGTCTGTTATTCAACACTTCGATGAATTTGGTGTGCAAGAATGGGAGCGTCTAATTCACTCGCCAGTGGATGAGGTATCCTTATATATCCATACCCATTACTTGAAGAAATATATCTCTAAAGGCATGCGAGTTCTCGAAATTGGGGCAGGAGCTGGACGTTTTACGCAAATACTCGCCGGATTGGAAGCGCAAGTTACGGTTGCAGATATCTCAAGTGGGCAACTTGAACTAAACAAGAGATTTGCGCGTGAATATGGATTTAACCAAGCAGTTGTAGACTGGCAACAAGTAGATATTTGTGATTTGTCTAAATTTACTATGGGTTCCTTTGATTGTATTGTCGCATATGGCGGTCCCTTCAGTTATGTCCTGGACAAACGTGATTTGGCTTTATCAGAGTGCCTTCGTGTTTTGCGTCCAACTGGTTTGTTCCTGATGAGTGTAATGTCATTATGGGGTACCGCACATAAAAGTTTGGAAGGCGTGTTAGCCATTTCAGCTAAAACAAATCAAAAAATCACGAATAAAGGAGACATTTCTCCCTATACTCTACCAGAACGTAAAAACAATTTTATGCATTTGTTTCGTGCAAGCGAATTGCTGAAATGGCTGGAGAAGAGAGGCCTCATTGTTCTTGATAAATCAGCATCTGGTTGCATTTCTCTGACTTGGGAAGAAACATTGAAACAAATTAGGAATGATTCTAAAAAATGGAATGAACTTTTACGAATGGAAGTGGAGGCGTGTGCCGAAGATGGCTGTTTGGATATGGGAACGCATTTAATTGTAGTAGCTAAGAAACCATCAGTCATAAAAGCGGTCTAGCACTGGATTAAAGTGCTTACACTTCTTACGTCCTTGCGGGCTAAAGGATGGCATGTCACTTTGGGAGATTCCATCGATATTGGAGTCCGCATATCAATCTGCAGCGTATTCTTTGAAGATGCGCAATAATCAAAGTGGAGTCTTGCCAGTTCCGCCATTGCCACTTATCCAATCCGTTGTCCGTTTCCTTGATAAAAAGCGCATGAATGAAAGGCGTATTCATGGAAAACAATAAAGTTGGTGGTAACTCAGTTGATGATTACATTGCCAATTTCCCTGAAGAAATCCAAATAATCCTTCAGGAATTGCGTGCTACCATAAAAGCCTCCGCTCCGGGAATGGAAGAAAGAATCAGTTATCAAATGCCCGCCTTTGCCCTGAAGGGGATTTTGGTGTATTTTGGCGTTCATAAAAACCATATTGGATTTTATCCAACCTCCAGTGGGATCCAGGCATTTAAGCAGGAATTATCAATTTATGAAGGTTCAAAAGGTGCGGTGAGATTCCCGACCGGGCAACCCTTGCCCTTGGAATTGATCAGCAAAATTGTGAAATACAGAGTCGCTGAAAATCAAAAAAACGCTTTGGAAAAAGCCAGCCAAAGAAAGCGGAACTTGCGCAAATCCTTGAACGGCTGAAATAATTTTTAATACATTTCCTCATAAGGATTCTCACATATGGATGATCCTATCGATTGGCTGCTCGAAACCGACGACCCGGGTGTGCGCTACCTGGCCCTGCGCGACCTGCTCGACCTGCCGGCGGATGACCCGGAACTCGTCGCTGCACAGAAGGCCGCCCACTCACACGGCCCCATTGCGACCATTCTGAATAACATGCACCCGGATGGTTATTGGGTCAAGCCCGGAGCCGGGTATAACCCCAAGTATTTCTCCGGCGAATGGTCACTCGTAGCATTGGCGCAACTGGGCACCTCGATTTCAATGGATATACGCATCACGCGCGCCTGCGATTACCTGTTGGATCACGGCATGACCCGGCTGGGCCAGTTCACCATGACCGGCAGGCCCTCCGGCACCATTGACTGCCTGCAGGGAGATATGTGTGCCTCTCTGGTGGCGCTGGGGTATGACTCCCCGTCTCTCGACCTGGCCTACGAATGGATGGCGCGCACTATCACCGGCGTAGGTCTCGCTCCGGCAGAAGAACGGGAGGCGCCCATTCGTTATTTCACGGCGAAATGCGGGCCTTTATTTGCCTGCGGTTACAATGGCGGGCTGCCCTGTGCCTGGGGCGCTGCCAAGGTCATGCTGGCCTTTTCCCGTTGGCCGGTTTCCCGCCGCACACCGCTAATCGAGCGCGCCGTTCAGCAGGGTGTGGATTTCCTTTTCAGCACAAACCCCGCCCGGGCCGGTTACCCCACGCGTAATTCTGCCAAACCCAGCCGCAACTGGTGGAAATTCGGTTTCCCCGTCTACTACGTCACCGATATCCTGCAGGTGGTGGAGGCGTTGGTGGCGCTGGGGTACGGCAACGATCCCCGTTTGGCGGATGCCCTGGACCTGGTCCGTCATAAGCAGGATGAACAAGGCCGCTGGGCGCTGGAATACGACTACACCGGCAAGACCTGGGTCGATTTTGGGCAAAAGAAAGAACCCAATAAATGGGTCACCCTGCGTGCCTTGAAGGTCCTCAGGCAGGTTGGACAATAGAGGAAATCGTCCACATGGAACCTGGCCGGATAAATATGTTCCAGGTCTCATTCCAACTCTTTTTGAATTCCTGATACGTCCAGGAATTTAAGCCCGCCAGCCCTTCGCCCGGACCCAGACCCGGGTTCAAGAAATAGAGCTGTTTCTTTTGCGCTTCAAACCCCACAGCCACCAGATAATGTCCCACCCTGGCATGCCGGATGTCGCGGAAAATTGCGCAGGTTGTCTGCCACGCAACAGCCACCACGGGTAATTTGTCATCCGATATGGCATGTTCCAGGTCCTTTATGGAAGCATTGCTTTTATATTCCACCCGTCCCTGAACAAAATAACCCAGTGATCTGCCATAACCCAGCCACGTCGGCATTCCTATACCATGGATCTTAAATCCCCTGCCTTCCAGAATCGCCTGAACCTCTGCTCCCTTATAATTCGATCCTTTATCGCTTCCACTGGAAAGATTGGCTGCGATGGCTATGGCAAATGGGCCACACCCCTGGGCATTACCGGGAATTTGCGATTGGAAATATGCAAGCAATTGCCCTTCGGTGAGACCTTTGTAAAAGACGAGGAAATCTGGATTGGCAGGATCGGTGGAGTTGGAAGTGCTCATGTTATCCGGTTCCACAAAGCAATCTGTCCGAAGTCAGGGTATTAACTACCGCTGATACAACCAGTTCAATTCCTTGATCTTCTCCTGCAAGTCCCCGCTCAACGCCTTCTCGCCCATGCGCCATTCCCAGTTGCCTCCCAGTCGGGAGGGATAATTCATGCGTGCCTCCGTTCCCAACTCCAGCAGGTCTTGCATGGGAGTCAGGGCGAATACCGCCACCGAGCTCCAGGCGGTCCGGATGAGATCCCATGCGATCTGGCTTCCATCCCTTTGCAGGTAGCGCCGGAAGAAATCCTTCTCCTCCTCCGGTGCAGATGCGTACCAGCCGAGCGTAGTGTCATTATCGTGGGTGCCTGAGTAAACCACGCAGTTCTGTGGATAGGAATGGGGCAGGAAAGGATTATCCGGGCCTGAGAAGGCAAACTGCAGGATCTTCATCCCCGGTAGACCAAACTGGTCCCGCAACTTCACCACGTCCGGTGTGATTACGCCCAGGTCTTCGGCCAGGATCGGCAGGCTGCCCAACCTGGCCTGGACAGTTTTGAAAAAGTCCTCTCCCGGTCCGGCCACCCAGCGGCCGATCTCGGCAGTCGGCTTCCCGGCCGGGACTTCCCAGTAACCGGCAAAACCCCGGAAATGATCTATGCGCAAAATATCCACCATCTTCAGGGTTGCGCGTATGCGCTCCAACCACCAGGCATACCCATTCGCCTTGTGAACTTCCCACTTGTAGAGAGGATTACCCCACAACTGGCCTGTCGGTGAGAAATAATCCGGCGGGACTCCCGCCACGACTGTCGGTCTGCCATCCGGATCCAGGTGGAACAGGTCGGGATGGGCCCACACATCCGACGAATCATAGGCCACGAAGATCGGGATGTCGCCAATGATCTGCACGCCCTTGTCATGGGCATAGGCGCGTAATGCCTTCCATTGACGGAAGAAGAGAAACTGGTAAAACGAAAACCGTGCAACGGAAGAAGAAAGAGCCGCACGCAACTCCTTCAAAGCCGCGGGTTCACGCAGGCGCACAGGCGCCGGCCATCCTTCCCAGGAACTGCCTCCGTGTGTTTCTTTTATCGCCATGAAGAGGACATAATCCTCCAGCCAGGTGGCGTTTTCCACACGAAAAGCCTCAAATTCTGCCCGAACGCTTCCCATGTCCGCAGAAAAGCGTCGGAAGGCTTTTTCCAGCAAGGCGGGTTTCCAAAGATACAGCCTGCCAAAATCCACATGCCGGTCATCCCAGTCCGGCATATCCGATAGATCCTGACGGGTCAGAAATCCTTCATCGAGCAACAAATCCGGGCTGACCAGGTAAGGATTCCCTGCGAAGGCCGAAAAACACTGGTAAGGTAAATCACCGTATCCGGTGGGACCCAGTGGAAGCACCTGCCAGAGGCTGCAACCTGAACCCGCCAGCCAGTCCAGCCAGGCATACACCTCCGGTCCAAGGTCGCCAATTCCATAGGGACCCGGCAGGCTGGTGGGATGCAGGAGGATACCCGCAGATCGTTTAAATTTCATAGGGCTGCCTCTTGGTCCGGATGATTTCACCGGATTTGACCACCAGCCCCGTATAGTCGGAGGCAATCACATCCGTGTCTATTTCCGCGCCGGGTTCCACCAGCATACCTGCCGGGATATCACTATTCTTGCCGATCACTGCCAGCAGCACACTTGGATCCGCAATGCCGCCACCGATACGGGCGTTCCTGCCCACGTGAACGCGCTTGTCGATGATGGCCCGCTCGATGACTGCCCCCTCCTCGACGATGGTATCGGTCATAATGATGGACTCGCGCACCTGCGCTCCCGGGCCGATGACCACCCCCGGCGAGAGCACGCTGCTCTCCACGCACGCCCCTTCCGCGACATAACAACCATCCGAAAGCATGCTGGCATAGATGTCTGCACTGACCGGCACACGCGTTGGGGGCCGTTCCTCAGTGCGGGTGTGGATGATCCAGCTGCGGTCGTAGAGTTTGAGCGGTGGATTGGGGGAAAGCAGGTCCATGTGCGCCTGCCAGTAGGAATTGATGGTACCCACATCCATCCAGTAACCGGTGTAAGGAAAAGCAAAGACGCAAGTATTGTTTCGGATGAGCCGCGGCAAAATATCCTTGCCAAAATCATGCGAGGAATCTTCGAGTTGGTGATCCTCCCACAGCACGCGATCCAGCAGGTCAAGGTTGAACAGGTAAACTCCCATGTTGACCAGGTCGGAAGGTGGCTTCTTCGGCTTTTCGACGAACGATTTCACGTGATAATCATCGTCCACCGTCAGGATGCCAAAACGGGAGGCTTCTTTCATCGGGACACGCACGGTGGCCATCGTCAGTTCAGCCTGGTTGGCCAGGTGATACTGGATCATCCGGTCGTAATCCATGGTGTAAATGTGATCGCCGGACAGGATAAGGATGAGATCGGGGGAACCACGTTTTACGAAACTGAAGTTCTGTTGGACGGCATCTGCGGTCCCTTCGAACAGAACCGTCTCGAAGCGGGCTTTGTAGGGCGTCAGGATCCGTACGCCGCCAGTGAAATCACGGCTTAAGTCCCATGGACCACCGGCGCCTATATGTTCGATCAACGATTGCGGCCTGTACTGTGCCATCACCATCACATCGAAAATATTGGAGTTGACGCAGTTCGAAAGTGGAAAATCGATGATGCGATATTTCCCGGCAAATGGTACCGCCGGCTTGGTGCGTTTGGCAGTCAGGGCGCTCAAGCGGGCACCTTCTCCACCGGCGAGGATAATGGCTCGTGTTTTCATACGTCACCTCATTTTAGATCTTGTCTACGGCTAAAAAGTATCCAACAGGTTTCTCGAAATAGTCTGAATCCATCTGTTGTAATGTCCTTGAGGTTACCATCAATAAAATTGGTCAATTCAATCCTTTGGGAGGGTTGCAGAACCATCCGAAGTCAACGACCTGTAAAGCTTGGCGTACTGGCCTGCCGACCGTGACCAGGAGAAGTCCTCCTGCATGCCGTTGCGTTGTAAGCGCTCCCACTTCCCCGGGTCGGTAAATGCGGACATTGCCCGCCGGAGCGCCTTCAACATGGGCCCGGCCTCGGCAGGCTCGAACAGGAAGCCGGTCCTGCCCTGCTCCACGCTGTCCTTGAGACCGCCGGTGGC
This sequence comes from uncultured Chloroflexia bacterium, assembly GCA_963842785.1. Lineage (GTDB taxonomy): Bacteria > Chloroflexota > Anaerolineae > Anaerolineales > Villigracilaceae > UBA877. The sequence continues at coordinate 178,958 of CAWJHP010000002.1, forward strand.
ATGCACCACCGGGATGCACCCGTAGTGCATGGCGATCATCTGTGCCAGTCCGCAAGGCTCGTAGCGTGACGGCATCAGGAACATGTCCGCTCCGCCATAAATGAGACGACTCAGTTGCGCATCAAAACGAATGACCGCCCGGACGCGCTCGGGGTACTCCGCCTGCAATGTCCGGGCGGCTTTTTCGAGGGCCGGGTCGCCGGAACCAAGGATGATGAATTGCCAGGGAATCTCTGTCATCTGTCGCATGGCCTCGAGAGTAATATCCACGCCCTTTTGTGGGTCAATCCTCCCGATCATCGCCAGGATGGGAATAAGTTTATCTTCCAACAGTCCCAATTGACTTTGCAGGGCAGCTTTGTTGGCTGAGCGCCCGGATAGATCCAGGATGCTGAAATTGGCTTTCAAGACGGCATCGGTTTCTGGATCCCAGGCAGCCACATCCAGACCGTTCAGAATGCCGGTGATTCTATCCGAACGACCGCGCAGGAAGGATTGCAGTCCGCAGCCAAATTCGGGGGTAAGGATTTCGAGCGCATACGTGGGTGAAACCGGCACCAGTGCGTCCGCAGAAGAGAGTCCCAATGGCAGGGGTTGGCTGCGCGCCCACTCAGGCAAGGTCTCATCACTGGATGGGTTCAATCCGTACGCTGCCAATACGTCTGTGCCATCACCGCCCATATAAGGTAGATTGTGCAGGGTCAGCACGGAGTGCAGGCGTCTCATCAACGGGTCAGTCCGCCGGGTGCTCATGGCATACAGGGCCAGGGCGGTATGCCAGTCGTTGGCATGGAGGATATCCGGCCGCCAATCCATCCGGCGGGACATTTCCAGTGCAGCCAGGGAGAAGAAGGTGTATTTTTCGCGGTCTCGTGCCGGATCCAAGGAGTAGACGGAGGCAGCGTTGGAGATTGGCTCGCCGTCAATAAAATAGGTGGGCATTCCGGCCATGGACATCTCGAACACCCTGGCCTGGACGCTGCCGCCTTTTCGGTAAAGGGAAAATTCCATCTTCGGTCGCAGGCAGACTGATACAGGCCGGATGGCCCGGTGCAGTGGCAACACCAGCCGCACATCCAGCGTCACCCCCTGGCTGGTTTCGGAGGTCAGGTTGCGCAAGGCCAGCGGGAGCGACCCGGCCACATCGGCCAACCCGCCAACTTTAACAAACGGTTCCGCCTCAGCCGCGAGAAAAAGGATGTTCAATATGGCTGGCATCTTCTCTATTGTACAATAAAATCAGGCAAACCAACCCTTTATAAAATTCTCTGGCCGGGTTTCTTACGGCTGCCGGGTTCTCCGTATCATCCCGATCCCATGAATTTCTTCCAACCAGAAATCAGGTCTCCAGGTGATACAAACCATACAAAAAGCAGTATACTTAATACAATTCAGGAGTGAGGACAATAAAGCAGAAGCGTAAAATCAAGCGACGCTTTTTTAACTTTTATTGAGACATATCTTCAATGCCGGCACACGCTGGCAAATCGGTAGTCTGGTGGAACTTACCCCATACAGAATTATAGTTCTCAATTCGTAATCGTTCTCCAATGTGCAGACTTCACCCTTCTGCGTGGAAATGACTAAGGTAGCCTCTCAATAACGCCTCGTTGAAAAGAAACTGGAAAAAAGAAAAACTGGGAAAGGAGAAAATATCCATGAATAAGAACACCTCAATCGAAAGACGAAAACTTCACCGGCGCAATGTCTCATATTATCTGCCTGTCATTGACAGTAATACACAGAAGGTCATCGGACATCTGATGGATATCAACACGACGGGCCTGATGATGGACTCTACAGTATCAGTGCCGACCAACCTGAAATACAACCTGCGTCTGGATCTTATGGAGAATATCGCCGGCAAGGGCGTTCTGGAATTCACAGCCATGAGTAAATGGTGCCGGCCTGACAAACTTCAGCCATATATGTTCAATGCTGGTTTTCAAATAACAAATATCTCCCCCGACGTCCTGGAAGTTGTCAAAATTATTGCGGAAAAATACGGGAAGGGATGATCCGTTCCCGCTTGTTCACATTAAATATCCGAATTATTCTTTAGGAAATCCATCACTTCATCGATTTTGCAGAAGGCCAGCCCCGTCACCGTATCCGCGCCGCCGTAATAGATGGCGATCCGTCCGGTTGGTTTGTCGTATAAGGATGCGCACGGAAAGGCCACGTTGGGCGTATCCCCAACGCATTCATAATAAGTTTGCGGGGAAAGCAGGTAGGATGAACCCCGGTAGATCACTTTCCAGGGTTTTTCCAGGTCCAGGAGCGCCGCACCGAAGGAATACTCAAAGCCATTGCAGGAGGTCAGCACACCATGGTAGAACAACAGCCAGCCTTCGGGCGTCTCGATCGGCACCGGTCCGGCGCCTACCTTGGTACTCTGCCAGCCGCCTTTGGTCCCCATCACGTAACGATGTTCGCCCCAGTGCACCATGTCCGGGCTCATGCTCAGGTAAATATCTCCAAAAGGCGTGTGCCCGTTATCGCTTGGGCGGCTCAACATCACATACTTCCCGTCGATCTTGCGCGGGAATGGCACACCATTGCGGTTATACGGGAGCAGGGCGTTCTCCAGGAAATGAAATTCCTCGAAATCGAAGGAGTAACCGATCCCGATGGTTGGACCATGAAAACCGTTGCACCACAGGATGTAATAACGATCCTCGATCCAGCAAACGCGTGGGTCGTATTTATACTGGGTATAGGCACATTCGGGATTGTCGTATGTCCACCCGATCGGCTTGTCATCCAGTTTCCAATTGATCCCATCCTGGCTGAAGCCGCGGTGAATATCCATGTGGCGCCTTTTATCGTCGCAGCGGAATACGCCCGCGAATGTACCATTGAAAGGTATCACCGCGCTGTTGAAAATACTGTTGGAGCTCGGGATAAGGTCACGTGGGATGATCGGGTTGCGGCTGTAGCGCCAGACAACATCGTCATTTCCGGCGGGCCGGATTTCCCAGGGAATGTTCGGCAGGGTTGAAGAAGGTGGGGGGATTTTCATTCCAGATCCTTGGACGAAAATGATTTTAAAAATTATACCAGTATTCAAACCACTCCCCTCGAAATCGTATTCCGTCCTGGGTCTAATGATTTTGTAAGGAATTCTTACAATCCTCTAATTTGTATTTTGGATAAATGCGATTAGAATTATTTTTATGAATCGGCCAAGACTCCTCGTCAATTTCGCCATGAGCGCGGATGGAAAACTGGATAGTGTTGCCAGGAAGGGTCTCACCTTATCATCCGTGGCTGACAAAGCCCGCGTGGATCGTCTGCGTGCCGGTATGGACGCCGTACTCGTGGGCGGACGAACGCTGCTTGATGAGGACCCGAAGCTGACGGTTAAATCGCCGGCTCTGCGGGCCGAACGCTTGGCCGCCGGTTTGGAAGAGAATCCGGCCAAAGTGGGCGTCGTCAGCGTGGCAGATCTGAAACCGGATGGCAATTTTATGACTGCGGGGCCCTGCCGCCGGTTGATCTACACCTCCCGGCGCACTTCTCAGGAGCAGGTCACCAGATTGGAAAATGCCGGGGTACAGGTCTTCATCATGGGTGACCTGCATGTGGATCTATCTGCCATGCTGGGATCCCTTTACGACGAGGGCATCCGAAAATTGATGGTCGAAGGGGGTGGCACCATAATCGCCGAATTCTTCCGCCTAGGTCTGGTGGACGAACTCATGCTGTACATCGCCCCGAAAATCTTCGGTGGCGTCTCTGCCCCTACGTTGGCCGACGGTCCGGGGTTTTTACCCGGGCAGGCTCCTCTTCTACACTTGGAAGCCGCCGAGGAATTTGATGACGAGGGTGGAGTCTTTATTCACTACCTGGTCGAACGCCAGGAGTAAGCTGATAAGATAACGGTCTTGTCGCGAAATGATCCGAAATTCGTGCTGATTTGGATATTGATTTGCACCTGGTTTTGCTCTATACTTAATTCATAATCGAGAAAGGATGCGGACATGGATAAACCAACGAGGCAGGAAAGACGTAAATTAAAACGTCGCAGTTTGGCATATTACATGCTGGTCAAGGACGCCAACACTCAGGAGGTAGTCGGACATTTGATTGATATAACTCCTTCCGGCTTATTATTGGACAGCCAGAAGCCGCTCCCTTTGGAACACGATTTCCCTCTTCGCCTGGATACCACGCCTGATGTGGCAGACAAAACCTACATTAAATTTACTGCCCGAACCAAATGGTGCCAGCCTGATATGATTGAACCATACCTTTTCGATATTGGCTTTAGAATCACCGACCTCGCGCCGCATGATGCAGAGATCGTCCAGCACATTACGGAAAAATACTCAGCCAAGGAAGATTTTAGCTTCCCCAATAGATCTGCCGATTGACCCACCCCTTCTCTTAGGGATTTCATCCCAGTACCTTCTGGAGGCGAAGGGCCGGTAAAGGGCCGGCCTTGGTTCAGTTTGCCTGCCTGATAAGGCACTTCTTCTCCTGCTGCACCATGCATACATCATAAAATTAGGAGCAAACCATGGGTCTCACCCAAATGCATATTAAAGAAATCCTCGATGAAAGTCGCCGCCACGCCTGTGATGGTGTTGGTCCTGACCATGTCTGCGTCAAGATCGCGGCCATCGCCGAATTGCCGTCCCGCTTCGGGCAATTTCATATTGTGGCTTTTTACAATAACAGGGACGATAAAGAACACGTTGCCATAGTTCGCGGTGATGTCACCAACGCTGAGGATGTGCCGGTAAGGGTTCATTCTGAATGTCTCACCGGAGATGTGATCGGCTCTTTGCGTTGCGACTGTCGGGACCAGCTCGAGTCGGCCCTGCGCATGATTGGCAAGATGGAAAAGGGCGTCCTGCTTTACATGCGCCAGGAAGGTCGCGGCATTGGGCTGATTAATAAGATCCGGGCCTACGGCCTGCAGGAACATGGTTATGATACCGTTGAGGCCAATATTGCTCTGGGCTTTCGCGATGACGAGCGCGATTATAGTGTGGCCGCCCACATGCTTGAAAGCCTCAAGGTGAAATCCATTAGGCTCATCACCAACAACCCCCGGAAGATAGAAGACCTGACCCGCAATGGGATCAAGGTCACCGGGCGCATTCCACATGTCATGCAGCCCAACCAGTACAATCGTTTTTATCTCGAGACAAAGGCGAACAAATCCGGCCACTTGATTGATTTCAATGGCAAAGAGCGCCTGGCCGAACAGGCCGATCTGCCCGTCATCAAAGGCATGGATGAAAAACAACTGGAAATGGTCAGAAAACTCTATCACGAATAGAATGGCATTCAAGGAAATTGAGGCATAAATGGACTTGACCAATCGTGTTGCCGTCATAACTGGCGCCACTGGTGGATTGGGTTCCACTCTGGCACGTGATTTGGCAGGGCGAGGCGTGAATCTCGCCCTGCTGGACATTGATCCTGCCAGACTGGAAAAGCTGGCGCAATCCCTCTCCCTGCCTGCCTCCCGTCTCTTCACCCAGGTCGTGGACCTGCTCGATCCGGTGGGGACGCATTCGGCTGCCACTCTCGTCCTCTCCAAATTTGACAGGATTGATATCCTGCTGCACGTGGTTGGAGGCTGGACAGGCGGCAAGACTCTTCTCGAGGCGCCCACCAGTGACCTGGCATTCATGCTCAACCAGCACGTCTGGACAAGCTTCAACGTCATCCAGGCTTTCGTCCCCCACCTGGTCAGGAACGGCTGGGGCCGTGTCGCCATGATCACCTCGCCCTACGCGGCCCGCCCGGAAACCCGGGGAGGACCATACGCGGTTGGCAAGGCCGGGCAGGAAGCCCTCATGCTGACCCTTTCCCAGGAACTCAAGGGAACCGGCGTCACCGCCAACCTGCTCCAGGCAAAGACGATTGATACGCAGCGCGCAAAGGTCGTTGCACCTTCGGCCGAGAATGCCCATTGGACCACCCCGCAGGAGCTGACCGCCGCCATCCTTTATCTGCTCTCCGATGAGGCTGCCACGATCAACGGTGCAAAACTCCCCCTGTTTGGTTCATATACATAACCTCCATCCAGATCCCCTTTCTCTTACACACCCTCCTGAAGGATCCATCGCTCCATTGGATTTTTCAACACAGCCCCTCGGGAGGTTTGCATATCCTGTATATTTCTTGCCGAAAAGCAATTATGCAACCCGGCGTGCTGGTTTCTTTCCCCCTTGTCTCTTCTCCTTTCTCCCCGCTCTGTTCTTGCAGTTCTTGAACTCAGTTTCCCTTTCCTGTTTTAATAATTGTTGAATCGATTTTTGGCTTATACTGGTAACGCTTTTCGCTATGGGAGACGTACCTATGTGGATGAAAAGGACCAGGTTGATAGCTGCGAGCGTTCTTGTTCTTCTTGGAATAGGGATGTTACTCATCGCGGTCTTTGCTTACCAATTTCATCTTGATAATAACCAAAACATGGGTCCGAACCGGATTGCCCTGGCATGCCTGGGGGGCGTTATTATATTTTCTGGGTTGATACTTTCTTCTTCCCCCTTTTTTAGCCGCTTGTGGAAATCGTCTCTATTTCAAAAAGCCAGACCTTTTCTTGTAAAGATCGGAACCCCTTACTTCTGGCTGGTCAAATCCGAACAGAAAAACCCAATGCCAATGCCCACCAGGCGTGGGATCGGCTGGTTTGCGGCTGGCGGGGCCATCATCGCAATATTCATTTCGCTCTGGTACATCACCAGCGGAAGAATGCTGACCTGGACTCCATCCACTATTTATTTTGATCGTCAAGCCAATGCCTTCCTGGCGGGGCAACTCGCCCTGCTTGAAAAACCGCCCGCAGCGCTTGTGGCACTCGCCAATCCTTACCAGTATCAGAACAGGACCAAGGCTGGAATAGTGACGAGTGATTATATATGGGATGCTTCCCTGTATAAGGGCAAATATTTCTATTATTGGGGACCTGTTCCGGCTTTAATGGCAGCCGCAGTCAAACTCTTCCATCCGTCCTGGGTCATCCAGGATCAATACCTGATTATCTTTTCTATCATCGGCTTGGCGATTGTTTTGGCCGTCCTTTTTTCTTGGCTGCAGAAGAATTATTTTCCGGGAATTCCGGGGTGGGTGGTCCTGGGAGTCACGCTTCTGGGGGTTCTCAATACGCCCGTTTTTTGGCTGGTCAACCATCCGGATGTACATGAGGTTCCTATTGCGACCGGACAATTATTCCTTGTCCTGGGTCTGTATACTGCACTCAGAGGCATGCAGACCAAGAAGCATCCGGTGCCGCTGCTGGCCCTGACGGGTTTCTTCTGGGGGGCCGCCATCGCCAGCCGGATTGACCTCGGCCCGGGGCTCGCCTGGATGATCTTGCTGGTTTGCCTTTTCCTGGTGCTAAGGTCCGGAAAAGGGCAGATGTCGGCCGGAGCGCTGTTTGCATTGATCCTTCCGCTGCTTGTCTGGGGTGCCGGCTTGGCCTGGTACAATTACGCTCGTTTTGGCAATATTCTGGAAACCGGGCACCGTTACCAGCTTACTGGAGGGGCTCTTCCGGCTGATTATCGCAATATCGTCTCCCTCTCCTATATCCTGCCCAATTTGTACAATCTGCTTGCACGCCCAATGGAAATTCACTGGCATGAATTTCCATTCTTCTTTACCCCTTTTATCCGTAATAATATGTGGCCCAGGCTCTTCTTTTATCCACGGAATCCGAACTATTATTATGACGAACCCATCACCGGATTATTCATCTCGTTGCCCGGTCTCTGGCTTTCCCTGGTCACCTGTGTCATTGCCTTCTTCAAGAGCATCCAGGATTGGCTGAGAGAAAAAATCGGCTTTATTAAATCCCTCCAGGAGCAAAACCTTTCCACCTGGCTGGTTTGGATGGTATCGGGAGCCTTCCTGCTCAATTTGGGTTTTCTTTCCATTTTCATTTACAGTACCATGCGCTATGAAGCCGATTTGACGCCGCTCTTGACCATCCTGTTTGCACTATGTGTAGGTTGGGCGTATGGTGCACTCCATTCCCGTCCGCGCTTATGGAGAACAATCTTAATGCTGGTTGCGATAACAATATTAATTTCGATATTAATTTCATTATTTACTAATTTCCAGAATGGTGATTGGATTTTCAAGAACAATAATCCCCAGTTATATCAGGCCATCGCGCATTTCTTTACCGGCCGGTAGGGGCGGACCTGCTTGTACAACGAAGTGGCATGGTTCCGTTCTTCATGCTGGTTCTGATATAATCCCCCTCCGGAGATGAGCCATGACCCTGCAATCTGAGATCTTCGAACAACCCGAACGCCTGTCCGCCCTGCTGGACAACCAGCGCCTCGCAACCGAAAAGATTGCCCAGGTCATCCACCAGCGGGATATCCGCTGGGTCTTCCTGGCCGCCCGTGGTACCTCGGATAATGCCGGGCGCTACGCCAATTACCTATGGGGAGCACGCAACCGCCTTCCCCTGGCACTGGCCACACCTTCCTTGTTCACCTTTTACAATCAGCCGCCGCAATTAAAGAATGCCCTGGTGGTCGGCATCTCCCAATCCGGTCAATCCCCGGATATCGTCAGCGTTCTTGCCGAGGGAGCCCGGCAAGGTTGCCTGACCCTGGCGATTACCAACGAACCCGCATCGCCCCTGGCAAAAGCAGCCGAACTCGTCCTGGACATCCAGGCTGGTCCCGAAAAAGCCGTTGCCGCCACCAAGACCTACACCAGCGAGTTGATGGTGGTCGCGATGCTCTCAGTTGCCTTATCCGGGAACAACCTGAGCTGGAAGCAACTTGGCAAAGTATCTGGTTGGATCGAAAAAGTCCTCAAGCAGGACGCGCCCATCGCCCGCATGGCCGAACGCTACCGGTATATGCGCCAGTGCGTGGTGCTAGGCCGGGGCTTCAATTACTGCACCGCTTTCGAATGGGCTTTGAAACTCAAGGAATTAACCTACGTGGTCGCCGAGCCATATTCTTCCGCCGATTTCCGTCACGGCCCGATCGCCATGATTGAGGGCGGGTTCCCCGTCATGGCGGTGGCACCCAACGGCAAGGTCTTCGAGACCATGCTGGAAATGCTCGAAAAACTACGCCATGAGCAGTCCGCCGAACTGGTTGTCATTTCGGATGAGAAACGCGCCCTCTCCCTGGCACAATCGCCGGTCCTGTTGCCTGCCGGCATACCCGAGTGGCTCACTCCCATCGTGAGCATTGTCCCGGCCCAACTTTTTGCCGGCCACCTCACGCGTGCCAAGGGCTATAATCCCGAAAAACCCCGCACCATCGGCAAGGTCACCGAGACGGAATAAAAGGTTCTTTGTTTTATTAAGTTTAGTTCTTTTTGCCTTTCTCTGTATTTCCCCCATTCACCACCTCATATATTTCCGTGACCAACGACAAATCGCCGTGGTCGTCGTTTTCCAGTCTCCAGAACATGACACCGGCAGCGCGTTGCATCGCCAGGCGCACCTTTGCCTTGATCGTGGGGATCCCATTGAAGTGGATCTGCTTCCCTTCATAAAAGGTCGAATCGAGCTGGGCCGCCGATATGCGAAAGGTCGGGACCCTTGCCGTGTGATGTAAAGGTGACGAAGTCATTCCAAGCTGTCCCCCATGTCAGGCTGGTGAGTTTGACTTGAATGCCGGTTCGCTTGCCAAATTCAGCCAGCTGGGATTTCATCACCTGCACATCCATCTCTGCATCCGGGATGGTGGACAGCTCGATCTCTATCATGGCTCCTCCAAAAAACACAGTGACGACTTGCGTCGTCACTGGATTTTATCAGTTTTTATCTGCCATCCTGGGCGGGTTTACTTCTCCACGCCGGTGATAACGATGCCTTGAACAAAGAATCGCTGCGCCACCACAAAGAGCAGCAGCGGGATAAGCAGCGTCATCAACGCGCCTGCCTGGATGTACTGGGGATCGCTCCCGTACATGTAATTGAAGCGTGCCAGCGCCACCGAGATCGGTTGCATGGGTTGGTGCTCGGATAGATAGATCAATGGACCGAAGTAATCATTCCACGCATACACCACGTGGAAGATGGTTACCGCCACGATCGCCGCATAGGACTGCGGGATGATCACGGACCACAGCACGCGCAGCGGGCCGGCTCCGTCGATCATGGCGGCCTCGTCCAACTCGCGCGGGAGTGTCATAAAGAACTGGCGCAGCAGGAAAACATCATAGGCATTGGCAAAGAATGACGGGACGATCAATGGCAGCCAGGTGCCCACCCAGCCAATCTTATAGAAGAACGTGAAGGTCGGGATGACCGTCACCGTACCAGGTAGGAAGATCGTAGAGATCAACACGACGAACCAGAAATCCCGCCCTGGGAAGCGGAAACGGGAAAAGCCATACGCCACCATCACGCATGAGAGCAGCATGCCAATGGTCGTGGTAAACGCATAGTAAAAGGTGTTCCAGAGAATGCGCGGGAAGTTCGCCTGCTCCCAGGTATGCGGGTAGTTCGTCCAGGTCGGCGCAAAAATCCACGGCCGTGGCAGTGCTTTGTAGTAGCCACCGCTCCAAACGATCGGTGCAGCCGCCGGATGCGCCGGGTCCATGAAAATGGCATCCGTTTGGAAACCGACCAGCACAGCCAGGTTCTTCTTCGTCCCGTTTGGCAGCGGGACAGAATAAATATCTAGTTGTTGGCCGACGTAATCTTTCATGTTTATCGTGAAATCACCATATATGGAACCCCGGTGGACCTTGAAAGTATATGAATTGGTGTTTTCACCTTTGAACGTATAACTGGGGATCTCAGCCGGGTACAGCGGCGCGGACAAGACCGTCATCTGCAGGTGTGTCTTCAAGGAGGTCAGGATCATGTACAGGAAGGGGATCAGGAAGATCGCTAAACACGCCGCAGCAAAGGTGGTCGTGAACGTGTAGTTCATGTTTTTCCTGAAATTGGATTTGCGTAATCTGGCTACAGCATTCATGCGTCCACCTCCTTGTTATCTATTATCGCTGGCATAGTAGACCCAGTAACGCGCCGTCGAGAACAGTAGGATCGTTGTTAACAGGATAACAATGAACAGGGCCCAGGCCAATGTCGAGCCATATGACATGTTCTGGTTCACAAAGAATGTCTTGTACAGATATAAGTTATAGAACATCGAGGCGCCGCCCGGTGCTCCGGTTCCCTGGTTAAGCACCAGCGGTACCAGGAAATACTGGAACAGCCCCACAACGTCCAACATCAGGTTATAGAAGATCACCGGTGAGATCATCGGGAAGGTTACATTCCAGAAGGTCATCCAACCCCCCGCTCCATCCACCTTGCAGGCATCGAAAAGATCCGTCGGAACTCCCTGGATGCCTGCCAGCATCGTCAGCATGGCATTCCCGATGCCCCAGATGCCCATGATGACGTAAGCCGGGTACACCCAGTTGATGTCGTTTGCCCAACCCGGCAGTTTGTTTGGTGGCACCCCCAGGGCCAGCAGTGCCTGATTGATCCACCCACTGGCGGGGTTGAGCATGCCAGCCCAGAGGAAGATGCTGGCAACAAATGGAATGATATAAGGCATGTAGAACATCGAACGGAAGAAGTTTTGTCCCTTCAACCACTTGCTGTTCATCAGGAGTGCGATCCCCAACGGTACGAAGATGGAAACCGGTAGGGCAATGATGCCGAACCGGAATGTGATCCATAAGGCTCCCGGCGAACTGTTGGGCTTGGCATTCCAAACCTGGTTATCCTTGAAGAGGGTGACATAGTTCGCCAGGCCCACCCATTTGGGTGTGGTCAGGACGCCCGTTGTGATCTTCATATCAATAAACGTAAAGAATAATGTCGCGATCATGGGCAATAATGTAAAGCCCACGAAGCCAAGGAACCATGGCAGCAGGAACAACATGCCATTGCGGTATTCGCGCCTGGCGATGGGCGACATCTTCTTGACGTTCCCAAAGGATGGTAGTTTTGGAAGGTGGGTTAGATTCTCCATCTTGCACTCCTCGGATAGAGTAGGCGGGCCGGCTGATCGCCGGCCCGCCTGGTACTACTGTGATTTGTTACTTGTTGAAGATGGTCGTCAGGTCGCCTTCCAGCGTGGCTTCCTGGGTGGGCAGGTCAAGATTTGCGGTGCTGCCGATTAAGGAGCCAAACGTTCCGAGGCGAGCCCAGGCTTCGTTGATGTTGGGCATGTACCCTTCCGCGCTCGGGACATCCGGATAGTTCAGACCGTCAATCAGGGTCTGCCAGTTCTTGACGAACGGGAAGTTGGCTTGCTCGGTAGCCAGCCAGGGCGCGCGCAGGCTGGCGACGCCGGGGATGGCGCCGTAGGCGGGCGGGGTCTTCGGTGTGCCGACAACCAGTTTCTGGATGCCGGTGTCGATGAGGTAGGTCAAAACGGTGAAGGCTTCCGCCGGGTGCTTGGTGCCTTTCCAAACGCGGAAGGTATCCGCATCCACACGACCGGCTACCTTGCCATCAAAGCCGATCGGCATGATGCCAAATTCGAAAGTGCCCTTGGCCTTGACCAGGTCGCCCAGGCAGCACAGCATCCAGGACGGGTTGTCCAGCATGCCAAGCTTTCCGCTGGCGAAGACGTTGCCGCTGTCGAAATTGGTGCCAGCGGCGACAGCATCCTTCGGGATGTAGGGTTCAGTGCCCCACTCGCCGTCATAGACCCACTGCCAGGCTTTCTTCCAGCCGTCCGGGATCTTGGCAACATAGCTGCCCTTGGAGCCACCCGGCTGCAGGACTGCGCCGCCGTTGGACATATAGGTGCCCCAATAGGCCGGTGCGGATTCCCAGACGAATGAGAAACCGTACTGCACGATGTTGTTCGCATCAAAACCAGCTTCGCCGGAGTGCTTGCCAGCCTTGTCGATGGTGAGCAACTTCGCTACCGCGGTCAGGGCGGGCCAGTCCCAGTTGACCATGCTGCCATCGGGCATCTTGTACTGATCGCCGTACTTGGAGGGCAGCGGATTCAGGCCGGCCTCGGTGAAGAGGGCGGGGTTGTAGTAAATGGCCGAGGGATACACGGCGAACGGGAAGCCCACCGTGCCCTGGTCGGTCTGGTAGGAGGCCGCCAAGGCGGGATCGAACTTGCTCGTATCGTAGTTGGTCGCCTTGATGTAGGGAGCCAGGTCCAGCCATTGGCCGTAGAAGGCGTTCGAACCAATCCAGCCTGTAGGTCCGACAATGTCAGGGCCAGCGCCGGCGGCGATTTCGGTCGAGATGGTATCGCGGGCGGAGGCGTTCGGTATGATTTCGTCAACCAGGTAGATCGAGTTCTGGCTCTTGTTAAAATCATCAACCACCGAGTTCTCGATCGGTACCTGGGAAGGATCAGTGCCGGTACCAACGCCAATGCTCCAGCGGATCAGGATCTTGCCAGCGGGGGCTTGGGTCGCAGGGGCGGCAGTCGCAGGGGCGGCGGTCGCAGGGGCGGCGGTCGCCGGAGCGGCGGTCGCCGGAGCGGCAGTCGCAGGAGCTGCAGTTGGTGTCGCAGCCGCGCCGCACGCCGCCAGGATCATGGTAGCGGCTACAAAGAGTCCTACCAAAATATACATTTGCTTTTTCATTTGTATTCTTCTCCTCAAAATTAGGTTAGTAGAAGGTTTGAATTTACATGGGATAGAACAGATGGTTTTTTTGTAATTTCTACGAGCCAGTCACCTCCTTTCAGCGAGTTGTATTATAACGCAAACTTGGTAATCGTTTCTTAATCAAGCAAGGGTTCCATGGGAATCCCTGCACATTAAGCGCAACAACCGCAGGATTGGCGAATGACGACCTCCGTCGGCAAAACGCTTATGCAATCCGCCGGCTGGCCGTCCAGTAACCGCAACATTTGTTGCCCTGCCACCCGCCCCACCTCTTCTGTTGGAGCATGGACGGTGGTCAAAGGAGGCACCAGCAGCCTCGCAAAACGCTGGTCGTCGAATCCCACCACTGCCACATCTTCGGGAACCTTCAATCCGGCATTTTGAAGCGCACTGAGCACACTCACTGCCAGGTCATCATCACCTGCAAAGACTGCATCGAAACTGGGTGGATCATTCGCCAGGAATTCCTCCATCGTCTGGTAGGCTGCCTTCCGGTCGTACTCGCCGCCGATGATCAATTTCGGGTCAAAACCGATGGAATGCGCCTTCAACGCCGCCTTGTACCCCATCTCGCGATAATGATCGTCCTCCTGGGATCCCGGGGCGCGCACGAAAACGATCTGCTTCCTGCCATGGATATCGATCAGGTGTTCAACCATTTTATAGGAGGCGGTTCTATTCTCGACATTCACACACGGAATGGGCAGGGAATGCGGGGCTGTACGGTGAACAAGAACGACTGGGAAATGCGCATCATACCATTCCGCCAGTCGTTCTTCACTGAGAGTATTGGAAAATACCACTACTCCATCCGCATTATGCGGCCCAATGGGTGGAATGATTTCACTGCTTGAATCCTCCTGAAAAGTGGCGATCAGCAGGTTGTAGCCGTTTTCCTTTAACGCCTTTTCGAGACCGGTCACCAGTGGACCAAAGAAGCTGTATTCGACCGAGAAGGACAGCAGCCCGACCGTCCTCGCCTTGCGGGTGGCCAACTGGCGCGCTGCCATCAGAGGCACATAATTGAGTTTCAGCATCACCTTGCGAATTCGCCCGGCAATTTCCTCGGAAACGGAAGCAGCGTGGTTAAAATAACGGCTGACTGTTGCCACAGATACCCCTGCCTGCCTGGCAACATCCCGGATGGTAATGGAATTGGACCGTTTGGTCATGAAATGCGAATTTCTTATCGGGAAATGCGAACCGGTTACAGTAACCGGTTACATTATTGCACGCTAATTGAAAAAAGTCAAGTTCTTTAACCTTAAAGAATCCAATTACTTTCCAAGGGCGTACAGGCTGATCGACTGCGCCGGCAGATCCAGGCTGCCGCTGGCCGGGAACGCTTGTTCACCCAGGTCCACGGCATTGTGAGTCACATCGAATAACCACACCTCGGCCTGGGCGGGCGTCTTCCCGTGGATGCTCAGGGGCACCTGCTGCGCTGCATCCGTTTTGTTGATCACCATGATCGTCAGGCTGCCATCCTTCCGCTTGGCAGCGTAGACGGAAACATCCTTGATCCCCGAGGCAGCCTGGACCTTCTCCGTCCCGAAATGCTGGAATATCTGGTAGACATAATACGTGGGGCGCACCTTGCCGGTGGCGATCAACCCCAGCCCGCTCTGCGCCTCGCCCGAAGAAGTCGTCAGCACCCAATAGTTGACCATGAGCACATTCTGGTTGATCAATCCCCCCAGCACGTCTGCCCACCAGATGGCATTATAGAAAGAGTTGGGCGTGGCCTCACCCTGGATGCCGCTGGTGGAAGCGGAATTCGCCTCCGTTATCGCGATAGGAAGGTCGCGACCGGTCTTGTCATGGATCAATTTCCGCAATTGCTGCACCGCCTGGACCCATTGCTGCGGATCCTGGCTCAGTTCTTCAATGGTGGGTTGAACGCTGCTGTACTCCACCTTTGGGTAAGGGTAACGGTGAAACGAAACCACGTCCACCATGTCGCCGTTGGCTTGCAGGAACTCGCTCATCCAGTCCTTTCCGTGGATGTCGAGCGCGTGAAAGGCCTGGTTCGGCACGCCGGTAAAATTGCTCAATTCCGGGCCGACCAGTTTGATGGAAGGATCGACCGCTTTCATCGCCCTGGCGATCGCCCGCCATTCCTGGTTGAAGCGGACGGTGTCATAATCCTGGCTCGCCGCCAGCATGTAATACAGGTCGGGTTCGTTCCCGATCTCCCAATACACCACCCCGTACTTTTTTTCGATGTTGGTGTAGCGTACCATCTCCGCTGCCGCCTCCGGCGTGCCGCCCAGCAGTCGCACCGTGAATGTCGGCATGGCTCCCACTTTCCTGCAGAAGGCCATGAACGTGTCAATTTGATAATCCTGCACATCGTTGCGGTCCCCCCAGCTGCCTCCCGGGAAGCGCAGCGCCGTAACATGGGAATTCACGGCGTAATCCATCATCCCGAACGGAACGGATGTCCATGGTCCATAGTTCGAGCCATACACGTACGGGCTGATCGGACCGAGGTCCTTCGACGGGTCGACCGACAGTCCCTTCGGCTGCGGGCTTCCACACCCAGCCAGGCTGGCCAGCATCAGGAGCATTAAGAATGCAGGAAATGCACGTTTCATGGGTTCTCCATGGTAAAGATGGTGAGTCGCTCAGCTACCGTTTCGTGCGCGCTAAGGTTTTCGAAATCCCTGTTACGAATTACTTGCTGATGGCATACAGAGAGATCGATTGCGCCGGCAGATCCAGGCTGCCGCTGGACGGAAAAACCTGCTGCCCCAGGTCGACGGCGTTGTGGGTCGCATCGAATCGCCACACCTCCGCCTGGGCTGGTTGCATTCCCTGGACCTGCAGTGGGACGCTTTGCCCGGCATCCGTCAGGTTGATCACCATCAGGGTCAGGCTGCCATCCGTTCGTTTGGCCGCGTAGACGCTCACGAATTTCACCCCGGAGGAACTGAACACCCGTTCGCTCCCAAAATGGCTGTACATCTGGAACACGTAATAGGTCGGCCGGATCTGCCCCGGATACAGCAGCCCCAACCCCCCGCTGACCCCTCCAACGCCCGGCAGGCCCAGCACCCAGTTGTTGACCATGAACACATTTTGCTGGATCATTTGCCCGAGCACGTCCGCGTACCAGATGGCGTTGTAAAAAGAATCCGGCGAAGCCGCACGGCCCATCACGTCGCTGGGATCAGAATTGACCTCGGTGAAGGCGATCGGAATGTCCCGCCCGGTGATCTGGTGGATCATCCCCCGCAGGTAGGTCACCATGGGAGTCCACTCCAGCGTGTCCTGGCGCAGCGTGTCGACCGTGATGGGAGTTTTACTGGTGGGAGCATACAGGGGGTAGCGGTGCACCGTCACAATATCCACCAGGTCGCCGTTGGTCTTGAGGAAATCCGTCATCCAGTCCTGGCGGTCCAGGCCGGTCGGAGTCTGGGTCGCAGGATATTTGGGGGTATGGGAATCATCCATGCCCCACTGGGAGATCTCGGGTCCCAGTAGCTTGATGCCCGGGTCGACCTTCTTCATCGCAATGGCGATCGCCCGCCACTGTTCATTAAAAGTAGATCGGATCGATCGCTTTCCCGTCCAGCATTTCATAATCGGGTTCGTTGCCGATGCTCCAGTACGTGATGTGGTAGCCCTGCTGGATGTTGGCGTAATGCACCAGGGCTGCCGCGGCAGCCGGGGTGCTGTCCTGGAAGCGCACGGATATGGTCGGGATGGCGCCCATCTTCCTGCAAAAAGCCATGAAGGTATCCAGTTGGTACCGTTGGATGTCGTTTTCGTCACCCCACCTGCCACCCGGCCAGCGCAGCACGGTGATATGGCTGTCAAAAGCCGCCTGGATCATATCGGATGGTACGGCCGTCCATGGCCCGTAGTTCGAGCCGTACACATACGGGCTGACCGGCCCAAGGTCCTGCGTCGGGTCAACGTACAGCACATTCGGCCGGGCGGTCGGTACCACCGTCGGGCTGGGCAGTCCCGCCGCGGCAAGGGCCTTCGTCGGGTTGGGCGATTGCGTCAACGAAGCCACAGGCATTTCGGTGGGAAGGGCGGTTGCCCTGGCCGGACCACATGCCACCATGATAACAAGAAGAATTACGGAAACACAGTACGAACGTTTCATTATGTTTTCGATATAAACTTCCCTCCCCCTCTACCGCCTCCAGAACTGGAACTGGTTCAGCCCGGCCACCGCCAATGGCAGGGGTATCCGCAGCTGGACGGAGATCCATTCCACCACGCTCCAGAAGACGTCGTTCACGATGGGCACATACCATAACAGGAAAAAGACCGCCAGCATGATGATGGCGCTGGCCTGGTCGATGCGCACCCGCAGCTCCCGGTCTAGATAGGGTGCCACCACCCGGTACCCGTCAAACGGCGGCACGGGGATCAGGTTGAGAATGACCGCCATGATCTGCAGCAATCCCAGGAAGGCCAGCCCCGGCCAGACTCCGCCGCCTGCGGCCGGCGCAAAGTGCAAAACGACCGAAAGGCAGACCGCCAGCACCAGGTTGGAAGCCGGCCCGGCCAGCGATACGGCGCTCTCCCAGCGTTTGCTGCGCAGGCGCCATGTCTCGATGTAGACCGCCCCGCCCGGCAACCCTATCCCGCCCAGCAGCAGGAAGATCATCGGCAGCAGGATGGAATAGACCGGGTGGGTGTACTTGAGAGGGTTGAACGTCAGGTAACCCTTGTCGCGCACGCTGGTATCCCCGCCATAATACGCCACCAGGGCATGCGAGAACTCGTGCAGGCACAGCGAGAAGACCCAGCCCACGATCACGACCAGGAATGTCAGCACCGTTGCCATGGACTAGTCTGCCTGTACTGCGTACCCGTGCGGATGGCTGCGGTGCCAGTCCCAGGCGCTCCTGACGATGTCGTCCAGGTCGGGATGCCGCGGCATCCAGCCCAATTCACGCCTGATCTTTTCAGACGAAGCCACCAGCCGGGCAGAGTCGCCCGGGCGGCGTGGAGCCTCGTGGACCGGGATCCAGCTGCCGGTCACACGCCGGGCGGTCTCGATCACCTGTCTCACCGAGTAGCCGTTGCCGTTGCCCAGGTTGTAGACCAGCCGGTCGCGTTCCCCCAGCGCCCCCAGCGCCAGCAGGTGCGCCGAGACCAGGTCCTCGATGTGGATAAAGTCACGGATGCACGTGCCATCCGGTGTGGGATAGTCCGTGCCGAAGATGTTTGCCGTCTTCTCCTGGCCGAGCGCCACCTTCAACACCAATGGGATGAGATGGCTCTCGGGCTGGTGGGCTTCGCCGCGTCCGGGCATGGCCCCGCAGGCGTTGAAATAGCGCAGGCTGGCAAAGTGCAGCCCGTGGATGCGCCGGTACCATTCCAGCGCCTGCTCGATCGCCAGCTTGGTGAAACCATACACATTGGCTGGATCGATGGGCGACTCCTCGCTGAGCGGAGTCCCGCTGGAGGCATACACCGCCGCCGAGGAGGAAAACACGAAGCGCTTTACCCCCAGGCGCAGCGCCGTTTCGATCAATTGGAGTGAGTTGGCCAGGTTGTTCTTGAGGAATTTCCCGGGCTCACGCATGCTCTCCCCGGCTTCGATGGAACCGGCGAAGTGCATCACCGCCTCGAATTTTTCCGTTCCCAATGCCAGGCGCAGGTTTTCCGCATCGCCCAGGTCCGCCTGGATGAAACGCGCTCCCTCCGGTACGGCCTTGCGGTAGCCGGTTGCCAGCGAGTTATAAATGGTGACGGAATGCCCGGCCTGCAGCAGCGCTTCCGCCGTTGCCGATCCGATGTAACCTGCCCCGCCGGTGACAAAAATGTTCATGCTTCCTCCGAAATCACCCTTATCGGACTCCGAAGTCTCCCGACTTCGGATGCTCCAACCTCATGGAACGGACTCCGAAGTCTCCCGACTTCGGATATTCCAACGTCAGGATCCGTTGGACTCCGCTCATTAATCTTTGGCTTTTACCTTATAGCTTATAGCTTTTAGCTTTTAGCTTTTAGCTTTTAGCTTTTAGCTTTTAGCTTTTATCTTTTATCTTTTATCTTTGAGCTTTTAGCTTTAAGCTATCATCTAACAGCTATCAGCCATCATCTATCAGCCATCACCTATCAGCTATCAGCTCTTCTCTTCTTCCGAAATTATAACGTACTCTCATGCTTGACGTACCCCCCCACTTCGCATTATACTGACCATCCTCCGGGGTGTAGCGCAGCTGGCTAGCGCACCGCGTTTGGGACGCGGTGGTCGGCGGTTCGAATCCGCCCACCCCGACTCGCCGCCGGGACCGATCTGGTCCCCGGCGGTTCTTTTTTTGCAAATCGGTCGGTCATTTTGTTTATACCTGCCGCCAGCCTGCAGAAAACCTGACCAGGCACCCCGCAAATCATATCATCAGTACGCATCCTATGCTACAATAAAGAGGAAAAGGAAACCAGCATGGCGCACAAAAAAATTGACGGAGTCATAGAGGCCGTCCGCTATGCTCCGGGCGGGAATATCAGCCTGGTGCGCATGTACGAGCGCCGCGGCGCAGTCTGGTCGGACCGGATCCTTCTTGGTCGACCGGAACTCGTCCAGCGCTTGCGGCAGGGACTGGGTTTTGTAACCGGCCAGCGTAGGAAAAACCTCGGCAGCACTTTCGAGACCGGGCCGGCCATTGGCTACGTGGATGAGCAGATCCTCACCGGTGGGCAGCCAGCCCAAAGCGACCGGCTGGCCGGCGTGCCGGTCTTCTAGTGCTTCCCGCGTGGTTTTATCTGGAGGGCTACCATGAAAATTGTCGACAAGACCCTGTACTATAAGGAAACCGGCGAGCTGCGTTGGACCGATCGCGTGCGGGCCACTCTTCAATTTGGCTCGGGCTGGTTCAGGGAGATCGAAGCCCAGAAGGCGCTCATCCCCGTCCTGGGCAAGGTCCTGGACAGGAATTTCACCCTGCTGGTCAACCTCACACCCCCCGACCTGGGCGCCACCATCCCGTTCATCCTGGTCGGTCCCACCGGCGTATATGTCATGACCGTGACCGCCATGGTCGGCGAGTTTCGCGCCAAGGGGGAACAGTGGGGTTCGGTCTCAGGGGACGTCTACAAGCCGCTTAAGCCCAATTTGTTGACCCGCACCGAAAGGATGGCACGCGCCATCCAGCTCTACCTGCAACGCCAGGGCTACACGGATCTGCCCAACGTGGAAGCCGTCCTGCTGTGCGCCGACCCGACCACCAACGTGGACAGCATGCGCCCGATCATCCGTGTGATCATGCGCGATGCCCTGGAGCGTTTTGGCACCACCATCGCCCAGGGGCGGGTCGTGATGAACCCGGAATCCGTCTTCGCTATTGTCAACCGCCTGCAGAATCCACCCCCACCCCCCAAGGCCGCCGAAACCCCTGAAACCAGCCCGGATACCTCCACGGCGCAGGCAGCCGCTCCCGCAGCCACTGCAGCCACCCTCCTGTCAATCGCCGGCGCGACGGCAGCCGGTGCAGCCGTTCCACCAACGCAGGCGGTCGCTCCTACTAGTGCAACCACCCCTCCGGCAAATGCTGATGCCTCTGCCTTCCCGGCTTCCGGCATGCCCGGGTACGAGGCGGAAGCCGGCGCTACGCCCGCCTCCTCCGAAGCGTCCCTGCTGCCGGACCAGGCCGCCGTGCCGGAGACCGGCCTCCCCGAGGATGCGCAGGTGCGGCCCTCCCGGCGCCTGACACGCCGGCAAATCCTCATCCTGGTCGCCATGTTCGTCATCTGGGTCATCCTCCTGGCAGCCTTCGCTTTTATCGTCATCAGGGATCTTTACCCACAATTGCTTGTCCTGAAGTAGGCCGCCCCTTTTGAATCCGCCTTTCCTCTCCATTGTCATCCCTGCTTATAATGAAGAGACCCGCCTGCCGCGTGCCCTGGGGCAGGTTTTTGCGTTCCTGCAGGAACAACCTTACAGCGCCGAAGTGCTGGTGGTCGAGAACGGCAGCACGGACCGCACCCTCGCCATCGCCCGGGAGTACACCCGCACCTTCCCGGGGGCGATCGTCCTGCACGAAGACCTGCCCGGCAAGGGCCGCGCCGTCCGGCGCGGCGTGCTGCAGGCGCGCGGCGAATACCGCTTCATCGCCGACGCGGATTTCTCCATGCCGGTGGAGCAGGTCAGCCGCTTCCTGCCGCCCCTCTGCGATACCGACATTGCCATCGCCTCGCGCGAGGCCGCCGGGGCGGTACGCTATGGCGAGCCGGCCTTCCGCCACCTGACCGGGCGCGCATTCAACCTGTTGATCCGGACTCTGGCCCTGCCCGGCCTGCAGGATACCCAGTGCGGGTTCAAGTGCTTCCGGGCCGGGGTGGCCGAAGCCATCTTCCCCCGCCAGACCCTGGCAGGCTGGTCCTTCGACGTGGAGCTGCTGGCGATCGCCCGGCGGCGGGGTTATGCCATCCTCGAGATCGGCGTCCCCTGGTATTACAACCAGGGCAGCAAGATCAACATCCTGCGCGACTCCCTGCGCATGTTCCTGGACCTGCTCACCATCCGCCGCAACCTGCGCCGAGGCGTCTATGACGCCCGTGCGTGACCCGGCCAGGTATCCCACGCTGCGCTTCGAAAAACCTCTTTGGAAGGCCGGCTACCTGCGCATCGCCGGCATCGACGAGGCCGGGCGCGGCGCCTGGGCCGGACCGGTCTGCGCGGCCGCCCTGGTCCTGCCGCCCGAACCGCGGCTCATCCACAGGCTCGACGGGGTGCGCGATTCCAAGCTGATGACCCCGCTGGCCCGGGAAACCTGGGCACCCCGCATCCAGGCGGCTGCCCTGGCCTGGGGTGTGGGTTTCGCCTCGGCGCAGGAGATCGATGCGCTCGGCATCCTGCCTGCCACCAAGCTGGCCGCCATGCGCGCCCTGGCAGCCCTCTCCCCCTCTGCCGATTACCTCCTGACCGATTACCTGCTCTTCCCAAGCATCGACCTGCCCCAGATCGCCCTGGTCAAAGGCGACCGGCTCTCGCTGAGCGTGGCGGGCGCCTCCGTGCTGGCCAAGACCGCCCGGGATTCACTGATGCGGCAACTGGACGAACAATACCCGGGCTATGGCTTTGCCCGGCACAAGGGCTACGGCACCCGTCTGCACCAGGCTGCCATCCGGCAACTGGGCCTGTCCCTCATCCACCGCAGATCGTTCTCCATGCCGCATTAGGGCGAAGAGCCAGGCTCAACCGGATCAGCTGCCCACAACGGGCATACGCTCATATGGTTTGCATCAACGGCTTGCGCGCAATACCATGCAAAAACAATGAGGAACAATGGAAAGGGCAGGAGAAGCGTAATTCGGCTATGCGAAAAATAAAGCCGGGAAAAACATCCCGGACTCCGAAGTCTCCCGACTTCGGGCTCTACCGCCTAACAGACAGGCCGGCAGGCAATACTGTCGCAAAAGAGTATAATACGAGACATGCTGCGCAAGGATACCAGGAATTGGATAGCACTGGCAGAATATGACATGGAGACTGCGGTCCACATGCAGGAAACAGGTCGTTTTCTCTATGTGATTTTCCTTTGCCACCTGGCGCTCGGGAAAATGATTAAAGCTCATGTGACGGAAGTCACGCAAACTCTCCCGGCCAAAACGCATGACCTGATTTATCTTGTCAAGAAGAGCGGCCTCCAAATACCGCAGGAACATCTCGAGTTCATCGGCAAGATTAATACGGCCAGCATTCCCACGCGCTACCCGGAAGATTTGGAACGCGCCGTCCGCGATTATCCCGAATCAGTTGCGAAAGAATATCTCCGCCAAACCCAGGAGATCCTCCAATGGCTGAAACAACATCCCAACTTAAAACAATAATTCTCCGCTTCCGTACTGAAGTGGAGAAGATGGGTATTCATATTGAGCGGGTCATGTTATATGGCTCCCAGGCTTCCCGTACTGCACAGGCTGGCAGTGACGTTGACTTGATCATCATTTCCCCCGATTTTGCCCGCTACAGCCAGCGCGAACGGCTGGAGATGCTCGGGGTGGCAGCTGCGCGCATTCTCGAACCGGTACAGGCCAACGGATTTACTCCGCAGGAGATCGAGAAGCGCCAGTTGATGCCTTTCTGGGAGCAAATCCTGCAGGAACAGGCCATCGCCGTATAGAATTGCAAGCTGTTTCAAGTACCAGGGGGACTTCAAAAGATAGGTGCTCTTCTCTTGGTTATGTTGGGGTTCCATAAGGAAATAAAGCAGCCTCCTCCTCCCACATTTCAGTAATTTGAAATGGGGGAGGTGCCGCAGGCGGAGGGGGTCCCAGCGCATGCCCCGCCAACCCTGGTTGTTCTTACGTCATTTGGGAGTCTGACGTGCTTTGCGGCGCCCCCCTCATGGGCGCAGGCTGCCGCCGCAGGGGGCTCCCTGGAATCACGAGAGCCGGGGACTCCAGTCCCGGCTCTCATGAAAGGAGGAGAAAAGAAACGCCTTACGCCCTTATATTACCACCCCGGCCGGAAAAGTACTTGACGGAACGCCTATGCCTGCCCTACGCCTGCCCGACAGCCCTCTCAGCGTTCTTTAAGGAAGAATTGAGCCTTGTAATAATGGTGGGAGGATGCTTGTGTTCATTCTTACTGGCGGGAAAGGCTTGGAAACGATGGAGGTGGGCATTCTGGCAAACCACTGAATTCTTAAGAACCATGGAAGTCTTGTTTGGATATCTCATCTTAAATCCCCATTAGCCTAAAAGAATTTTTTATATCACATTGAAACCAATCGCTTGTAAGTATTCAAAGGTTGGATCATAAAACTCATTTTTCCGTGTTAAATCTTCAGAACTTCCTTGTGGAACGACGATCACCATTCCTTGTCTGGCACGTGTTAGAAGTACACGGTAGGCATTCTTTAGAAATGTTTGTCGTTCCTGTTTCTTTATACGATTCCAATGATCACCGACAAAGGACCAGTGATCCCATCCATTTTTTGTATATCGGAAGTCTGCATCCCATGTCACACATGTCCAATCAAGCTCGAGCCCTTGTACCTGAAATTCAGTGGCAACATCCTCAAGATAATAAGAAGAACGCACGTCCTCTTTTCCGTCAAGGAACCAATGTATCGGATCCATGGGCGATTTAACATCTATAGCATATGGTTTTAATCAATGTGCCTGAGAGGAGACTACAATTCCATACCGTTCTGAGCCTCGTGCTTGCATCTTTAGCCAATGTTTTGCCTTTGAAAGATCTCGAGTGAGGACAATTGGATATTTACCTTCCACATCAGCCAAAGTCGTGCGTGCCTCAGTAGTTTTGAGGTCAAGCAATTGCTTAACTAACAAAGAGACATTCTCTGCGCGAAATGAGCGCAATGAGACAGAGAGATGTAATTCGTCCTTATAAACAATGTTGGTTCGCGATTTCATTTCTTCCAAAATTTTCCCTGCTCCATATTCACTATCGGTTAATCGGGATGATATATAAATATGCCAATCTGGATATGAACGATTTAATACTTCAATCCATTCAGTGATTCCAGCCTCTCCAGTATTAATCTCCTGACCGCCACCAACGAGACATACGATTACTGCCCAATCTAAGTGGCGATCAAGACAAGAAACAAGAAATTCTGGCTCAGATATTTTGAAATGGGGGGTGTTCTTTCTTCTAAGCATGAAGTTTGCCGTCTGTATTAAATTCCATGCGCGCTGTGCTTCATCAAATAAAGCAACATGTTCTATAGGCGGCTTTTGAAAATCGATAAGGCACTCATCTCGAAAATTGTGGACATTTTGAATGAAGGCCTTTACATCACTCATCGCCTCGCTTTTCCTTATCTTATGCCCAAGTTCTTTTTCATGCCGAACTTTATCCCGCGCCAGGGCTTCACGCAATATTGCAACGAGTGGTCCATTCCCAGAGAGAAAAACACTATAAAGGTCGGTTTGTTTGTTGATATTCTTCGTTGCAATGTTAAGTCCTACTAAGGTTTTCCCCGCGCCCGGAACACCAGTCACAAAACATATGGATTTATGCAATTTTTCCTTCGAAAATCGGATAATCTCTGAAATTGCGTCTGAAGTATCACTTAGGTTTACAGCACTTGCATCTCTCCGAGAGATATCACTCACTGAATGATTGTTATAAAGTGCCATCGCGGCTTCGATGATGGTGGGGGTTGGACAATATCTACCGCTTTCCCATTGCGTGCGGTCAATTTTGACATCTTCTGTGAGTAACAGAACATTGTTAATTACTTCTTCAAGTAATTCCACATTGCATTTTATGGGAAAGAGAAGCTTGTCGTTCTGTAATTTTGGAGAAATAACCGGATAAACACTCCTGGCTTTTGAAGCGATAAGTACAGGGGCAATTAATGGCAAGTGACTTGTTTCGTGAAAGTTTTTTAGATCCAGAGCATAATCCCACACCTGATCAATGGCACTAGATAAGAATTCTTTTTCTCCTATTTTGAATTCTAGAACAAATATGACTGATCCAATTAGAAGCACAACATCAATGCGTTTCCCCATACGCGGAATTGAATATTCAAAATATATCGCCCCCTCATAATGGATCAACACCCTTTGTAGAATATTGATTTCTTCCAACCAAGCATCACGCTGGGTCTGTTCTAGGGAGAAATCATTATTTCTGGAAAGAACGCCAAGTATCTCGTCCGGCGTGGTTTTTAAAAAATTAGCAATCGAGTCAGAATAATACTCTCTTTTCATATTTGTTTAAATAAGATTGTTTTAATGCTAGTTATTGAATCAAATACAAGTTTACTTTCTAATTAATAATAAATCCAATGCATTTAGCAGAAATGCTATCTTTCGCGCCCTGTCCTCTGCATCTTCTTGATCGTCATAATTCCCGCATACGCAAATTTCTCGTTTTTCATTCTGATCGAAGACTATAAAAGTACTGCCGTCAAATTGGCTTATGTTATATCTTTCCATGTTAGGCCATCTTTCTTATAGCATTGCTTGCTCTGCAAGAACACTCGCAGAAATCTTCGTATGAAGTTCTGAAACAGCATCATAATCCCAAAACTTAACAAAAGATTTAATGGGTATGAAAGCACTAAGTGAAATTTTGTTATCAAATTCTGTCCGCCGCAGATTATCTGCCACAACATAAAAATTTGTTCTGAAATCTTGTAATTCTACAAACTTGAGCAAGGAATTATAAATATCTGTCGAATGTTCTATTTCGAAAAAAGAGTTGGGGTATTTTCTGGAATTAAACCAGGTAACATCTATTGTTTGTGCTTTGCGCAATACTACCTCATAGGTAAACTCATAAAAACTTGAGATAGTCGAGACTTCCCCTAATTTTTGTTTGGCAAATGGCTTATTCTTGTCTTGGGATGGAATATAAGTCTGAAATCCTTTTAAATTTCCGATTTCAACCACTAAACCTTGAAAAAAGTAATGAGAATATTCCCTTTCTTTCTCGGGCGCTTTATCATCTAGAAATAATCTTGACACTTTTTCTTTTTCAGAAATTAAAGCCCACAGTCCTGGACGAATCTTGAAAAACTCTTCATGTGTCTGAACAATTCTTCGGATACTTGCAAAAGGCGTTTTTGTTTCCCATTTGCAATCAGAGATCTTCGGAACGGCTTGGTACAACTGTCCAAGTGTTGCATAGCCGCCGATTTCTTTCATTGCTTGGATTACCGCTTCATGCTGTTTCATAATCGATTGCCCTTTTACCTTTTTACCCGCATTCATTGAACGGTTCAATATATTTCCCGAATTCCCCATTGTTCAACTCTATCGGGATTAAATGCCCCTGCTTTAAGTCAATTGGCTTTTTCCACCTGCCCATTTTAGAAAAGGTTTCGCCGGAGGGGAAAACATTCTTCTTGAAAGTGTATTCCCAAAGGTTGTTTGCATACTAAAGATTATAACCGTACAATCTCTAAATCAATAGACGATGAAGAAAAAGATAATCTTCGCCGGACGAGGCCGGGAGGTTGTAGACCCTAAAGGTTTCTTTCGCAAATCTTCGTCCTGGCAGGCAGAATACTCTTACGAATCGGCATGTGAATCAGACAAGAAAACCTATAGGATCCATTGGTCGGTAAAAAAATCTTCCCTCTTCATCTCATCCCCCTCTTTTCCCAACTCCTGCCTCTGTGTTTGATTGTCCCATCCAATCCCGGAACTCGGGGCGCGTTGTGACAGTCACCCCGCGTAGCGCTCCCGCAGGGAGCAAGGCCCCCGTTTCTTTGCCTTCAATTTCCCTTCCTCCCCTCCAAAAACCCATCTCAATTTGCCAGATTTCCACAAAAAACGACCAAAAACTGCCCATTTAACCCCCAATTCACGCGGATCAATTCCAATTATCTACCCCCAGATATGGCACAAATACCACATTTGAGCCATTTCCCGCCACCCCTGTGCACATTTTTCGGCCCTTTTCATTTTTGTTCCTCGTTGTTTTGTAATTCCGGTCGCGCGCAAGCCGAATCAGCGGCATATTCGCCTCCCGCATTGCCTGATCTCCCGATCGCCCAAATCCCTTCTCCTTGGCTTTTTCTTTTTTTTAGTTTCTGGTTTTCTTCATAAATTATGTTTTTTCTTCCTTTCTTTTTTTCATTCGGTCTATTCGTGTCATTCGGTCCATTCGTGTTTCAATTCTTTTTCCCGTTATCTCCTTCGCCTCATTCCCCTCAGCCTGCCTGTCCCGCGTAGTTTGTGGGGTCCCCGATTTTTGGGGATCATGTTTAAATTCTTCTTTTCCGTGCTCCCCTCTATTCTCCCTTTTCCCTTGTTGCTTGTAACTTAACTCTCCTTCCTTCTCCTCCTTTATTCGTGTAATTCGTGTAATTCGTGTTTCAATTCTTTTTCCCGTTATCTCCTTCGCCTCATTCGCCTCAGCCTGTCCCCGGTTTTTTGGGGATCGTGCTATCTCCCTTCTTTATAGGGTAAAATACTTCCATGCAATCATCCCTGGAAAAACTGCGCAAGTTCTTCCGGCTCGAGTACGGCAACGGCTACCGCAACACCGCCGTGATTGGCGGGCTGGCCAACATCCTGGACTACTGGGAGAGTGAGGCCCGCAACGAGCAGGTGCCCGAGCAGCTCATCCAGGCGGTTGCAACCACCCTGCGCCTCTATGCTGATCAATCGCCTGAGTCCCGCTCCGAAGCGCTGCTCTCCGTGTGGAAACAGGTCCAGGAAAGATATCCCGAGGCGCTTCCGCCGAAGAAGCCCGCGCCGCCTGAGCCTGCCTCTGCCTCCGCCCCGGCGGAGCAAACGGGTTTATCCCCGCAAGGGGATTTATCCCCGACAGGGGACCTGTCCCCACAAGGGGGCCTGTCCCCGCAAGGGGGCCCGCTCCCGTCAGGGAGTACACCCCCCCAGGCAGGCTTGTCCCCGCAAGGGGGCCCGCTCCCGTCAGGGGATATGCCGCCCGGTCCTTCGCAGGAAAGTTCCGCCTCCCCGGTTTCCCTTCCAGAGACCGTGCCATCCGCGCCCGTTCCCGTCCCGCCTGCCACCCCTGCGTCCGCTCCCGCCCAGCCTGCCACTCCTCAGCCCGCCCCCACCCCCCACCCAACGCCCGGTCGTGCAGACAGGCGTCCCGGTGGCGTCACCAGCAAGCGTCCCATCGCCCTGAACGCCGCCCTGACCGTCCTGGCGGGCGTCGGGCCACGCCATGCCAGCATGCTCACCCGCCTGGGTCTCAACACCCTGGGCGACATGCTCTACTATTTCCCGCGCCGCTACGATGATTACAGCCAGCTCAAGCCCATCCGGGACCTCTTCTACGGCCAGCAGGTCACCGTCATCGGCGAGGTGACCTCGGTGAACTCGCACCCGCTCCGGGGCGGCAAACTGACTGTCACCGAGGTGATCATAAACGACGGCACCGCCGGGCTGCGGCTCACCTGGTTCAACCAGCCCTGGCTGGCCAACCGCATGAAGGCCGGGGATGCCATCTCCGTCTCCGGCAGGATCGACCAGTACCTGGGACGCCTGGTCATGAACAGCCCGGACTGGGAGCCCGTGGAAGTGGAGAACCTGCACACCAACCGCATCGTGCCGGTCTACCCGCTCACCGCCAACGTCACCCAGAAATGGCTGCGCCGGTTGATGCACCAGGTGGTGACCTACTGGGCGCCCCGCCTGACCGACCACCTGCCCGAAACCATCCGCACGGCCGCCGGTCTGCCCGACCTGGGCACGGCCCTGCTGCAGGTGCACTTCCCCGACTCTGCCGAAAAACTGCAGTCCGCCCGCCAGCGCCTGGCCTTCGACGAGATCTTCTTCCTGCAGACGGGCGTTCTGCGCCAGAGGCGGGACTGGCAGTCCGTCCCCGGGCAGGTCTTTACCGTGGAGGATGCCTGGCTGGATGCACGCCTGGCTGCGCTGCCTTTCGCCCTGACGGCTGCCCAGAAAAAAGCCCTGGCCGACATCCGCACCGACCTGGCCTCCGGCCGCCCGATGAACCGCCTGCTGCAAGGCGATGTCGGCTCCGGCAAGACCGTCGTGGCGGCCCTGGCGGCTGCCATGCTGAACCAGTCCGGAGCGCAGTCCGCCATCATGGCGCCCACCTCCATCCTGGCCGAGCAGCATTACCACACCATCCTCGGCCTCCTGACCCTGGAAAATGGCCCGCTCACCCCCGCCCAGATCCGCCTGCTCGTGGGCGATACTCCCGCCGCCGAAAAGGAAGACATCCGCACCGGCCTGGCCGGTGGCCTGATCCGGATCGTCATCGGCACGCATGCCCTGCTCGAGGAGCCGGTCACCTTCGCCGACCTGCAGTTCGTCACCATCGACGAGCAGCACCGCTTCGGGGTGGAGCAGCGCGCCACGCTGCGCTCCAAGGGCACCAACCCGCACCTGCTGGTCATGACCGCCACGCCCATCCCGCGTTCGCTGGCGCTGACCGTCTACGGCGACCTGGACCTGTCCGTGATGGACGAGCTGCCTCCCGGCCGCCAGCCCATCGAAACGCATGTACTCTCGCCGACCGAACGCGAGCGCGCCTACACCCTGGTGGAGGGACAGGTCAAAAGCGGGCACCAGGCCTTCATCATCTACCCGCTGGTCGAGGAGAGCGAAAAGAGCGAGCTGCTGGCCGCCACCCAGGAGCATGCCCGCCTGCAGAAGGAGATCTTCCACAGGCTGAAGCTGGGTCTCCTGCACGGGCGCATGAAGCCGGATGAGAAGGAGGCCGTCATGCTGGCCTTCCGGGACGGCAAATATGACATCCTGGTTTCGACCACCGTCGTCGAGGTGGGCGTGGATGTGCCGAACGCCACCGTCATGCTGGTGGAGGGCGCCAACCACTTCGGCCTGGCGCAGTTGCACCAGTTGCGCGGCCGGGTCGGGCGCGCCGGAGCCCAGTCCTTCTGCCTGCTCATCCCCGACCACGAGGACGCCGCCGAGAACGAACGCCTGCAGGCCATGGTCGAATCCAACGACGGCTTCGTGCTGGCCGAACGCGACCTGCAGCAGCGCGGCCCGGGTGAGTTCCTCGGCACGCGCCAGGCCGGTTACGCCACCTCCCTCAAGATGGCCAACCTGGGCGACATCTCGATGATCGAGAAAGCCCGCGAGCAGGCCCAGGCGCTTTTCGCCCGCGATCCGGAACTGAAGAATCCCGAGAACAGCCTGCTGGCCGAAGCGCTCGGCCGCTTCTGGGGCACGGGGAAAGGAGATGTAAGCTGATGGTTCGCGCCATGTTCCCTGGAACGTTTGATCCCATCCACTACGGCCACATCGACATAGCCACGCGCGCCGCCCGCCTCTTTGACGAGGTGGTGGTGGCCGTCTACGACCGGCCGCTCAAATCCCTGATGTTCCTGCCCGATGAACGCATTGCCCTGGTCAACCAGGCCCTGGACGGCATTCCCAGGGTGCGCGTGGTCAGTTACAGCGGCATGACGGTGGATTTCTGCCGCCAGATCGGGGCCCAGGTGATCGTGCGCGGCCTGCGCGTCTTCTCGGATTTCGAGTTCGAGTTCCGCATGGCGCTCGCCAACCACCGCCTGGCCCCGGATATCGAGAGCATCGCCCTCATCACCGACGAGGAGCACACATTCCTTTCGTCCAGCACCGTCCGCGAGATCGCCTCGCTGGGCGGGGATGTCTCCAGCATGGTGCCCTCCTACGTCAATGAGGCTCTGAAGAACAAGCTCAAGGATGTGAGCGATCAGCAGGTGCGTCCTTTCGGTATTAAAGTATAATTAAAGGGTGATTCTTCCCTGCAAATACCGCAGAACTGTGCCTGCTGCGGCCAAAAAAACGGATGAAAATGCTACTTCAATCCTCTCCGGGAAGGATTTATAATTACAAAGGTGTGCGTATATAATTGAACCAGGTTCGCCGGCTTTTCCCTGCCATTCAGCCGGACCAGTTCTTTACCCAGGAAGCAGCAGGGTGTTCCGCCTGTTTAAGCGGAGGAGACAATGGACATTCTTCACTTGGTTGACCGTCTGGAAGAGCTCTTCAACAAAAGCCACGCCATACCGCTGACGCACAACGTCATCGTGGACGAGGACAAGTTCCTGGACATCATTGACCAGATGCGCATCTCCATCCCGGAGGAGGTCAAGAAGGCGCAGGAGGTCTACACAAAAAAGGACCGCTTCATGGCCCAGGCCCAAGAAGAAGCCAACCGGACCCTGCAGCTGGCGCGTGACAAGGCCAATGAACTGGTCGACAAGGAAATGCTCGTGCAGGATTCCAAGCGGCGGGCCGACCAGATCCTCGACCAGGCCCATGCGGAGGCCGACAACATCAAGGCCGGCGCCGACGTGTATGCCCAGGAAT
The DNA here is from genome assembly GCA_963842785.1 of uncultured Chloroflexia bacterium. Classification (GTDB taxonomy): domain Bacteria; phylum Chloroflexota; class Anaerolineae; order Anaerolineales; family Villigracilaceae; genus UBA877. The sequence goes on from CAWJHP010000002.1 coordinate 211,226, forward strand.
CCCTGATGAACCTGCAACAGGCCATGGAGCAGTTGCTGACCCAGGTGCGCAACGGTGTCCACCTCCTGGAAGAAAAACTCTCCACGGGCGACGAGCCCAAACCCCAACCCTGACAAAAAGACCCCCGCATTTTTTGCGGGGGTCCTTCTTTAATTTTTCCCGGCCGACAGGCGGGGATCAGGCGGCGGTTGTCGCCACGTTCCGGATGACCAGCACCACCTTGCCCTTGATCTCCAGGGGCTCGCTCTTTTTCACAAAGATGGGCTGCATGGTGGGGTTGGCCGGCTGCAGGCGATAGTGGTCCTTCTCCTTGAAGAAATATTTGAGGGTGGTCTCGTCCCGGGCCGGCAGCCAGACCGCCACCATGTCCCCATTGCTGGCCTGCCCGGTATGCTTCAGGATGACAATATCGCCGTTATTGACCATGGCGTCGATCATGGAATCACCCTGGACTTTCAGGGCGAACAGGTCGGCGCTTTTCTCGCCGCTGGGCAGCAGGCTACGGGCCACATCCACCCCATCGATCTCGTCGCCGATAAAGGTCTCACCCGGCGCGGGTACCTGGATGGGCAGACCGGCCGCGATCGGGCCGAGGATGGGGATCTTGAAGATGCCGTGATTGGCAGGGCCGCTCAGGCGCAAGGCGCGTGAGAACTTGGCGTCCCGGATGATATAACCCCACTCCTCCAACTGTTTCAGGTAATACGTGACGACCGAAGTGGATGAAATATTGGTGGCTTCGCCGATCTCGCGGATGGAGGGCGGATAGCCTTTGCTCAAGCGCTCGTCCAGATATTCCAGGATCTTATGATGCCGTTCGGTCAAACCTTTACTTGTGCGTACCATGTGCGCCTTCCTTTCTTCCATTTGCACAATACTTGTGCATTCACTCGCTCATTTGTGCTAATAATGATGATACACGAACATACGTTCTACGGCTGAAAGTATATACCAACATTCCCACCATGTCAAGAGTAGAATTTATATTCTATATGCACTGAAAACAGAAGCCCCACCTGGTGAAGGCGGGGATAAATCAAGCTGGGACATCTATTCGGTAGGATTGGGATCGTCCACCATGGCCTTGTGATGCTTCTGCAGTCAGGTACTTACGATTGTTCAGGCCAGGCGCTTGTTTTCAACGTTTTTTATGCAGCATGATCCGCCTCGCCCATGCGAGGAGAGCCACGAAGAATACGACCGGCAACCAATAAGGGATTATGATGTCGTCAAAGGAAGGGATCTTCCATCCCAAGTTTATAAAGTACACAATCCAATTCAACAACTCCAGGGCCAATTTCTTTCCATCCATCTAAATACCATCCTCTTTTGATATACGTAAAAAGATTATAAAAGGTCGCATTCAATGGACCGATCAAACCACACGCTCGCGTCCTTTCATGGTCTACAGTGGTAAAGGTTGGTGATCAGCATATATGGTATTTGGTGCTGGCTGCCCTCGAAAACATCGATCGTCCCGGTTGCCTGAACGCAGTCACCTACGGCCAAGTCGTGACGCGTGCCGTTGTCCCAATAATAAAATATATATTCCGTTGAAACCAGGAAGAAAGTGTTTGGCACGGTCGTGAAATTGACACGAGTTTGAGCTGCGCCGTAGACAGGGTAGACCTGGGCGGCAATCCCCTGGATGCAGATTTTTTGGCCCTGCATTGCCAAGGTGATCTGGTCCCATCGGTAACAGGATGGTGCTAAAGTTAGAGTGGGTTTCGAAAACCATAAAGTAATTTGGGTTGGATAAACGTAGGGCGCAAAAGTGGGCCCTTGGGCAGCTACGGGTATTTGTGTGGTCTCCGGTTGAATTGAAGTTATTCCCCAAATTATCAAACCGATCGCAACAAAGGATGGCAATAGGATGCCTCCCACTTTGGAGGGGTGGTTGGGAATTGGCAAATTCTGCTTCGTAAAAAGCATATAAATGCCTTTTCCAAGATAATATGTGGACCACCAACCTGCAAATGGGATAGCACTTATAACGAGCACATTGCATAAACCCCAAAGATTTATTTTGCCGTACCTGGCCCTTGATGCCACACATAAAATAGCCGGGAAGGCCCCGAGTGAAATAAGAAACACAAATATTAGAGCGGCGTCTGATGGCTGTTTACCGGTCAGGATCGCCGGAAGCATGAGCAAAATGGGCACAATGGACAGTCCAAATAAGCTCGCAAGGCCAATAACCAGATACCAAAACCAATGAACGGGATGGACGAGATCATTTAGGTTGCGGCCGCAGTAATGGCAGATAGTGGCTTCATCCTGGATCTCTTTGGCACAATAGGGGCACTTCTTCATAGTCCTATCCTCCTTTGATCAGTAAATCCATTATCGCGCATTTTGGGCTCAAGGGTGATACTCAAAATAAACCCCCACCGGTAAAGGTAGGGGTTTGGTCTGTTCATTCAGCCGTTCCCGGATGTTCTTAGGAATTAGGCTGCCAGAATCGAGGTAGATTCGTTGCTTTTGTGATCATCCTTCTTCCTTGATAGAATGGATGCTTTCCAGGCCGGCTTCGTTGAGCGGAATTGTAACGCCTTGGGTCTTCAGCCAGTCTCGAGCTTTGCCCAGATCTTGCCAGGCTCCTGTGATCTCCTTCTTGAAAAATTCATCCGTTATAACATCCTCTGGGTTCGCCATATCGGTCGTAATTGCGTTGACCAGGGCAAAATAGGCTTCCATGGCTTCTTGTCCGAGTTTGGTCTTTATATAGGCAGCAAAGCCATGCTCAACTTCGGCCAGGCGGTCATCAATTTGGGGATGCGTAAGTCGGGAATCTACGGCAAACGGATTGACGAAAAGCAGTTCAGTTTTCATTGGTTCGGCTCCCTGGGCATTCAAATGCCCTATGAATGGTTCCACCAGGGGCCACGTGGCTTATAATAAAGCAGATCGGCCGCCGCCCTTCCGGTGGTTGGTTTAGGACCGCTCGATTGCTTCCAACAGTCGGGCGGTTCGTCATAATAATTACTTTTTCCGCAACTCCTCCTCGCGCTTGCTGAGGAAACTTTCGACATCGGCCAGTGCCAGGTCAAATTTTTCACCAGCTTCGATAATGTCGTTGAAGGCGATCAACATATACCCCTGCCGGTTATTTACGCTCCATTGTTTAGCACTGGATTTCTTGAGAACCAACCCCAGCCGCTTTGCCCACCTACGGCAATAGTTCTCTCGAACTTTGTCAATCTCTTTCACCATTTTATTTAGGCCTCCTTTCTTATACCACTAAGTATACCATATCTTATACTATTAGTCAATCAGATAACAACAATTCCCCGCTGTTGGCTGGCGGGGATAGGTGAATATCCTTTATTTGGTCTGAGTCTTGCCGTTCTCGGCCGGCAGGCCGACAGCTCTCTGTGCGCTTCCCGGGTGGGAATTTCGCTATGCTTTACACCGGTTTAGGTTGCTGCTCTTCGCTCCGTGCGTCCTGTGGCCTCCTGGAAGTATTCCTGGTTGGCTATATACTTCCGGTGCGTCGGCCAGTTGGTTTGATCTGTTGATCAACCTGTAGGGCTGCCGCCATCACCGTAAACCTTGTCCAGGATTGCATCCAATCCGGTAATGGCCAGCGGGACCGAGACCTTGAGATTGTCGTTGAACAGGTTCCTGGCCCGTCCCAGCATCTCCAGGGCTTTCAAGGGATCGTGCATCTCGATCACGTAGCCATAGCGAGTCATCTTGATGCTCTTTATGAGATGCAATTTGGCGGCTTTTTGCGCCTTGGGAATGTCGATAGACCAGGTGCCTTCCGTGAAGGTCATGAAGATCTCGGGAGAGGCGCGCGCTATGTCGGTCAAGAGTTTCAGGATCTCATCCGTGTTCATCTGCATCTCGACCAGGCGTTTTTGAATAAGTTCTTGAATGTCGGGTTTTGTAAGGTTTTCACTACCCATTGAGCGCGCAGTCCTGGGAGAATAGCCGGCAGTCTTTGCCGCCTGGGTTGCATTCCAGCTCTGAAGGTATGCTTCTACGAACACCCTTTGCCTGTTTCTCATCGCCAATCCCTTTAGGTGATGTTCCAGTTGGTCAGGTTGGTCAACCAGTGCGCTGGGGCAGCAGAGGAACCACCATAGTAAATGTCATAATAATTATTTCCGTAAGGGGTTTGCCCATAATTCGGATAAGGATTTTGGATCTCCTTCGGGAGGGATGGCACGGTGTTGTACTGCTCCTTGGCACCCCGGGTCGCCCCGGCAGCCACACGATCGGCATTGTTGGGGAAGCCCGGATACCTGGTCATGTTGGGGTGCCCCGGAATCGCGGTAGTGGAGTTGATGTAATCAATAAGGGCACCCTTCTCGTCGTCGGTAAGAGTGTTCCAGTAGTCGGAGTTTCCGGGCTCGTTGTACCAGAGCCGGAATTGATCGGATCCCAAGAGTTGATTGAGATTGGGGTTGCCGCCCGGCCGGGAAGGAAAGGGCGTCCCCGGCGGAACGATCGGTGAAGGCGGCGCCGGCGCTACGGGTACATCTTCTTTGGGTGGTAAAGGTAATTCAATGCCCAGATCAGCCAGAGCCTGCAACAAGACTGGATTTTCGGCCGGTGCAGCCGTTATTGCATTCGGTGCCAGATGATTGATCGCCATTTCCTTGGTTGCCAGTGGCGAGGCGGCAGCTGCCTGCGCCAGGTTCTGCTGTGCCAGGGCAGGATTGGAAGCATTCGGTTTTACAGTGGCGAACTGCGGGGCAAATCCCTGACCGCCTTCCGCTGAGGAAGCGCCCAGGCCTGAGAACAGGTTGCCCAGAGTTTGCAACCAATTTGGAGTCGGGGTTTGTGTTGTTGGACCAGGTCGATTATAAACATGACCAGCGAAGGGATTAGCAAGATTGGGATTTCCAAGTGCGAATGGATTGAACCGGGTCGGTATTGTCGGCGCGATCGGTGTATATGGCGATCTGGGTTTGGCCGGTAGGTTCACAGGCGGGGCAACTTGCGGTTCCTGAGAGTTATAGGACGCCCATCCCGTGAATATTCCAGTGGGTCGAGGGCCTTTATTATTCCAGTAGTTCATCCACTGCTGATTCGTGTCAGCCTGACTGGTAGGGGCAGTTATTTCTTTAGCCATAATAACCTCATCTTTCGTTGTGAGCATTGCCAGGACGATCAGGAGCAATGCAAGTTTACGGATTATTTTGATCGTGCGCCGTCCTATGGTTTATAGATAGTCCCTGCAGCCGGTCTTGGTCCTTGGTTATTCCAGAAATTTAGCCACTGCTGGTTTAGTGCAGCCTATGTTGGTGCGGCCGGCGCAACTGGTGCGGTCTGTGGGGGTAGGGCTGGATTGGATGGGATTTGGGCGGGTGGCGCCTGTAGAGAATGGGGCCCGGGCGGCAAAGCACCACCATGATTTTGCCGATAGGCATTTATTTCGTCCTTATAGGACATTGTGCTATAAGGCATGCCGAAGAAATAATTACTTTGTTGAAGCATTCTCCAGGCATCCTCCAAAGCAGCTTCCCGATACGGCTGTGTCGCTTTGCTTTCAGCCTGTCCTATATCCCCCAAAGCTCCGACAACACCACCAATAACCTGGTTCCCAACCTGGCCAATGTTTCCGACGGTTTTACCCGTAACACCGCCCACATATCTGGTGATGCTGCCCGCCGCTTTTAGTGCCGCATTAGCCAAGTCATTTAGAGTCGGCCCCGTAGGTTCCCAACCTGGCAATTCTTTTGGTGGTTTTATTATTTGCATCCATGTCTGGTTTTCTTTTGACATATCGATCTCCTTTGTTTTTGAATTTACAGAATAAAGATCCTGTTTAGCTATTGCCCATTTCATTGAAGGTAGTGTAACGAAGTATCATGTTCAGTGTCACGAATTACACTCAAAGAGTGTTATCACGTTCTTTTCTCTTAAGAACGTGATACATGACACTCCCTTTTTACGCTTCAGAGGGAGCAGTGTCACGATTGGCAAGTTCATAGATCGCCGCCTCGTTTCCATGGGCTTCTGGGTTTGTGCGTTTCACGATCCCCAAGGAAGCCAGAGAATAGATGGCATTCCGGGCCGTGCCTGGACTGCAGGTATCGGCAGCAGCCGTGATCACTGGTAAGGGGCTTGCGCCGTGTTCACCAAGGTATCTGGTAACAAATTCTTGAGACTTGGAAAGAGGTGCGGGGCCGGCCTTTTTAGTGTCCGCTCCGGTAAGATAGAACTGTCCTGGTCCCCAATTGGCTTGGGCTGCCCATGTGCGGGCGTGCCCATAACGGACTTTCTCGGTCTTGAAATTGATAAAGGGTTTGCCATTTTCTGAAGTAACCCCAACCATTAGATCGATCTTGTCCTTGATGTGAGAAGATCCGCGATACCCGCCGGTCTTGTTGGCATGATGAATAAAGAGTAACGCTGCTTCGGTATGATCTGCGACACGGCGCAAGTTTCGCATGATTGGAGCCGTGTCCTCTTTCGAGTTTTCATCCCCTGACATTAGATCACCGAAGGCGTCCAGAATAACCAGGCTATAGAGACCGTCCCGGATGATTTCTTCAAGTTTGGCTGCATCTGCGTCTTGGTCGAGCTGCAGTCCGGCCATGCTCATGTAATCGAATTGGGGGGCATTGTCAATAAGCATGCCGCGCATACACTCGGACACACGTTCACGGGTTCCGTCTTCGCCGGCATCCTCGTCGATAAAGAGAACACGGGCCTGTTGAGTCTCGAAGTCTAACCAGGTCGCGCCAGTTGCTACCGCCAGAGCCAATGTCATTAGGCTGTAAGACTTCTTGCTGCCGGCTTCTCCGTAGAAACAGCCCAATTGCTTGACGGACAAAAGCCCTTTTATAATCTCCTGCCTTGGTGGATGAGGTTGTAGGGCTTCAACTGCCTGATGAATAACAAAGCGCGGCCGGCCCGAGTTCCTCCGATTCATACTCGGGAGGCACAGGAGCATTATCATCGTACGCCTGGTTTGCCAGTTGGTTGCCATCGGCCAGCATCCGACGCCTGACTGCGTATTTGGAAATTATTTTTACATAACTCCGGACGTTTTGGCTGGATCCCGGTGCGCTGATCAAGCTGCTAAGATAGGCATCCCCTCCAATTTCATCCAACTTTCCGGCCCGAGTCAGTTCGCTACAAACAGTAAGATATTCAATGGCCAGATTCCTTGAATCCAAGTCTTTGAAAGCCTGCCAGATTACCCGGTGTCGGTGATCGTGGAACACGGATATATCCAGATGGTCACATTTTGCAAGCTGTGCCCCGTCTATCAGGATTGCCCCGAGTAAGGCTGCTTCGGCGTCCAGGTCATACAGACTGCCAGGATCGGTCCGAAGGTGTGGCCGTTCTTCTTCCAGGAACGGTGGCGCTTCTGGTGCAGGCGGGTTTGGGTTTATCTTGGTCGCTTCTAATAAGGTCATCATAGAACCTCTATATGGACCTGCCTATCCTATTGTTGACCTTTGCCTGCTTTCCTTCGATCAGTGCAGTGAAAGCAGCGGCAATTGCGGACCGTCCTTGCCATTCGGCCTGGGTTCGCAGCCGGGTAAGTTCGGTAAGATAACGGACATTCAGCTTGGTGCCAGATGGCTGCTTATTCTTGCGGGTCATTATGTTCGCCCTCTTGGGCCGGTGCTTTGCTTCCAGGTTCGCGCAACTGCTCTGGATCGCTCAGCCGGCGTGCAAGATCACGGATCGCCAACCTCACGCACAAGGAATCAGAGGTCAAGGCGAGGCGTGCTCTAATACGGGCAATCGCTTCGGCGTCTCTGGGGTAGAGGTCAAATAATCGGGCTTTAGCCTGACTTGCCATTTTGAGCCTCTGCCAGTGCAAGTTCTTCGTAAAGTTTAGCCTTAGAAATAGGCACTCCTACGCGATCACATTCTGCGCGAATTAGTGACCTCAAAGCTTCGCTAGGGTTGACACTTTCGCGCAAGGCAATCATATTTAGGGCGTGATATTCCGGTTCACTGACCCGGGCATGAATAGAGAGAGTTCGTTTCATCATGGTTGAGTCATCCTTTCAAAAATTAAACAAAAACACCCAACACCTTTTACTAGGTGTCGGGCGTTCTCCGGCGAATTGGGGTCGCTCCCGCGATTAAAGGGAGCTACGCTATATGAGAATCTCCGGCAATTTTTGCACGGGGATCAAGAATCTCTTTTATATGTTTGATATTCAATTAATAAAAGTATAGCACCTGTGCCCCATTTTCGCAAGTGGGAGGACGTTCAAATTGCCGCCTGTTGTAGATCAGAGCAAGGTTCAACACATCAAAGAAACCTCAAATAAAATACAAAACATTTTGTCTCTTGAGCATCTCGTTCCAGGTTGAATTGCCATGGTTCAATCTCCCATTAGATCAGAAATGCGGGTGACCCGATGAATGGCCGGGACTTCCTCTTCGATTGGTTCCTGGAACAGATGCACACGGGCTATCTTCCCTGCTCGAACATACTCCTCCAGCAGACGGTCAATGGCATTGCGGACCACGTGGCCCTCGCTCAGGCCCGTTTCCTCGGCCATCTGTTTGACGGCCATGATATGGGCCTCGGTAAGGGAATAATTGTGCTTCACGGCTTTCATGACTGCTCCAGGGCTCAAAAGTAATGGTCTAGGATATCAACTCCGTATCCTTATGTCGGTCTTTGGCTCGTTTCAGCTGGCAGTCAGCCGGGCAGGTTGGTTTCATATAGCCTCCACAAGTCTATCTTCCCGCCTGAAGGGTAGATGCAATTTAGCCAAGGCGTCAATCATCCGTGATTCGCCCCGCTTGTCATATCTCATTGTGATCTCGGTCGAGGAGTGGCCGGCCATCCTTGCGACGGTCACGGCGTCGGTAATGTCCAGAAGATTGCTGATCGCCGTTCTACGCAAGTCGTGCACCGTCGCATTCTGAATGCCGGCCCGCTGCATCCGTTTGCGAATTACATGATAAACGGTGATAGGTGTCATCTTCCGGCGTACGATCTCGTCTGATTTCAAAATGACGTAGAACATTGGGCCCGGGTCAGATCCTCGAATACTCAGCCAGTCGGTCATGATTTCACGTTCGCCATTTGACAGAAATTCAGTCCTGTCTTTTCGGCCTTTGCCGTGTAAAACCAATCGCGCTACACCCGGTTTATATTCAGGCGTGTAATCCGAATATTGAATTGTCGTGATTTCAAACCGGCGCGCGGTGTAAAGAACCATGATCATCAATATTGCTGCGTCCCGGGTCCCGATCGTTGGGCCGCCAATGGCACAGGTTGCCAGGAGCGCGGCGACTTCCTCCGGTGACAGCATTCTTCCGGTTGCGGTGCTTCCCGCAATGCTGCCAAGATCGATCGCTCTGAGATAATCTCCATCTGCAATCTGTCCCATGCGCCAGGCGGCTTTGAGTGCTCCCTTTACGGCGGCGATATACCGGCGAGCTGTAGCGGGTGCGTGGGTGGCTAGCAGCCATGTCTGAATGGCAGATGTGTGCTCATATCGCAAAGTAGACCAATCGAACAGGAAAGCGTCATCCCTGCCAACCCCGGCCGGCCGCTGTTTTATGTCCTCGATCCCGAGTAATTTTCGAGCAATTGCATTGAGGGCGTCTCGTTGTGTGGATTGGCTCATGGGGGAAGGCAACGAACGAATATAAACAGCGGCTGGGTTTTGAAGGCCTGATTCTGTGGTTATAATTTCGTAATTGTCATTTGTGGTCATTTGTTCTACTCTCCTCTCTATTTTATCACAATAGATACACAAAACATACGTTCTGTGTCAAGGGTATTATTACTGCTTTTTCGACCATGAATATGGAGGATTTGGGGTGGAAAAATGTAGCTTAGCGCAGCATCAATGGCTGACGCCCCACTGCGTGGAAGCTCCAATCGTCGAGGCTGCCTTTATGCCAAATCATTTCAGCATCAGTTCTTTGGCCGCCGTTTTCCACTTTTTTTCGCCGCGCAACCCTTGCGGAGAATTTCAAGCCCTCTGGATGCCTCCGGCGCGATCACTGCTGTGATGCGCATATGAGCTTCCAGATGGGTGTTGGCTTTTGGGATCCATTCGCGTTTTCCGTCTGAACAGCGGATAAGAATACAACCGGCGGGAAGCCCGAGGGAGCGGATTTCGCGTCCCGCAAATGGTGCATCCATTTCGACCATGAATTCCACAACAACAGGCTTTTCCAGGAAGAATTTACCGCCAGTCCCTTTCAAGTCACGTTCCAACAAAGCCTCATAGATCGGCATATCTTTCAGGAATTCAGCCACGGCGTATGCGCAGAAACAGGCAACCAGCAACGGCAGCATCTGGGAATAATTGCCAGTCATTTCGACAATGAGCATTATGCCGGTAAGTGGAGCGCGTACGATGGCTGCAAAATAGGCTGCCATCCCCACGACTGCAAAAACCGCCGGAACAGGCACGATGGCAGGCGCCAGCGTGTGGGCGATCTGTCCTATCGCCAGCCCGATCAAGCCACCCAATACAAGCAGGGGTGCAAAGATCCCGCCCGGCGCGCCGCTTCCATAACTGGTGGTGGTGAGTAAAAAACGGATAACAAAGAATAGCGGGATGGCGGCCAGAAGCATATTTCCTTCCAAAGCAAACTCCACCAGGGTGTGCCCACTGCCTATCATGATTGGAGAGAACCACCCCACCAATCCGATTACCCCGCCTGTGATCGCTGCCGCCGGAAGCATATAGCGCCTGGGCAGACGTGCATAAAGACGTATGGAAGTCAACAAACCTCGATTGAAGAGCACACCCAATAAACCCGCCACCACCCCCAGCAGGGCAAATATCGGCAGGGAACTTAACGGGGGCACTGGGTAACTTGGGACGGTAAAGTAAGGAAACTGTCCTGAGCCGATCCGCGTAACAATATCGGCGATCGCAGCGGCGATAAATACTGCCCCAAACATGATCGGTTGAAAGTCGCGTCGAACTTCCTCGAGAACAAAGATCAGGCCTGACAGGGGGGCATTAAAAGCAGCCGCCAGCCCCGCCCCAGCCCCGGCGGAAATCAAGGTCAAGCGTTCCCGGGGTGACACCTTTAACCATTCCGAGATGGCATCCCCGACTGCACCTCCCATTTGCACGGTGGGACCTTCCCGTCCCAGCGCCAACCCTCCGCCAATGGCAATAATGCCCCCAAGGAATTTAATCGGAAGAACGCGTTTCCATTCCAGTTTACGAAAACGGTGAAGAACCGCTTCCAGATGCGGGATGCCACTTCCACTCGTTTCAGGGGCAAAACGTTGTGTGAGCGCCACCGAGATGGCTGCACCAAGAGCGCTGAAAAGGATCGGGAAGATCCAGCCCCATAATGGCATGCGTTGTGCCCATGAAATTAATCCATTCCGCAAGGCATCTGCACCGGTCAGGGCTATTCTGAAACCCAGGGAAACCAAACCAGCACAGGCCCCCACCAGAGCCGCCCGCGGAAAGATCCATCGGCGCTGCTGTCTGATATCAAGGTATTCCTGGATTTCGGACCTTTCAGCAGGGTTTTTACCATCCGATGGGGGGGATGCCTCTTTGCGAGATCTATTTTTCAGGCTGATCAGTGAAGCTATTTTCCAGGTCATATATTTGAACCCAAAGATTATTTCGGTCGGGTCTCAGGTTATTCCGAATTCCATAAATTTAATACCCAAGTTTATCACAGGAGGTGCAGGCAGCAAGCCGGAGCGTACGTGGAGAGTGGAATTGAGTCACCGGGGAGAAAAATAATCATCCAAGAGAATTCCCGGATATGGTAAACCAGAGAAAGGAAATGTCTTTAAGTATATGATACACTTCTGCCTGCCGTGAGTCCTTTCCTGCAGCTAGCCTTCGAATTGGTTGTCATATTGATAGCCGCCAAAGCCGCCGGGTACATCAGCGCGCGCCTGGGGCAGCCCTCGGTGCTGGGGGAGCTGCTGGTCGGCGTGCTGCTTGGTCCGTCCCTGATCAACGTCCTCGGTCTGCCCTTTATTAACAGTTCCACCCTTGGAACAATCATCTCTGACCTGAGCGAACTGGGGGTGCTGCTGCTTATGTTCATCGCCGGCCTGGAATTGCACCTGGGCGAGTTGGCCGGCCACCGCAAGGTGTCCTTCCTTGCCAGTGTCGGCGGGTTGTTGCTGTCCATCGGATTGGGCTGGATTGCAGGCCGTTTTTTTGGCATGCAGAATCCCGCCGCCTTGCTGTTGGGATTGGCACTGGGTGCCACCAGCGTCAGTATTTCCGCCCGCACATTAATGGAAATGAACATTCTGCGCTCGCGCGTGGGTCTGAGCCTACTGGGCGCGGCAGTGGTGGACGATATCCTGTCCATCCTGGCATTCTCCATCTTTCTGGCTGTTTCCACAGGCTCCGGAGAATTCTGGGGACTGGTCTGGTTGACCGCACGCATGCTCTTATTTCTTGCTGGAGCCACGGCTTTCGGTCTGTGGGTCCTGCCATCTTTGGCCCGCTGGGTTGGGCGTTTATCCATCAGCCAGGGCGTTTTCGCCTTTGCCATCGTAATGCTGCTCGCTTACGGGCTGGCCGCCGAACTGGTTGGACAACTGGCCGCCCTGATCGGAGCTTTCCTGGCAGGATTGATGTTCGCCCGCACGCCCGAAAAAAGCCAGATCGAACAGGGTATCAACTCACTGGCCTACGGATTGTTTGTCCCGATCTTCTTTATTAACATTGGCCTGTCGATGAACTTGCACGCCCTGCAATGGAATGCGGTCTGGTTGATCCTGGTGGTTACTTTGGCAGCCATTGCCGGCAAGGTTTTCGGTGCGGCGACGGGTGCACGATTGGGCGGTTTTCCCGGTCATGAGGCCTTTCAATTGGGTGCCGGGATGGTGGCGCGCGGTGAAGTGACACTCATAGTGGCGGCAGAGGGAATCACAGCCGGGTTGCTGAACAGCGGGGCTTTCTCGGCCATTGTGGCAGCGGTCCTGCTCAGTACTCTGGTCACACCGCCCATGCTGCGCTTCGCCTTTGCTCGATTAAAGCCGAAGGTAGTAATCCCTGTGATGGAGCCGGTTGAAATGAATGAGGAGAAGAAGAAATGAAGATGATTCTTTTCGTCCTGAATGATCCTGCCAAATTGCCGGATCTCCTCAATGCCTGGAAGGATGCCGGTGCTGGCGGGGCGACCGTCCTCTTCAGTACCGGGATGGGCCGTATCCACCAGGCTGCCGCTCTGCGCGATGACCTGCCCCTGATGCCATCCTTGAGCGATTTCTATGCCACAGATGAGGAATTAAGCCGGACGCTGTTCACCATCGTAAAAGATGATGAAACGGTCAGAAGCATCATTGCTGCCACCCGCACCGTGGTAGGGGATTTGGACCAACCTAATTCCGGTCTGCTGGTCGTACTGCCTGTAGACCAAGGAGAGGGTCTGGAGAAAAAGGGATAATTCTACAAAGGAGAAGCCATGTCCCGTCTCATACTTGCCGCCGAACGCGTCCGGCGTGCCCGCCTGCTGATCCAGAAAGCGCGTGACCTGCCCGTTCCATCCGCCGACGAGGCCGGTAAATACAATTTTTCCTACGTGGCGCAGGTCAAGGCGTTCCTGCAGGATGCGCGCGATTTGGTCAAGTACATAACGAAGACCCCCAGCGCGACTGCCGAGATCAAGGAGCAGGTCAGCCAGATCCTCCAGGAAGCCGACCGGGCCAACCAGGAGATCCTGCATTAGAAAAGGCAGACAAATTCATATAGTCCAGGGTTGCAATGGAAAAAAAGCATTCCCGAACATGCCGGTCAGCCCTTTACGTGGAGAAATCGCATGAATGGATATTCCGGAACCTATGAAATTCGATGGTCGGACCTGGATGCCAACGGCCATGTGAATTATGCGGCCTATATTGATGCCGCGGGTGACTTGCGCTACCGCTTCTTTATCCAACACGGGTTTCCGCCCGAGAGGTTTGCGCAACTCGGCATCGGTCCAGTCTACACCGCCCTGCAGGCGCGCTTCCTGCGGGAAGTCCGCATGGGCGAAACGATCACCATTACCTATTGCCTGTCCGGTCTTTCTCCACGCGGCGCCTGCTGGAAAGTCCACCATGATGTTCTCAAATCCAACGGGAAGAAAGCGGTCAGCCTAGATCTTGAAGGGAGGCTGCTCGACCTGACCGCCCGCAAACCTGTCGCTCCAACGCCCGAACTATTCCAAACCTTCAACCTGATCCCGCGCACGCCGGATTTTGAAATACTCCCCGAAATGCGCCGGATAAAGTGATCAAATCCGCCCGGTCTCAGCCTTTCTGACCGGCATGGGTGTGGGGGCGCTTATGTGATTTTTGTAAATTCATCCAGAGGGATCTTTTTCGTCAACACGGACTTCGGAAATGTCGTTGCAATGACCAGCAACAACCTGCCATAGCCGATCCGGTCCGCGAACATATCCACCAGCGCGTGACTGACGGCCGGGTTCCGCAAAGCCAATTCAAAGGATGGCTTTTGGAAGCGGTAGAACACTTGCCTCATTACATTGCCCAACCTGTGATTGCGGCCAATGGATCCTTCCACCCAGGCAGTATAGTTTTCGGGATGACCGGACAGAATCACCTGCGCCGCCAGGTGTCCGCTTTTGATGGCAAAACGGATGCCTTCCCCCGTGAACGGATCGACCAGTCCGGCGGCGTCCCCGGCCAGTAAACATCTGCGTGTGCCGATTGGTTCGTCCCCGCAGTAAATCGGGACGGGATACCCGTGCCGGGGCTGTCTCTCGATCGAAATACCAAAGCGCTTCATCACGCGCTCCAGGGCGGATTGCAACTCCCCCGGCCCGGGATTTAATCCACCGATCCCGATGGATAAATGATCGGCCTTCGGGAAGATCCAGATATATCCATTCCCAATCTCACCGAAAATAAAGATCGGGTGGTCCGCAAAACGTCGGAGGGTTTCATCCGGAACGGCGGCTTCGACCTCGATCGCCCCGGCCATGCGCTTCTTCCGCCGCAGACCCAGCCCACGTGCAATGATGGAGTTCGCCCCATCGGCCGCGACCAGGTAATCCGCCCGGATACGCTCTCCCTGGATCGTTTCAACGCTGACTTTTTCGGGGCCTTCCTCCACTGCCCGGACCCCTGCGCCCTGCCGAACCTCAACCTGCGCGTGGCTCAATAGAAAGGCATCGAACTCATCCCGCATGACCATGCGCAAAGTCGAGCCCCCCACCGGGATGGTGAAGACCTTTTCGCCATACACATAAGAGATGACCTGCACCCTGGATTGGATGACAGGTTCAAATGTAAAGGGGAATTGTTCCAGCACACGCGCCGAGACGGCGCCGCCACAGGTCTTATAGCGCGGCAGGCGTTCCTTTTCCAGCAGAACAACCTTTCTTCCGGTCTGACCAAGAAAAAAAGCGGCCGTGGCTCCCGCAGGGCCACCGCCGGCAATGATGACATCGTATCCCGGGGACATAAATGTTTATCACCTCTTTGGCACATCATCTCAATAAGGTGAGGGAGGTTGGGGATTTCCGTTCCTCAGATGCTTGAAATGTTACTCTCTGGTGAATGCAATTAACAGATACGATATAATCATAACACCGTTTTTCTCCCACCTGAACCATCCAATCAAAGAAAGGCCTCCCGTCCATGAAAAGAACCTTTCCCATCCTGCTCGCCTTTGCGGTCATCTATCTTTTTTTCATACAGGCAACCGGTACGTTGGTCGAATCCATCTATATCCTGGACTTGATGCACACGAACCTGGATGCAAAGGTGCTGGGGCTGCTGTTCTTCTTCACGCCTCTCCTGCTGATCCCCCTATATAAAAAATTCCGTCTTCCAATGGTCTGGATCACATTCGGATTATTGCTCCTGTCGCGCAGCATATTTCCCTACCTGGAGACTGCCAACCGCATGCTGGCGTCCGGGATCGCCATTGGCGCAGCCATCAGCCTGTTCCTGCTCCTGCTGGAAGCCAAACCAAGGGAGGAAACGCATTTCCAAGCCGGCCTGTGGGCATCCGCCGGGCTGGCGCTGGCGATCGGTCTGTCGGTTCTGCTGCGGACCGTGTATTTCGGCCTGGATTACTCCCTGACCCCGGCGGGTGGATGGGCGGGAATGCTCCTGGGTCTGCTGCTGGGAGGCATGCTGCTGCAATTGGACCCGGAGCACGCAGCGCTGGAAGAGAAGCCAGCCCCCGGTGTGACTCCCGCCATCCTGGGATTTTTTCTCGTCCTGACCCTGGTCTATTTTGCCTTTTCAGCGCCGGCCGTGATCGCCCGCTGGACCGAGGGCAATTACACGTTGATCGTGCTGGCGGTGAGCCTGCTGGCGGCCGGCTGGGTGGCGCTGATGCTGATACGCCCACAGGTGCTCCAACGGATCAACCGCGGGGTCGTGTTGGCATGGAACCTGGCGTTTACTATCTGCCTGACCAGCACCATACTGGTGCACGGAGTGGCTTTCCCGCCCACACCCAACTCCCCCTCCGTGACAGTGGGCGTTCCAACCTGGTGGCAGGCCATTCCGCTGGTGCTGATGCTGCTGCTTTTCCCGGTGCTCCTGCTCGACCTGGGGCTTTTCATCAATCAGATCCAGCAGGCGGCTCCCGCTCCACGCCAGCTGGTTCCCGGCATCCTGCTGGGCTGCCTGGCGCTGATCCTGCTCGTCTTCATCAACATTTTCTCAAATGTCTGGGGTTACGTCCAACCGGTCAGCCTGTTCTTCCGCGGCAAGTTCTGGCTGGCTTACCTCCTGCCGGCCGGGGGCATCTGCCTGCTTGCCTGGGGTGTGCGAAGGGCCTGGACGGGCACTGATCAGGAACCCACCGGGCGATTCCACTGGGCCTGGGCACTCCTGCTTGGGGTCCTTTTCCTGGGCACGCTGGTCCGTGCACTCCCGGTGAAAAAGGTGCAGGTCGATCCGGCGGACAGGACTTCCCTCACGGTCATGACTTACAATATCCAGGCGGCCAACGACGCGGATGCGGAGAAATCCTTCGAACGGCAACTGGCGGTCATCCGCAAGGTCTCGCCGGATATCCTCGCCATGCAGGAAACCGATACGACGCGTGTCTCGCTCAACAACAACGATTACGTACGGTTCTATGCGGACAGCCTGGGATACTATTCCTACTACGGGCCGACCACCGTCGCAGGCACGTTCGGGACTGCCATCCTATCCAGGTATCCGCTCCTGGATACACACTCCGTTTTCACATATAGTGACACGGATGAGATCGCCGTTGCCGAAGCGGAGATCGAAGTGGCGGGACGCCGGATCAACATTTACGACGTCCATCCGGATGGATCGGACCTGGCCAAGCTGGTCTTCGCTCAAGCGCTCCTGCAGCGCTCTCAGGACAAGCCTTATGTGATCGCCCTGGGCGATTACAATTTGCGGGATTACGAAGAGCCCTATAAACTGATCAACAGCGTTTACACCAACGCCTGGACCAGCGTCTATCCCTCCAAGATCAGCCCGGAGGGTGTGGATATGTCCGGGGACAACCGCATCGATCATATCTTCGTTTCGCATTCCCTGGGCGTACGCGACCCGGTCTACCTGTTGCCTCCGGCTTCCGCCACCGATCACCCCGTTCACTGGGCCGAGGTCTATTGGATAAATCCGTGAGAAGGAAAATAAATCATGGTGGCCAAACAAAAAGATTTCATTCCACCTCGCATCACGCTTTGCGTGGGAGCGGTGGTGCTGCGAGATAACCAGGTCCTTTTTGTCAGACAAACCTATGGCGGCCTCAAAGGAAAATGGAGTCTGCCTTGGGGTTTTGTCGATGGTATAAAAACCGATGGGTCACTTGAACCGCCGGAATTGGCAGCAATTCGCGAAATACGGGAGGAGGCGGGAGTGGTTGCAGAAGTGGAGGGGTTATTGGGAATCCAAAACCACTGTCATGAGGGGGAACCGCGACTCTATCTCCTCTTCTTATGCCGTCATATCAGAGGTGAACCCATACCTGATAACCACGAGACGGACAAGGCCGGCTATTTTTCACTTGACGGGATGGAACGTTTCAACGAATCATTTGATGAGTTTTGTGAGTGGCTGGCAAGGCGTGTTTTGAATGGTCAGTATCATGTCGTATCCCCGGAATCTGCCAATCCATATTTCCCACATTTGGCATTCTTTTAAGCCTTTGACCAGGAAAAGATTGAATGATAAATAAAGAACAATTCGACCGTCTCATTCGGGCTTTGCCCATCCTTTCCCGGGCTGAACCGAGTCTGTTACGAGAGTTCCAGCAAACCGCCTTCTTTGCACGCATTCCGGAAGGCCGGGATGTCTTTATCGAAGGCGACCGGGTTGATGCCATTGCGATCCTGATCTCAGGTGTCGTGCGGGTATACAAGATCGGTGAAACGGGCCGGGAGATAACACTTTACCGCTTCGGGAACGGCGAATCCTGCATCCTGACCGCCAATGCCATTCTGAGCCAGAAGAATTTTCCGGCCGTGGCCACGGTGGAAAAGGCAGCCGAGGCAGTCATGATCCCGGCGGATACCTTCCGGGACTGGGTGCGCCGCTATGATATTTGGCGTGAGTTCGTCTTTGACCTGCTTTCCCAGCGGCTTTCCTCCGTGATGGCGATCGTCGAGGAGGTGGCGTTCCGCCGCATGGACGCCCGCCTGGCGGCATTATTGGCCGAGCGGTCCCGCCTGACCAATTCGATCCGCATCACCCACCAGGAGCTGGCCGCCGAACTGGGCAGCTCACGCGAGGTCATCAGTCGCATTTTGGAGGATTTTTCCGCACAGGGGCTGCTGGAGGGTTCCCGTGGAGTTATCAGGATTTTGGACAGGGATTTGCTGGAATCCCGCTCGGTTGTGTGACTTAGTCACAGACAGGATCATCTTATGCTCCTATACTGGGGGTACAAACCAATTCAAACCAAATAGGAGATAAAAAATGAATCCCTTTGTAAAATTCATGTCTTCCCCGGCTGGACGCATCACGCGTATTGTTGCAGGGATCCTGCTGGTCGGCCTGGGCGTTCTGGTCATCCACGGCGTAGGTGGCATCGTAGTGGCCGTGGTTGGTCTCGTGCCGCTGCTGGCCGGGCTGTTCGACTTCGCGTGTTCGCCCCGCTCTTTGGCGCACCAATGAGCGGCGTAAAAGTCCGCGCAGGAAAGTGAACCAAAAATCATCAAACAGGAACCCTCCAGGGCTGGTTTGCTCCGGAGGGTTTTCTTTACCGGTCGGGCAATCCCATCCAAACGGTATATAATCCCCAGCATGGCATCCCTCGCGCTTCTTTCCGGCGGCAGGTCCGACCGCATGGGACAGGACAAGGCCCTCATGCCCTTCCTGGGCCGCCCGCTCATTCTGCGTGTCCTGGAAAGACTGACGGGCGTGGCAGAGGAAGTGATCGTATCGACCAATCATCCGGCGGACTATGCTTTCCTCGGCCTGCCGCTTCACCCGGATCTTCGATCCGGCTGCGGTGCCCTGGGTGGTCTGTATACCTCACTCAACGCAGCCACACATTCATTCGTCGCAGCGGTCGCCTGCGACATGCCCTTTGCCAATGCAGCACTTTTTAATTATGAATGTCAACTGCTTTCCACAAGCGGGGCGGACGTGGTCATCCCCTCCACCGCGCAAGGACTGGAGCCGCTTCACGCAGTCTATCGACGGGAGACCTGCCTGCCGGTCATCCAATCCGCCCTGGACGCCGGAAATTTTAAAATGGTCGGCTGGCTTGCAGAAGTGGAGGTCAGGTTGGTCCCGCCTGAGGAAGCAAGACGCTTTGACCCGCAGGACCTGGCTTTCTGGAATCTGAACACACACGAAGAATTCAGCCTGGCGGAAGAACGAGCCAGGCTGGAGGAAGATCAGGGCAGAATTTCCCCGGACCGGTAATAACTCCCGCTTGCGCAAGTCCGGCAGAGGACTTCTCCGTCCACACATACCTGCCGCCCGTTGATGATCTCCTCGCCACACCGGGCACATTTCGCCCGCAAGCCCGGGCGACTGAGCACCTCTGCCAGGGGCGGTTCCAATACGACTTCCTGAAAAGTGAACAATTCCGTTTCCGGCATGATCTGGTAACCCTTCAGTTGGGCGTAATATTTTTTCTTTATCCCGGGGGCATACACCAGGGCGCGCTGTCGCGCATCCAGGCAGGGAGCCAGCCGGATGGTCAGCCCGCTGTTCACGTTGGCGAAGGTGGCCGCGACCTTGCCCAGGTCGACCACACGCATCGTGCGATGTCCGACCGTTGCCCCGCTGGCGACCTCGATCCCATCCGCGAAGCAGCCATCCGTCTCGGGGAAGACCAGGGCGGATTTATGCGGCATGGGGGCTTCCAACCCGATGGCTCTCAGCCCGGCCAGACCCATGCGCACTCCCAACACCTGGCGCGGACAGAGATGGTCATGCCGGGCGAAGGATTGCTTGAGAAGTTCAGAAATCTCCATGGTTTCCTCAATTGGTAAATACATGCAAGTGACCGTCTGGGGTGGTTTCCAGGCGCAAAACAGACAGCGGTTTGCCGGCCGGCCCGCGCAGCACCCGACCTTGCGGATCGAAAAGTGAGCCGTGGCAGGGACAGGTGAAACCCTGCGGTTGCGGCTCCACGGTGCAGCCCAGGTGCGGACAGACCAGGCTGAGGGCAGTAAAGCCCGAACCGGCACGGATCAGCAGCGCCGGCACCTGCGGGAGAAGTGTGCGCGAGCCCAGCGGGTAGCTCGATGCCGACCCCAGGTCGAATTCGGTCGGGGCGGGCGGCTGGGATTGATAGCCCAGGAAGCGTGCCAGGCCGGCCAGCCCGAGCAGCCCGCTCAGGGTCAGCAGGGCCGTGCGCATCCATTTCAGGAAGTCCCGGCGGGAAAGCTCTGGCTCTCTCATCTTTGCACCGAGTGACATTGGTGGCAGGAGGCCGAACTCTGGTCGTTCGGATCCTGCTGGCAGCCCGAGCCCATGACCGGCTTGAAGGAGAACACCTGCCCGGTTGCTTTTCCGACCAGCTGGTACGTCCCGTCCGGCATTACCCGGGTGTTCCAGAGCGGTTCGCCCTGGTCGGTGACCAGGATGGTATCACCCAACTGCAGGTTTACGACCGGGTTGAGCAGCGCCAGGCGGAAGGCCAGGTCGTTCGGGTCGATCAGGGTGCGGGTCAAAGGTAGCTCGGTCAACGTGCCGTGACAGGTCTTGCACTGGATGTACTGGATATCCAATTCACTGCCGTACAGGCTGCCATCCCCCATCGCCTCCGTGCGGGTGTGACAGTCAATGCAATCCAGGGTGTATTCACATTGCGTGAATTGGGCAATGGGCTGGTAATAATCCTGAAGACGATCCGCCGGCTGGTCGGTGCGCGGCAGGAAGGTCATCGTGCTCAGGTCGTAATTTCCGCGGTTATGGCAGGTGTCGCACTGGGTGTACGGGATGGCGGTGGTCAGCTTGTGCACCAGGGTGGCCGTGCTGGTGTTTACGCTGGTCAGGTCGGTGGATTGGGTGGGCGTATGGCAGGCCGCGCAGCCGGTGAAATGGTCGTACCGCCCGCCGGTCTGGATGGGCGCGGCGGACAGGTGACAGGTGAGGCAGTTCTGCCCGAACAGTTGCAGTTGCGGGTTGATCTCCACCTTCGGATCGAACATTTGCAGGCTGGTGATGCCGCTGGTGCTCTGGGGGTCCTGGATGGCACTTACCCCGAACAGGGCCGTCAAGCTGGACTGGGCGCCGTAGGTGTAGCGCATGAGGGCGATCGCCCCGGCGTAGGTGGACTGGATGCTGGTGGTGGCGCGCTGGATGTCGTCGCTGTAGGAAGCCACCGTGCCGCTGTGACAGTTCGTCCCGCCGCAGGAGGCCTGGACAACCGAGAAGTCCGCCGGGTTGGCGCCGCCCCGCAGGGTGCTGTGGGCCAGGGTCGCATCCAGGGCCAGGGGCTCGCCGCCATGACAGATGACGCAGCCAAAGGTCTTGACCGGGTGGGACTTGCTGATCTCCGGCAGGTCACTGTGACAGGTCAGGCAGTATTCCACCTTGCCGGTCAGGGTCGGGATCAGCGCCACCGGCTTGAGGCGGCGGCTGTCGAGCCAGGCAATTCCCAACAGTGTCACCAAGAGCAAGGCGGAAGCGATCACTATCAAGCGGCGCATGACTTGATTTACCATTAGAGAGTTTTCATCTCGAATTCCACAAATCTTAAGATTGCTTCCCTATTGGATAAGTAAATTCTTGCATTCATGCCACCCGGGCTGCATGTCATCTATGATCCAGGTAGCAATGCGAGTACGGTCAAAACTGCCAGGGATAGAATAATGATAATGAAAACGACCTGCGCCAGACGATTGCCCTTCGGAAACCAGCGTCCCAATTCGGCTTGAGAAGGTTTCGGAAGAATATAAGGGATGAGCGTCACCAATAATAACAGTGCCAATGGGACGACCACTCCCCACAGGAACGGGCTGCCCAGCTTGAGCAGCTCCTGCACCCACAGGAAGAACCAGGGCGCCCGGGCGGTTTCGAGGATCGAGGAACTGGCTGTGATGGGGGGCGCCAGGGGAGCCGGGATGAAAACCGTAAGGATCAGGAGCACCACAGAAGCCAGCAGCATTGCCAGCACCTCGCGCCGTACCAGCTCGAAGCGGGAAATTCGCAAATGGCTTTCCCGCAGGGGCGGCGGCGGCACAGCGATCCCGCCATCCCGACGGATCCGGAAAATATGCCAGACCAGCAGGATCCCAGCCAGCAGCATCAGGCCGAAAATGTGCCAGCCATAGAAGCGCAGCAGAGTGGCTGACCCGGGCTGAGTACCACCAACCAGGCTGCCGTAGAGGGCGGTACCTATCAGCGGTATGGATTTGACCAGATTCGTCCCGGCCACCAGCGCCCAGCGGATGCCCTCATCCCAGCGCAGGACGTAGCCGGTAAAGTCCAGCAGGATTACCAGCACAAACAGGCCCATCCCGAGCAGGTAATTGAAGCGGCGCGGCGGCAGGTAGGCGCCGGTGAAAATCACGCGCAGCAAGTGTATGAGCGAAACAATCACCAGTAATTGCGCCGCCCAGAAATGCAGGTTGCGCACCAGGCCGCCGAAAGGAACCAGGAAAGTCAGCGTCTGGATCGACTGGGCCGCCTGGTCCGGGGTCGGGATGTAATAATAAATTTCCAGGATGCCGGTGACCCCCAGGATCAACACCAGGAAAACAGCCAGCCCACCGGTCGCCAGGGTATAGCGGAACCGTGCCTGCCTGGCCGGGATACTCGGTGGATGGAGGTGGTGGAAGAAGGTGGGGCGCATAAATTTATTATACACATAAGCTGAAAACCGCCCCATTGCCAGGAGCGGTTTTCTTGGTTAAGGGAATGACCGGTCACACATTCGATCCGAATTACGATGCTGCGTCGTGGTGCTGCTCTTCCTCGAAAACCGGCAGGTACTTAACCGCCAGGCCGAAGGCCAGGATGCCGGCTGAGAAGATGCCGATCGAAACCAGCGCTTCGGACAGAGACGGGAGGTAGTGCACATTATTGGCCATGAAGGTGGGAATATAGGTGATTGGGTCGGGATGCTTGACTGCGAACCAGCTTACATCGAAGCGGTTGAGGATCATACCCAGCAGGAGGATGATCGCGCCAACCAACAAACCAGCATCACTTTGGCGGATGCGTTTGATCGAGAACAAAACAAGCGGGATGACCGCACCGATCAGGATTTCCGCCCAGAACAGAACGCTCATCATGCCACTGGTGAAAAGGTATTTCAGGTCACCCGCAAGGGTGAGCTGACTAAATTTGATAAAAAGGTATATTCCCAACACAATTGGGATAATTTTGCCTAGTTTTTCCAGTAGATGGGTTTCCAGGCCACGATGGAAATAGCGCGCGCTAAGTGAAGATTCGAGGATGATCATACCCAACCCAATGGTAATGGCAGATGTGAAGAAAAGCACCGGCAATATTGGCGTCCACCAGAGCGGATAGAGTTTAGCTGGCTGGATCAGCAACAGAGAACCCAGGGAGGATTGGTGGAGGGTGGAAAGAACCACACCCAGGATGACGAAGGGCATGATGAAACGATGAATTAAATCAGCGAACTTCTGCCACTTGATGCCTTCAAAGACCACCGGGGCGAATTCAATCGCTAGAACAGTCAGGTAGGTCATCACGCAAATACCTATCTCCAAGAGAACCGAAGTCCCGTTCATATGGATCAGCATGTACCAGATGCGTTCAGGATGACCAAGATCAACCAAAAGAGCTATGACTACCATGATGTAGCCCAGAAAGGCTGTCAATATGGAAGGCCTTAGCAAGGGTTTAAATTGCTTAAGTTCGAAGACATAAACAGTTCCCGCCATCAGAAAACCGCCACTACTGATGGCAACCCCTGTAAAAAGGTCAAAACTGATCCAGAAGCCCCAGGGATAGGAATTGCTCAGATTGCTGATGGCGCCGATACCGCTGGCATAGCGCACCATCGCGACTATAAAGGCAATCCCCATCAAGGCAAGCAGGACCAACGGCAACGGGCTGATATGCAGGCGTTTGTTGAGGGCGATCTGCATTTTCATTTGGGCGCCTCCTCAAGCTGTTTGGCTTTCTCTTCCCGTTCTTTGGCCAGGGCGTCCTTTCTCTTATTGACCAAGTGGACAGCCACGGCCGTGCCGCTAAGCACGACCCCCCACCCCAGAGCAAAGGGAATAGTAAATCCCATCACCTCTTCGCTGACTTCCTTGACCGGACGCTCGCCCAGAGCCGGCAATCCCAGCTCACTGAATGGCACGTGCGAGAGGACCAGGTAGGATGTCCCGCCGTTCTCGAACTCACCGTAGACATGGTCGACATAGCGGTCAGGGTGGGCCTGGATACGGGCGTGCGCCTGCTTAACCAGGTCGGCCCGTTCGCCGAATACCAGCGCGTCGGTCGGGCAGGTGGCCACGCAGGCCGGTTCCAGGCCGATGTCGATGCGCTGCGGGCACATGGTGCATTTATCGATAAATGCGCCTTCGAGCAGGCCTTTATCGAAGTCGAAGTGCGGCACACCGAACGGGCAGGCGTTCATGCAGTAGCGGCAGCCGATGCACTTGCTGGAGTTATACAGCACCGGCCCATCGATGCGCTTGTTGTAGGCGCCCACCGGGCAGGCTGAGAGACAGTCCGGCTCGTTGCAGTGCATGCAATGGTAGACCATGCTTGCGCGTTCCAGGTTCGGGAATTCGCCCTTCAGGCCGATCCCGGCCACCCAGATGCGAGTCTTGTTCATGTCGATCTTGTTTTCCACGCTGCAAGCCACCATGCAGGAACGGCAGTCAATACAGCGGGTGGCGTCGAAAATAAAGGCTTTGTGTTTGATCTCTGGCATGAGGCTACTCCATTAGATCTTTGTTACCGTAACAAATGTCTGGCTGAGTGCCTGGCTGCCGCTGACCGGGTCCGTATACGTGACATGCAAATCCAAGTCACTGGCTCCCTCGCCATAGGCAACCGTCAACCCCTTGGAAAGATGACCGAATCCGGGGGTCAGGTAGACGCAGTCCGGGCGGATGGCCTGTGTGGCCAGAAGCTTGATATGGATCATGCCAACCGGGCTGGTAACTTCCACGGCATCATCGGTAGACATGCCCATCCTTCTGGCGGTTTGGGCGTTCATCCATAAGCGCGGCTCGTCCGCATATTTGTGGAGGAGCTGGTTGTTCTGAGTACCGAACTGGGTATACTGGGCGACCTTGCCGGTCAACAGGTAGAACTCCCCGGGCTTGGGCGCCAGCGGTTCCTCCCAGACCGGCAGGGCCGCAAACCCGCCGCTTGCCAGGGTGGAGGAATATATTTCGATCTTGCCGCTGGGTGTGTTCCATTTCGGTTCGACGCTTTCACTGCCTGTGTCACTTTCGCCGGGCAGGTCCACGTAACCTTTCTTGCGGACCTGGTCGAGGGTAACCCCCAGGGGCGCCAGTTGCTGCTTGAGGTAATCTTCCTCGTCCACATATTGGAAATAGTTGCTCAAACCCAGGCGCTGGCCGAGCTGCTTGTAGATCCACAGGGTGGATTTCCCTTCACCCAGCGGCTCAATGACAGGTTGGCGAATGAAAGCCTGGTTGCCGACAATATTGAGCGGGTCATAGCGCTCCAGGTAAGAGGCTTCCGGCAGGACCACATCCGAGAACCAGGCGGTGTCGTTCATGAGGATGTCAACGGTGGCGATGAAATCCAGCTTGGCAAAGACCTGCAGCGTGCGGCCGCGATCCGGCAGGGACATGGCCGGGTTCTGGCGGGAGATGAACCAGCCGCGCGCCTGGTAAGGCTGCCCACTCAGGGCGGCCTCCCGCATCTCCTGAAAAACACCAATATCCAGGGGGACAAAAGGATATTTCCAGGGTACGCCATCCAAACGTTGGGCGGAGACGCGCGGGTAGGGTGGCTGCGGTATTGCACCCAACGCTCCGGTCTCCTCGCCGGATTCATCGAACATCGCCACCCCCCAGTTGCCGGTGATGGCATTCAGGATGGTGATGGTCCGTTCGGTCTGGAAGGAGTTCACGAAATTGGAGGTGCGCCAGCCATTGTGGGCCATGGCATACGGTGCAGCCGCGGCGAACTCCCGGGCAATGCGCTGGATGGTATCCGCCGGGATACCGGTTTTCGCGGCTGCCCAGGCGGGTGTGTACGGAGCCACCGCCGCCGGCAGTTTCTCGAAACCGGAAGTGTTGTTGGCAACAAACTGCCGGTTATACAGGCCTTCCCCGACAATGACGTTCAGCATGGCCAGGTGAAAGGCCAGGTCCGTTCCAGGGCGAATGGGCAACCATTCCGAGGATTTGGCGGCTGTCTTGGTGAAGCGCGGGTCCAGTGTGACGACCTTGACGCCCCGATCAATGGCCGCGCTGAGAGCCGAAGTCTCCGAAGTGGAGATGGCCTCCATCAGGTTACGGCCGGTCAGGATGATGTACTTCAGATCATCGTATTTTCGGTCGGGTTCCTGCATACCATACGTAACCAGGTTGGCGACGATCATGGCGTTAAAGCACAGGCTGCGCTGGGTGCCGTAATTGGGCGAACCGAAGGCATTCAGCAGGTTCTCGAACTGGGCCTGGCTCAGGCAGTGCGTGGTCGAAAACATCATCGCCTCGGCCCCATAGTTTTTCTTGATCGAGAGCATGTTCTCGGCCACCATGTCCAGGGCCTCCTCCCAGGAGGCCTTGCGGAACAGGCCTTCGCCGCGCTTGCCCACCCGGATCAGGGGCGTCAGGACCCGGTCGGGGTCGTAGGTATTCATCAGGCCGGATTGCCCGCGCGGACAGAGTTCGCCATTCGAATGGGGATGCTGGGGATTGCCTTCGAGCTTGACGACGCGACCGTCCACGATTTTTGCCAGCAGACCGCAGCGCCAGACGCACATCTCGCACATGCTGGGGATGTAGCCGCTGGACGTGGTATCCAGCATTCCACTCAGGCGGGCGGCTTCCGCCACCTGCGGGGGAATGAATTGCCCCAGGACAAACGCACCGACGGTCGCTCCGCCCGCTTTCAGGAAATCGCGCCGTGAGATAGTATTCGGCATAAAACTCTCCAGTCATTAACAGTCACTGCGAGGGCGTGCCTCGCAGTGACGGCTGTGGAAAGATATTAAGATTTACTTTTCCTTACGGTGCATGCCCATGCGATCGATCAGGTAGAAGAGGACCAATGCCATCAGGGCGAAAACAAACACTGCCAGGTATGGGTTGATGTGCCACAGGTCCGGGAGGACCACATTTCCATAATTGGCGATTGCTGATATTTTGGGGAATACGGACTGAAAAGTCAGACCGTAAATGACCGCGCCTGTAAGAAGACCGAGCAGACCAGGGACGATGTAATCAATTTTTCCTTCGCCGGACCCGGCGACACAAGTACCTGGTCAGGTTCCGGTCAAGGCCATACCAACCCCGAAGAGCAACCCTCCAGCCAGATTGCCGACGATGTAAGTCGCCGGAACGGTCGGGAAGCTGATGATCCCCAATGCGCGTAAAGGATACACGCCAATCATGGTGACCACCAGGGCGGTCATCATGAACTTCAACACGGCCATATCAGTAAGGCGGAACTGGTTGACGACTTTATGGTACTTGGTCAGGCCTGCCTTGTTGAGGGAAAAGCCGAACGCCACCCCGAGAACGAGAGCAATTACGTATGTCATGGCATCCTCCTAGTATTTCTTCCCGTAGACGACCCGGGCTGTGACGATCCCGGAGACGAACATTCCGGCAATAAACAGGAAGGCCGCCGGAGCGAGCAGCATACCGCCCGAAATGGCCAGGCCGCTGGTGCAACCGCCGGCGATCCCTGCTGCGTACTCAACAATAATCCCACCTACGAACAGCACCAGCCAGCGCTTCCAGGTCTGTTTGCCATAGGCCTTTTTCCATTGCTCGTTGTCCATAGTGCGAAATTTGAACGTGCCGCTGGAGAGTGCTCCCAGCATCCCGCCGAAGAAAATGCCCACCAGTAGCACCACCGGGAATGTGATTTGAGCTGGCATTACATAATTGAAATACATGTTACCGGGGTTAATTGCCTTGCCAATGTAAGCGGCCAGGTTTTCAAAAGCACCGGAAGCGCCAAGGAGCGCGTGGGCCAGCACCACGACGAGGATGCCAACGATACCGAGCAGCACACCCGCCGCGTACGGAGACCATTCCTCTTTGTGGATTTGCTTCATGATCCAGTTCATATCTTCTCCTTTTTCTTTAATATTAATGGTTTGAAGATTATTCTTTCTGCTTATTAATTGAGTTCTTCTTTTTGTGTGGACGAATCTTCTTTCTTGATCAATTTTGCTATCAATGCAAAGAGTTCTGCGGCCGTAGACGGTTTGGAAAGGATCTGGCGCAGGTCCTGGCGGGCACCCGGTTTCATTTTTGCTAGCTCCGGGACCATGTCGACCACATCCGCCGGGTAGCTGCCCTGGATCGTCCTGGTGTCCTGGAAGGAAACCCTGATCCAACCTTCCCGGCGTGCCACCAGGAAACCACCGCCTAGTACCATAACGGCGATCAAAACGATCAGAATGACATTGCCAACGTTGAGCGGTTGCTGTCCCAGGGCGACCTGGTTGTAACGCTGGGAATAATCCACCATGTTTGCGGCCGGAACAACCGCCGCGGAAGCTGCTGGAGCAGCCGAGGCCGGGGCAACCGTCGCAACGACGGTGGTGGAGGCAACCGTATTTCCGCCTGCCGGAGTTGGGGCGGCTGAGACAGAGCCCAGAGTAATTCCCAGCGTGGTGGCGTATATCTGGGCCTTGGCCTGGTAATCCGCGGCATGGCAGCTCTTACAACTGGCGACAATATCCGCCAATGGATTGACCATGCCGGTATGAGCAGCCGTCTCATCGGTGGCCTGGTTGTTGCCGGCATGGCACAGGTAGCAGAAATCACCGAAGGCGTGTTGCGTGTGCCAGGCCGTCCCGTCGTTATTAACCGGGTCCTTCGCCTGGGTCTCGTGACAATTCTTGCATGAAGACGCCTGGGAGCCGCACTGGGCACTGACCGGTTGTGCCGGGAGAAGGATGAATACACCCACAGCGATCAGGAGAATAAACCCCGCCGCTAGTAAAATAAAAGGTAGCTTCTTCGGACGCATGTCCGCCTCCTCAATAAATTATTTCGAAAAGGATCACACTGAAACGACATCCACCAGACTGGCGCGTTTTTGGATGCTGTCGCGCATGATACTGCGCAGGATATCCAGGGCATCAATGACACGATGATCCGCCAGGCTGTATTGCACCATCATCCCCTGGCGAGTCGCCACCACCAGTCCCCGGTCACGCAGATTCTTGAGGTGGCGCGATATGGTCGGCTGGGGCTGGCCGAGTTCCTGGGTCAGCTCGGTGACATTACGGGGTGCCTCTGCCAAGGCATATAAAAGGATCAGGCGGGTCGAGTTGGCCAAAGCCGAGCAGAAGTCGGCGTGCAGCTGGGTGATCTCTTGAACAAGCGTGGTGGATACCATAGTTTTTGACCTTATTCGGATAGACGGATATATACATCTTTCATAATACGCTTGTGACAAAGCGTACAAAAGTGTCACTTGTCACCCCAGGGTATTACATTTGTCATTTTATTCATTATCAGATTTTCCCGTTGTGTGACTTTGTCACAGACAAAATCAACTTGCGCTCCTATACTGGGGATATAAATCAATTCAAACCAAATAGGAGATATAAAATGAACCCATTCGTAAAATTCATGGCTTCCCCGGCTGGTCGCATCACCCGTATTGTGGCAGGCATTGTCCTCGTCGTCCTGGGACTGTTGGTCATGCACGGTGTGGGCGGCGTAATCGTGGCGATCATCGGTCTTGTTCCACTGCTGGCCGGGCTGTTCGACTTCTGCGTGTTCGCCCCGCTCTTTGGCGCTCCGATGAGCGGTCCGAAAATCCGCGCTGGAAAGTGATGTAACGACACGCTCAAAATTCATGATCGTTTCGAACGAGAAGAGCTCCCGGCAAATACCGAGGGCTCTTTGTTGTTAGGTATATTGTCCTCTACGCTCGTTGTCAAGAATTTTTTGAGAGGTCATCCCTGCGCACAAATTCCATCATCCCTATAATAGTATTATTTTCCCGGAGTTATAAGAAAAACAACTATTTATTTAGTTCTATTATTGATAAACTGGCATTAATATACTATAATATTAGTTATTATACACAGTCCAGGACAATTCTATGGTTAAACAAACAGTACTGAATACACCTATTGCGGAGCGTAATCCTTCTGATGAGATTGATGTGGGTCGTCGTCTGCGTGAATTACGCGCCACCCATGGCCTTTCCATGCGTGCCCTGGCAGAACAGAGCGGGCTGAACATAAATACATTAAGCCTGATCGAAAACCAGCGCACTTCGCCCAGTGTCAGTACACTGCAGCATTTGGCACAAGCGTTGCAGGTTTCTATTTCGGCCTTCTTCGAGACCAGTCATGGCGACCGGGTGGTTGTCCATCAGCAAGCCGGAAACCGCCCGCGCGCCGCATTCATACATGGCTCGATCGAAGATCTTGGAGCGGGGATGTCGCGAATTTGGGGTAGAGCCGTTCATCGTTACGCTCACCCCAAAAGCAGATAGCGGCAAGACTCCTATTGTCCATACCGGGCGCGAATTCATTTACTGCCTGGAAGGGCATATTGCATATAGCGTGGATACGGAGACTTACCTGCTCAAGCCGGGTGACAGCCTGCTCTTTGAAGCTTATCTCCCCCACCATTGGAAGAACATGGATGGCACTCCTTCCAGCAACTTGCTTATTCTCTGTCCTATGGACGAACGAGACCAGCCAACCATACGCCATTTTTCATAGGTGGCTTTTTTTTACAAAAAGGAGGTGCGCCATGCAAGAAAGAATAAAAATTATAATATGACTGTCAATGAGTTTGCCATGTATAATTCCCTTACTCATATTGCTTTATATGGCGGTAGGCATTATGGCGGGATCAACTTTCAATTGGGACCCTCTTATGGAATGCTTTACAACAACCTTGATTTCTGGATTGGCTTTGATCATCTTTTTTTTGCTCAAAGCATATCTCGCCTGATCGTTCAGCTAAAAGGAGAACTCGATGAAAATAGCAGCAATCACAGATGACGGGAAGACCATCAGCCAGCACTTTGGACGGGCACAGTATTACCTGGTGGTCACGGTTGAAAACGGTCAAATCATTGACCGGGAACTCCGCGAAAAGATTGGACATTCACAATTCGCCAGTGATCCACACGCACACGACATCCCCGGGCAGCCACATGGCATGGATCCCGCCTCGCATGACCGCCATATCCTGATGGCACAGGCAATTCTGGACTGTAAAGCCTTGTTATGCCGGGGCATGGGCATGGGCGCCTATGAGAGCATGAAAGTGGCTGGTATCCGGCCGGTGGTGACGGATATTCAGGAGATCGAATCAGCCGTAAAAGCATACATCAATGGTCAACTGGTGGACCACCCAGAGCTATTGCACTAAAATGGATATCATACGCACACGAGGAAAAAGGAGGAAGAATGAAAACGATCGAGCATATCTTGAGATCGAAAGGAAAGGAGATATGGACCACCTCTCCAGATGCGACTGTATTTGAGGTGCTTAAGGTCATGGCGGATAAGGATATAGGCGCAGTGCCTGTGTTGGATGGCGAGAAGTTGGTTGGGATCTTCTCGGAGCGCGACTATGCCCGTAAAGTAATCCTAAAAGGCAAATCGTCCAATAAGACGCCTGTGAGCGAAATCATGTCCACCAACCTCATCACGATCACCCCCAACCAGACGAACGAGCAGGGGTTGGTCTTAATGAGCACCAAACATGTTCGCCACCTGCCTGTGATCGAGGGACAAAAACTGATTGGTTTCATCTCCATCGGTGACCTGGTCAAATCCATAATAGACGAACAGAGAGAGGTCATCGATAAAATGGGACAGTACATCGGAGAAAAGTCTGGTTGGTATTGATACCTACGTTCTACCCATCCTGCCGGCGATACATCCATCCACCGGATGAACAGGGTTGCGTTACGCAACATTCCTGGCACATCCTTTCGAGGTTGGAATGTCAAGAAAATATTCAAAATCAACACATGGATCTTCTAAATCAGTCTCTGCCAGGAAACCCAAGATGCACAGGCGCAACCTGGCCTGGCTGTGGGTCAGCCTGGCGGCTTTGCTCGTTGCCGGGGTGGGAATTCTGGCCCTACGCCCCAGGAACACCGCCTCCCTTATAACCACGCCAGTACAGGCAAATACTTCTTCGGTTGAGATCACTCCCGCCCAGGCCTATGCAAAGTACCAGCAGGGAGTTTTCTTCCTGGATGTTCGCACCCAAGATGAATGGAATCAATTCCATCTCGCCAAGAGCACTCTGATCCCACTGGATCAATTACAAAGCCGGTTGAGCGAACTGCCGAAAGATACAGATATCGTCGTGGTTTGCCTGTCGGGTCACCGCAGCCAGAGCGGGGTCACCATTTTGCAGCAGGCAGGATTCACACATGCAACATATTTGAGCGGGGGTTTGCAGGCGTGGATCGCGGCGGGATATCCTGTCGAGGGAAAGGCTCCTTAAGTTCCAGAAAAAACTTTGTGTTAATAAATAATCCTATTTAGATGTAAATTGTCGGGTAGGATGTATAATTTTGCCTGCAGGAAAAAATGGCCACACACGCATGGCACAACCTTGTTATTTCAGAAATTTATCAGCGCCTTGGGACGCGTTCCGAAGGACTGACAGCCACAGAAGTTACCAACCGTCTGGCGCGGCATGGTCGGAATGAGATCATCCGGCGCAAGCCAACCAGCCCCTGGTGGTTGTTACTCAAGCAGTTCGCGAATTATTTCATTCTCGTATTGGCCTTCGCAGCCATCCTGGCCTTCACCGTCAGCTTCCTCCCGGGGGAAAGCGAACATCGGCTGACCGCCTATTTCATTCTCGGCATCATAATTCTCAGTGTTGGCTTGAGCTTCATTGAGGAATATCGCGCCCAGAAGGAGTTGGAGGCGCTGGACAGATTATTGGTATTCAAGACCGGCGTTCTGCGAACGGGTATTCCTAAGCAAATCGAAGCAGCGGAAGTCGTCCCCGGCGATATCCTCGTTTTGGCACATGGTCAGAAGGTGCCGGCGGACGCACGCCTGATCGAAGCACATAGCCTGCGCACGGACGAGTCGGCCCTGACCGGTGAAAGCGTTGGGGTGGATAAATCACCTGAAGCGGTTGCCTTCGTTGCGCCTCTAGCCGAACGTACCAGCATGGTGTACGCCTCGACATACATCACGCATGGTACCGGCCTGGCAGTGGTGGTTTCCACCGGAATGACCACCGAAGTGGGGCAGATTGCCGGGACCCTAGAGAAGATGGCTGAACGCCCCACTCCCTTCCAGGTCGAAGTGCAGAAGATGGCGCGCCAGATGACCGTCATCGTGGCTTTCCTGGCGGCCGTTGTGGCTTTCATCCTGCTTTTCCTCCTGCATGAACCACCGGTCGACGTGGCCCTCAATACCCTCAGCCTGGCGATCGCCACCATTCCCGAAAGCCTGCCTATCGTCCTGACCTTTGCGCTCGCCTTGGGCGCCCGCCAGATGTCCCGCCGCAGTGCAGTGGTGCGTAGATTGTCGGTGGTCGAGTCTCTCGGTTCGGTGGATACGATCTGCACCGATAAGACCGGTACGCTGACCCAGAACTTGATGACGCTCCAGAGTTTGTACGTCGGGGAAAAGTTGCTGGATGTCCCGCAGGGCTTACAGGGAAACGCTGCTGCGTTCGAACTTTTACGAGCCGGAGTTTTGTGCAATGAGGCCACCCTCAGTGAGGGGGCTGAGCCCGAGATACAAGGCGACCCGGTAGACACGGCGTTGATCAAGGCGGCTCTGAATGCCGGTCTGGACCCGGGGAGGGAGCGCAAAGATACACCGAAGGTGAACGAAATACCCTTCAGCTCAGAACGCAAGATGATGACCACCATCCATATGCGGGACGGACACCATGTGGCTTTTACCAAGGGTGCGCCTGGTCCCGTGCTGGCACGTTGCACTTGCTGCCAGGAAGGGACACAGGAATATGTCCTGGAGGACTCGCATTGCAAGGGCATCCGCCAGCGAGTAAGCGAGTTACAGAGCAGGGGATTTTACATATTAGGTGTGGCGAGACGAGAATTGCCCGAGAGTATGTCTGTTGATCAAGCGGAAGGAGGGATGACCTTCCTGGGATTGCTGGCACTTATCGACCCTCCGCGCCCTGGAGCCGCCGAAGCCATTGCTCGTGCCCAAGGAGCCGGCATCCGTGTCGTGATGATCACTGGCGATAATGGCCTGACCGCCCAGGCAATCGCTGGGACACTCGGGATCGGGCAGCGCGTCGTGGATGCGCGGGAGATGGGAGGCATTACTAGTCAGGCGCTGATTGAAAAGATGAAGGAAGTGGATATCGTGGCACGTGCCACTCCCCAGGTTAAACAACAGGTACTGCAGGCCTTGCAGGAGGCCGGGCACGTGGTCGCAATGACCGGGGACGGGGTAAACGATGCCACCGCCTTGAAGCAGTCGGATGTGGGTGTGGCGATGGGCCTGCGCGGTACGGACATTGCCAAGGAATCCTCGGCCATGGTCTTGCTGGATGATAATTTCGCCACCATCGTGGCTGCCATTGAGGAAGGCCGGCGCATCTTCGACAACATCCGCAAGTTCACCAACTACCTGCTCTCCACCAGCCTGGGGGAAGTGTTCGTCGTTCTGGCTCTTTCCATCGCGGGATACTTCCCCCTCTCCGCCATCATGTTGCTTTGGGTGAATGTGGTCACCGACCTGGTGCCAGCCAGCGCCCTGGCAGCCGACCCGGTAGTGCCGCACGTGATGAAACGCCGACCGCGCCGCCACGATGAGCCCATCCTGAACAAGGCCATCTATGCCACCATTTCCGGTAGCATCCTCCGCACGTTAATCGCCTACGGGCTGATTTTTTGGGTTGGACTCCAGTTCGGTGGCGTGACCTACGCCCGCAGCATGCTTTTTACTAGTATTGTCCTGCACGCCTTCACACGCGTGATGGTTGTACGTCAAATGGACTCGCTCTCATTGTGGTCGAACCGGGCGCTGCTGATTAGTTATGCCGTCGCGGTCGGCCTGCAATTGCTGGCCCTGTACACCCCGCTACGAATACTTTTCGGTGTGATCGCGCTGGATTGGCGAGCCTGGGCAATTATGATTCCGGTAACAACAGGATCGTCGTTTGCAGGTGTCTACATGACCCGCTGGATATTAAAGTTATTCCCATTATGGGAAGAATAAATTTCTAGAGGATCTACTTGCCAAATGGAGTGGTACTTGTTTGAACTACCGCTCCAACCGGTGGAAGATGGTGTTGGACAGGTCGAAACTTTGCCATTTCCGATAACCGGCTTTCCTGAACAGCGCGACCAAGTCTTCTGGATTCAGACGGTCAGCCAGCGGTGGACCGAAGGATTGCTCCCGATACGGCCACTCCAGGATGCATACCTGCTTCTTCGCCACCCTGCGGGCTTCCTGCAGGGCCTTCAGGGGTTCATCCGATTCATGCAGGACGAGGCCCAGGAATGCCAGGTCAAAACTGGCATCAGGGTATGGCAGCGCCTCAGCGGTGCCAACACGGAAATTTCCTCCAGGCACAAACTTGCCAGCGACCGTGACCATCTTCGCGTTGGCGTCCAGCCCCCAGACTTCCAGCCCAAGTTTGGAAAAGGCTTCGGCGAACAGGCCGCTGCCGGTACCCACGTCGAGCAGAGTGGCGAACTCCTGCCCCTCCAGGCACAGGCCGGTCACCCGTTCCACCTCCAGCCGTTCCACCCTTTCGGGGGAACGCAATCTTGCAACATCACCTTCAAAGCGTTTTTCGTGCATGGACATCTCCTGGAAAATCCTGCCGGCGATCTCGTTATCAGACACACTATTACTATATGCCCTTTTGGATGGGCAGCCTGGCCATCTGCCAGGCGATCATCCCATTATTCATGCTGCAGGCGATATATCCGGCATCCACTAACAAACGGACTGCCGGGACACTGCGGTGCCCGGATGCACAGATGCATACAATTTCCTGCTCCTGGGGTACTTCGTTCATTCTCCGACCCAATTCGCCAAGAGGAATCAATTTTGCGCCGGCTATATGACCAAGGCGGAACTCTTCCGGCTGTCGCACATCCAGCAGGAATAGCTGATTCTTGTCTTTAAGCTTTTCCTGCAATTCCTGCACGCTGAGCGTCGGGACCGGTTTTCCCATAATTCGACTAAACATGCTCATTATCTTCGCTCCAAATTTGAATCAGATGCTACACCACCCGGGTTGCGATTTCAAACTTGGGCGGATTTTCGAGAGTCTTCTTGACCAGACATTGTTCTGCCGAGCGGATCAGTGCAGTGTGGTATTTTTCCGGAAATCCTGCCGGAACCTGGATCTCCAGGGCGATTACCTCAACCAGGCCTGTGGAACGGTTGCGGTCGATCCGTTCGATGATGCGAATGCCTTCGGTCGGAAGAGCTCGCTGCATGCAAAAACCCAGCACATAAATCCCGGCGCAAGTCCCAATCGATGACAGGAAAACCTCAAAGGGACTGGGAGCACTGCCGACCGGCGGCTGGTCGGTTGCGACTGTGAAGGCACCAAAATGGGCATCCACGCGTGAACCGCCCGGGAAATCAATCATCATCTCCATGTATTCAGTCTCCTTAAGATTATCATTTTATTGAATACCTTTATATGATGCGAAACATTTCAAAAAGTGGCAACATCAAACCAGGCTGAGACTGAATATTCATAAGGCATACAGCCGATTGTGCCAGATCTTACCAATTCAGGGGTCTGGTGAATCACCACGAAATGCCAAACATTACTTGATCTTTGCCTGAAGGAGGTGGTAAATAATTTTAAGCCAATTTATCAGCGGCGTCACCGTCCAGCGCTTTACATCCCGCCAGGCCAATACACTGCGGTCGGCCAGGTCATTCCCGGTGGTATTGTTCAGTGCGGTCGTCAGGTAGGCATTCTTTTCTGAATATCCGGCATATAACCCCAGGCGCAACGCGCGATACGTTGCCGTTTTCGGTACGCTGCACTCAAAAACCACCCCATCATCTGACGGATCGACTTCGATTATTTTGGTCGCCACCGAGTTGTTGGTGTCACTGCTGAAGGATAGATTTCCCTGGTTATCCGTGGAAATATCCCCCCAGGTCCCCAGGACATCTCCGTTGGGTAGCCGGTAGGCGCTGCCGCCCACCGCAGAGAAAAGGGCCGGGCCGCGTTCCTTGCCATATTCCCAGACCTGTTGAACGGTCATGGCAGCTTCATTGATGCGATAGTGCACCACCCGGCTATACCAATCGGATGGCGGAAAGAGGTTGGGATCAGTAAAGCTGCGGTAGAGGGCATTATCGAATAATAATATATCGGTGGTTTGATCTCCCGGCACGTCCTGGCTGAAGAGCGTGGCATGGTGTTCTCCCCAGGGCCACTCAAAATTCGGTCCGACCGGGGTGAGCAGGTAGGGTTGGTATTTCGGGCTCCAGTTGTCATGGGGGCCCAATATCCATTTGATCTGCATGCCCGGGTAGGTCAGTTTTACGACTGCCGACTGGGCCTTGCTGGAAATGATGATCGAATGATCGGCAGAATCATAGACGATGGAATTCAAATGGAGCCAATCGTTGGTGGGTAAGCCGACCACCTGGCGAGGCCGGCCTTCATCAAGAATGTCCTTCAAGTCAAACGATCTGACAATGTGGCCGCTGCTCCGGTCGACCTCGATAATATAATCTTCGATCGTTCTAGATTTCAGATCTGCACTGGTCAACAACAGGTTTCCAGATGGAAGCTCGTAAATATCATGGTGAACGCCATCGGCAATAGCGTAAATGGCATAAATCTTCCCCAACAGGTCCTGTTCCATGACAAGGTCGCCTTCCACCTTGCCCACCGTATAGGTGAACAGGAAGTGCCCATTCTTCAACGGGGTGAAAACCTCCCAGGAATGCTGCGTGGAATACCAGCGCACATTCCCATCAATGTCGAAAACCGGTTTCCGATCCAGGAAGGCAAAGTTGAAACCCGGACTGTATCTGGCACGATCAACGGTATCTACAGTAAAACTTTGCATATCAACCGGGAGCGGTTCGGTTTGCAGGTCGATCCCGGTCTGGGCGCTCACCCCATCCTGCGTTTGCATGCGCATACTGACATGGTTCAGCGTGCCGGCATACAGACCGTAAATGGGAATCTCATGATGCTGCTGGTAACCCGCAAAAGTAAAATCCCCATCCGCCTGAGGGGTCTTCCCCGGTACATAAATGGAGATCTGGCTCTTCTCAGGCGTGTCAAAGATCACCAGGGCGGTCAATGGAGCAAACTGATATGGGTCCTGGATCACCAGGGGTGCATTGAAGGTATATTTTCCAGCTTGATAGTATGCGCGCAGGTCTGATTCGATCTTTTGCTGTTTGGCAACCGCCTGCTCTACGAACGCCTGCGTTTGGGGGGAGGCAGCATACCTCGGGCTTAATAGAAAGGCCAGGATGAGCAGGACCAATAGCAGGATCGCCGCCCCCACCAGAAACAGGGTCTTCTTAAAGTTGAAGCGGAATTGCACGCGTTTACGGTTCAAATTGGTATATTGTGTGTTCGAAGAAGCGGTCTATTTGACCTGGATCTTATAGCCGGTGGGGTTGTAGCCTGGCTTTACTTTTCCCAACGCATCCATCCCATTCACCACGCCGCCGGCAACGTAGATGGCATATTCGCCGGGCTGCACCGGTTTCAGGTCAAGCCGCCCCTCGAAGTCGCCATTCAGGCCCGCATTGGTGGAAAAAATGTACTGGTGCTGCCGGTTTTTCAACACGAAGAGGACCTTGCCCAGCATGTAGGATTTTCCCTGGTAAAGAAAACTGCCCATTACAATGAGGGCGTTATTTTGCTGGTAGAGCTGGTCGAAATGCAGGCTGATGCGGGGAAGGAAGAAATTCGGCAGGCTATAGGTGGTGGGTTCATTGGACTGCACCAATCCCTTGCGCTGGCCTGGGTTTTTCCCCAATACATACTGGTCCGCCGGGGTGTATAGATCCATTTTCCTGACCTGGTAGGTTTCTGCGTCGGAGGTGTGGTTTGGGGTGACCGACACTTCAAAAACCTCCTGGCCGTCCGGCTGCACTTCCACCACCCTGGATTGCATCTGCTGCTGGCCGATCACGCTGGCGACAATATCATCCACCGGAACGCCATTCTGGCGGAGCATGCCGCCAAAGTCAATATTGAAGTTACCGGTCTGAGGCATTTTATCCACGTTTCCCAGGAAAGTGGCATAAGCCCCCGAACCGAGGTTCTTGCCGTACTCCCAAATCTGTTCCACCGTCCGGTTGACTTCATTGATGCGATAGATAACCGCCCGGGAGTAATTATTGGCGGGGTTGACGGCGCCCGCCTCTGTAAAGCTCCGGGATTGGCCATTATCGAAAAGGAGAATATCAATGGTGTTCGGGTCGCCATCCGTATCCGGCAAAATCTTGACGGAGTGCTGACCCCATTGCCACTCAAAATTGGCGCCGATGGGTTTCAACAGGTATTGCTGATACCGGCTGAATTCTCCACTCCAACCTTCGGGCGACGAAAGGATCCAATCAATCTTTTTTGTATCCGCATTGAATTTGACTACCGCGCTCTGGATCGGCGATGAAACAATGATGCTGTCATCACTTTCATCCATCGCCACTGAATTCATATGCGCCCAGTCCAGGTTGGGGGCGTGGATGACTCCCGGGTCATAGTGGGTATAAGGAGCCCGCCGGCTATCCAGGATCTGACGCAGATCATATTGGTCGATTACCGCCCCGGTCTCGCGGTCGATGCGGATGACCACATCCTCCCGGGAATTGTAGCCCCAGGGCATATTGGCGTTGTTTGAAGCCGCCAGGAAATCCCCATTGGACAATTCCACGATATCATGGTGGACGGCGTTGGGGATTTCGTATTCGACAAACACTTTCCCCAGCAGGTTCATCTCCCAGAGGGTATACATGTTGTACGGCATCAGTTTTTCGATATCGCCAGTCGCCAGAAGTCGCCCGTTCTTCAAGACCCGCATGGCGGTGCAGTGCCCAAAATACTTGTTCGTAAAATAGCCGCGCACGTCCCCATTCGCATCCAGCAGGTAGGTGTAATTTGTATCCAGGCAGGCGGTCATCAGGTCAACCCCGGGTTCCATTTCCTCCGGTTTCGAGACCTGAACAGCCAGGTTGGGAAAGTCATACGGCAGGGGTTCGGTCTGCAGCATTTGCCGGGAGGTTTCCACCTGCCCACTCTGGGTGGTGATGCTCAGGTCCACCTGGTTGGCCTGCCCGGCGTACAACCCCAGCACCGGCACCTCGTGGTGAGTGGTAAAACCCTCCAATGTAAAAGGAAAGGTCACATACTTGTCTTTTCCTTCCACAGTCACCGTGACCTGGGCCGGTTCAGCCGTTTCAAACAGGATCAGGGCAGACAAGGGGTTGGCTTGGTAGGGGTCCTGGATGATATAAGGTTTCTGGAGGTTGTAACTG
Organism: uncultured Chloroflexia bacterium; assembly: GCA_963842785.1. Taxonomy (GTDB): domain Bacteria; phylum Chloroflexota; class Anaerolineae; order Anaerolineales; family Villigracilaceae; genus UBA877. The sequence continues at coordinate 252,160 of CAWJHP010000002.1, forward strand.
CCCTTGGCATAATCCGCCAGGATATCCAGCTCGCGCTGGTTCTGGGCTTGCAGGTTGTCATAGTTCGGCACGGGGGTCGCTTTTGCCAGGCTGGCGTTGGTCGGCATGACCAACAAGCCGCTGAACAGTACCCCGGTGGCAGCGCCCAGGATAACGAGGAGCATTATGATAGGGATTAGAATCTTCTTTTTCATAATCATTTCTGCAGGATGATCTCCTGTTGATTGCCTGGGGCGGTGTAGGCCAGGGTGATCTTCCCGCTCGCCGTTGAAGCGGGAATCTCGTATGCCATCCAGCCGCTATTCTCCCCAAAACGCAGCTCGAGGCCGGTTATTCGGGGTGTGTATTGGTACTGCTCGAGAAAAGAGTCATTGGCAAGACGGTGATATGAATTCCCGGATGCATCCCTGACCACCAGCCACTGCCAATCGAAGGGAGCGGTGGACTGGTTGTCCGTCTTATTGATGGTCACATTTATGATCAGGTAGACGTTTCCCGCATCCGGGTTTTGGGTGTGTACCACGTCTATTTTCGAACCGTTGTACTGGGTGACCGACTGGGTCGCATTCAGGCTGCTCTTTATTTCGAATTTGACAACCTGGATCTGCCACGGCTGGGCGGATGCATTTATCCGGGTGGGGGTTGCCTGGGGAGCCTGGCATCCCGCAAGGGTGATACCCAGGCAAAGAAGAAGTAATAATGGTATGCTTGTTTTTCGCATGGAAGGGTCCGTATCTATAGAGTTACCCGGAGGTAGGTTGTTCCAAGCCGGGTTGCTGCGCGGCGTGTATTATATCCCAACCCTCGAACGCGCATATGGTTAGCCTATTGCTAGCAAGAAAGATTTTCTTAATACATGCATAATGTATTTTTATGAAGCGTTCTTCGCCGAAACCATCTCCTGATAAGGGCAGGAATTTCTTCGACGGCAAAAAATGCCGGTTTCTACTTGACACAGATTAAGCCGGGGGAAATGGTTCGTAAAATAGTTTGATGGAACGGTCTGTCTTGCCCCCTCCCAAGCAGAATTGGATTCCCGATCCTTAGGTTCTCCCTCCCAACACGGATGCCTGGCTCAGCCGGGATTTGGGCATGTAAGTGTATTCGATTGCACTGTATTCACATGCCCAAACACATTTTTTACAGCCAGTGCAGGTCTGCGGGTTTTTAAGGGAAACATGGTGATGGTGTCCCCGATGCGGTTTAATTAAAACGTCTTCAGGACATACCTGCACACATTCCCCGCAGCCATGACACTGCCGGGGCAAGAGACGAATGTACTTTGTTTCAAACCTGTGACGAAAAGAAAAAAATCCCATGATCAATCTCCTGCCTGTAATATACAGATGGGTTGTGAACTGAGTATGAAGGCGGGACAGAGAACTTGTGAAGACTCCCTTTAACCCATTGGATGGTATGACCTGATAGTTCGGAAAACCACCGGTATGGGGACATTTGTTGGTACAATTCCATTCGCCGTCGCTAGAGGATAATAAAGCCGATGGCAATCGTTCTGGAAAGGAAACCAATTGGGATATTAATGACAATGAAAAAAGAATACCCGGATGAAAAGCACGACCGGCTCATCGCCAACCTGGTCCACCTATGGAAGAATCCGAAGGATTATCTCCTGATCACAAAGAGCATCCAGGCGCTGGATACCCGTTATGATCTGTATGGGAAATTGGCAAAAGAACCTGGAGTGGCAGAGATCATCGAACAGATGGCCGGAAGGCTGGCGCATGCCTTTGGGAGATTATCCGACCTGCACAATAAAAAGATCCTGGACATCGCCTGCGGCTCGAATACCAGTAAATTTCCCGGCTCGCTTTTTATCAACTCGCCGTTCGGAAAAAGGTTATTCAACCGCCCCAACCAGGGTTATACGGCGCTGTTCGAACCATGGTTCTGCCGGCTCCTGTTGGAGCTGGGGGCCACTCCGGTCGGAGTGGATTTTGGCGACCTGGACCAGGAAGTCTTTGTGCATTACGGGGTCGATTTGGGCAAACCTGGCGCTTTGGATTTTATATCCGACGCTTCGTTCGATGCTATACAGGACAGCCGGCTGTTTGGTTCCCCGGAATTCACCGCCCAATTTCCGCGTAGCCTTGACCGCCTGAAAGTGGCACAGGAGATCGTCCGGCAGGAAAGAAGAGTATTAAAACCGGATGGGATTATTATCCATTCGGATGCGATGGAGTTGTTGAAATAAAATGAAACTCACCATCTTTGGTGCGACCGGCGCGATAGGCCGGCAACTGATTGGGCAGGCGCTGGGTGCAGGGGACCAGGTGGTTGCCTTCGTCCGCAACCCTGCCAGAATCGGCGTGAGTCATGCGCTCCTGACCATCGTTCAGGGGGATTTATCCGACAGTGCAGCCATTCAGGCCGCGGTCAATGGTTCCGATGCAGTCATCAGCCTGCTGGGGCCGCGCCCGGGAGAAGACCTGCACAGTCACCCGCTATCGAATGGAATGAAAAACATCCTGAGAGCCATGCAAACCACCGGTGTGAGGCGCCTGGTCATTTCATCCACCCCGAGTGCGACCGACCCGAACGATCTGCCAGATCTCCAATTCAAGTTTCTGGTTTCCATCATCAAAACCGCCATGCGACCAGCCTACGAAGAGATCATTAACGTTGCAAGGCTCGTCCGGGACTCTGACCTGGATTGGACGATCGTACGTGTGTCGATGCTCAACAACCAACCCGGGACGGGCAGGATCAGGGCGGGATATCTGGGCAGAAAACAGGTCGGTACCCGCATTTCCCGGGCAGACCTGGCAGCCTTTCTGCTCCAACAGGTACAGGATGGAACCTGGCTGAGACAAGCGCCCGCCGTCAGCAATTGACCTCTTGCCGAACCACATTTTCAGGCAGGGGGTTTATATATAGACTTGGGACTCTATCTCAATAAACCGGGGAAAGCGGAGGAGCGGGCAGATACGACCGCACACCCCCTGCCTCCTTTTTATTGAAGATATCACTTATTGGAGATAAAATTGTAAAGTATTTTATTCCTGGAGGAGATTTATGGCAAAGTCAGAAACGATGTTTCGCGATTTATTGGATCAGGCTGGAATTCAGGTCAATGGCAGCCAACCCTGGGATCTGCAGGTGCATGATGATCACCTGTACGACCGTGTCCTGCGGGATTCATCCCTGGGCCTGGGCGAGGCCTACATGGACGGTTGGTGGGACTGCGCATCGATCGATGAATTCATTTGCCGGGTGCTAAAGGCGCACCTGGATGAAAAAATACAAAATAATGTGCGCATGGTCTTCCAGGTGCTGAGAGCCAAATTGTTCAACCGGCAATCCTCCGCAAGAGCGTTTGAGGTGGGTGTAAGACATTATGACCTGGGAAATGACCTGTATCTTGCCATGCTGGATAAACGCCTTAACTATACCTGCGCCTATTGGAAGGACGCCCACAACCTGGACGAGGCCCAGGAGGCCAAGCTGGAACTTGTTTGCCGGAAGATAGGGATCAAACCCGGCATGCGTATCCTGGAATTGGGCTGCGGCTGGGGCAGCTTTGCCAAATACGCGGCCGAGAAATACGACGCCTCCATCCTGGGCGTTACGGTTTCAAAGGAACAGGTCGCCTTGGGGATGGAACTGTGCAAAGGCCTGCCGGTGGAATTACACCTGCAGGATTACCGGGAAGTGTCCGGTACGTATGATGCCGTCATCTCGATCGGGGTGATGGAGCATGTGGGTTATAAGAATTATCCTGATTACATGCGGGTGGTGGACCGTTGCCTGAAAAAAGATGGCATTGCCTTCGTTCACACCATTGGCGGAAATAAAAGTTACACCACCGGCGAGCCCTGGACCGACCGGTATATCTTCCCGAATGGTCTGCTGCCGTCCATGGCCCAGTTAAGCAAGGCGATGGAAGACAAATTTATCATGGAAGACTGGCAGAATTTTGGCCCGTATTATGATCCCACCCTGATGGCCTGGCATGCCAATTTTGAAAAAGCCTGGCCTGATCTAAAGAAGAATTACGACGATCGTTTCTACCGCATGTGGCGCTATTACCTGCTCTCCAGCGCAGGTGCGTTCCGGGCGCGCAATCAGCAACTCTGGCAGATGGTTTTCACCCGCCAGGGCACTCCGCAACCAGATTGCCGTTTCTCGTAGGAGATCATGATCAAGACCGATGTGCTTATCATTGGTGGGGGACCGGCGGGATCCGCCTGTGCCAGAGGTTTGAAGCAGGAGCACATCCACAACATCGTGCTGGATAAAACAAGGTTCCCGCGTTTCAAGCCCTGCGCAGGCTGGATCACCCCGCAGGTGCTCCAGTTGCTGGGGCAGGATGTGGAAAGTTATCCTTTTGGGTTGACCGAATTTTCCAGTTTTGATGTCTCGATCAATGGCTTCAAATTCAAATTACCCACCCATCAATATTCCATACGCCGGTTCGAGTTTGATGACTGGCTGCTGCAACGGGCTGAAACCGAATTCCATCAGCATGAAGTGCACGATATCCGCCTGGAAAATGGGGAATACATCGTCGACGATGCATTCTCGGGCCACTACCTGGTGGGGGCAGGTGGCACCCATTGCCCGGTCTACCAGGCTTTTTTCAAGCAGACCAGCCCAAGGTCACCGGGCGCGCTGATCGTTGCCCAGGAAGAGGAATTTCAATATGCCATCCGGGATGACCGCTGCAAACTCTGGTTCTTTGAAAATAAACTCCCCGGCTACTCCTGGTATGTCCCAAAAAAGGATGGTTATGTCAACGTGGGCGTGGGTGGATTCACCGGGCAACTGAAGCGCCGGGCGGATACGCTTAAAAAGCATTGGAATTTGCTGGTAAAGGAATTGGAAGATACCGGCCTGGTTACAGAGCATGAGTATAAGCCGACCGGCCATAGTTATTACCTGCGCCAGAATCTGCCGGAGATCCAGATCGGGAATGCCTTCCTGATCGGGGATGCGCTGGGACTGGCGACGCTGGACATGGGCGAAGGGATCGGGCCGGCCATCCGGAGCGGGCAAATGGCCGCCGAGGCGATCATCCACGGGTCGACCTACTCGGTCAGGTCGATCCCGCGCTACTCCTTCCCCTTCCTCCTGGGATTAAGAAAATAAGCATGCTCACGCAAACTTGACGGGCGAGGCGTGGCTGTTGCGAAAAATGAACAGGAACGATATGGAATCCATCCTTGTCAGTGCCTGCCTGCTCGGTGAACACGTCCGCTATGACGGCCGTGACAAACGCTGCGACCACCCGGTTCTGCTTCGCTGGCTGAACGAAGGACGGGTTGTGTCGATCTGCCCGGAAACAGCCGGTGGACTGCCCGTCCCCCGCCCTGCTGCCGAGATCGCCAACGCAGCCAGCGGACTGGATGTACTTTCCGGTCTCGCCCGGGTCATGGACCTGACCGGCCAGGATGTATCCGCGTATTTCATAAAGGGGGCGGAACAGGCTCTGGACTGCGTCCGTGCCAGGCATATCCGGATTGCCATCCTGAAGGAGGGCAGCCCTTCCTGCGGAACCGGCTACACTTATGACGGCAGTTTCACCAGCAGACGGGTAACAAACCCTGGCGTATGCGCTGCCAGGCTTCAACAGGCGGGCGTGCATGTCTTCAGCGAAGGCCAATTGGCAGAGGCGGATCATCTCCTGATGCAATTCGAGGCCGAAAAATCGGCCCAGACCTTGTAAATTTGGCTATACGATACGAATGAGGAGGAGCTTATAGAGAGAAGGAGGATCTCATGGGATATTGGCTAGTCATTCTAATTGGCTTGTTGGGGGGTGTGGCAGTAGGGATCCAATCTCCCCTGGTGGGCGCAATGGGAAAAAGGGTCGGGGGAACGGCCAGCAGTTTCCTTGTTCATCTGAGTGGGATGATCTTTTCAGGGATCCTGCTTGTCCTGGAGGGCGGAGAAGAGATCCGGGATTGGAACAAATTGCCGTGGTACATGCTGGCTGCGGGCATTTTTGGATTGATACTTTACCAGACCATCAATATCACCCTGCCGCGCCTGGGCAGCACCATGATGATCGCTCTCATCATCGTGGGCCAATTATTGATGGGGGTAATAATCGACCAATTTGGTCTATTGGGGGTGACTGCCAGGCACATTGACCTGCCCCGCATCCTGGGCGTGGTTGCGCTGCTCATCGGAGGTTATTTAATCTCCAAGTGATTGCGACGGGTTTCCTTTTTCCCCACCAGGAACGGCCGGGCAATTCTTCCATTTGCATGAGCTGAAGGAGTGTTCATGGCAGACTGAATGGCGGAGCAGGCCGGGCAACATCCTTCCAGCTGTGGCTAAAGGAAAAAACATGTACCCCGTCCGCCCTTTGCGGGTTGTATAATGCAACAATTCATCCGGCGTTAATTTTTCAAATAAAGGGAAATAATCATGTTTATCTGTCCCTGGTGTGGCACCACACACAGCACTTTTCAATCCAACTGCAATAATTGCGGGGGACCCTTGTCAATGGCGGATGAGAAGAAACCTGCATCCGTTCCGGACGAAGCCCCGCCCACCCCGCCCCCGGCTCCACGTCCGATCCCCCAAAAGTACGTCTGGCGGCTCATATCCAGCGATGGCTGGTCAATCGCGGCTTTTGTATTTGGGTTATTGGGGGTCATTTTCAGCCTGGTAGGAGGAGGGCTTACCATTGGCATCGTCACGGCTTTTGTGGGGATACCTTATCTTTTCCTCGGGATAGCATTCCTGGTGGCAGGAGTTTGGGTGTTCGTTTGGCGCTATCAAAACGCCCAAAAAGTCGTGAGTGTCCTGCGGGAAGGGCAAGCGACGCAGGGGCAAATTGTGGATATGCAACAAAACTTTTCTGTCAGGATCAATGGACGCTATCCCTGGGTGATACGGTATCAATACCAGGTCGACGGACAGGAGCATGATGGCAAGGTAACCGTTTTGAACCAACCGGGCGAACAGTTCCAGGCCGGGAAGCCCGTTTGTATTTTGTATCTGCCAACTGCTCCGAAATGGAATTCCATTTATCCACATCCGTAAAAGAGACCAGGGGGTTTGCGACCCCGCATTTGAACACAAACGCCACTGCGTGACCGCTTTACGGATGTGAGAAGCGGAGGTCCGGGCGGAACTTCGAAGTAGAAACATTGCATTTGGTTCCCCCAATAGAGGATCATGAGCAGGGATTTTAGGGCCGGATTTAACCGGCAGTGGGGTTCAACGGATGAACGGTGGCTGCTTGGCGCCGTCAGGCAATTTCCAAAGGGTCAGAACCTGCCCCCGGGTGACTTTTTATTGAAACCAGGGAGAGAAGAGCAACCACCAAAAGCATAATGAATAAAGCCGGAAAGTTATTATTGACCGCGAGGGGTTTATAAGTATACGAAAACAGGGTTGAAGAATATGCCACAGAAAAAATGAACAGGATCTCGATCAGGAATATTCTCTGACGGGGGCGGGTGGCTGTTTCCCACATTTTCTTATCGGTCAAGAAAAAGGCCACGGGAGCAGCCAGGAATGACAATGTGTAATCGTGACTGGCAGAAGGAATCAATAAAGCTCCAATGGCACAGGCAAGCAACAAGCCGGGGTGTAAACCATTTTGTTTTTGCCGGTACGCTTGAAGCATGATCAAGAATATCAAGAGGATGACAATCAACAGGATTGCGATTTGTGCCAATCCCGAATATTGATTTGCCCAGGTCCAACCGTGATCAGAGGCAATTTTAGTTAATATTGTTACATAAGAGCGAATGGAATGGTTTCCCGTCCAGACAGCCGGATCCACGCCTTGAGAGAAGATCGCTTTCACGAAATCAACGAGCAGGTACGGCCCCAAAACCAATAATAACGCCAGATTGACGGCCATTAAAACCAGCACCCTTTTGACATTATTTCTCCAATCCTGCCAGTTGCTGATCAGCATGACTATGAAAATAAGCGGATACACTTTTAGCTGCACCGAAATGGTAAATAAGATATATGCGATGAAGCGATACCTGTTGTGGTAATGGAAAATCCAGACAGCCAGGAAACACAGCGCCACTGCAATCAGATTGAATTGCCCCCGTTCGAGTTCAAACTGGAAACCATAGGAAAATAATCCGGTAATAAAAATTAACATTAGTACCGGTGAAATGTGTCTTTCCCCGCCTGCCCTGAGCGGTAAAACGAATGTTATCAATACATAACATAACACACTGACCAGGGTGACTATTTTGTACGCCGTGGACACGTTTACCAAAAGCAAAGGTAATACCAATATGCTGGTTAGCGGTGGATAGGAGTATTGATTATTTCCGATATAAGGATTTTGCCTGGAAATAAAAAATGATTCTGCGGTCCTTAGCGTATTGTTCAGGTCCACACCGATCGGATCAACTGCCGGCACATACCTGGGAAACAACATCTCCGGGGAGGAAAAGAATATTGGCCGGATAAAGAAAAGTAAATATGAAAGTGAAAATCCCAGCATAACCCATACCAGGGGAGAAACCTTCAATATAACCATTAACGATCGTTTAATTGTCTTGTTCATATGAATTTATTTCCAAAGCTGAACACATCGGTTCGATGGCCAAATTTCCTGCCCATACACTCGATAAACGTTCATTGAAGCCGTTTTTGGACGGCATTTCCCTTGAATGTCATACCATCATGTATCAGTACACCTCAACTGCAATTAATGGAACTTCGCTGATGATTATCATGTGCACCCAACCATGAGTTCAACCGTCGTTTGGGGCTTATTGGCTTACGGACGGCTTGCTGATATGACCATTGACTTCAACCAGTATAGCAATATACCGGAGATAATACAATCCCTGACTGCTGGACGTTGGAACCGGAATCTGGCTTCGACGGCTGTCCCAATTGGAGAAGTAGTCCTTTTGTCGTAGCCATGGGGACGGCAGGGATCATTGTATTGTTCGCCAACACACCAAAAAGGGGGGCATTGTACTTAGGGAAATTCGCTGTATACTGAAAATATGGATAATGCGAAAATGAATGTTTTGTAAATATTCTTAGTGAAGAGTTGGGCGATCAATTTCTTAAGTCATAAGTGTTTTTCCGTTCCAGTCTTCAGGAGGAAAAAGATTATGATTATGGAAGGATCTTCAGTCGTTGGGATGATTGTCTATGGCTTATGGATAGCGTGTTTAATTACCCTGCCTGTCCTGGTCATCATTGTCGTGGTTCGGGCTTTTCGGAGAAGTGTTACCCCCTATCAAAGGGAAATACAACGGCTGCTCGGGCAATTGGTGGATTTGCTGGAAGAAAATAATCGTTTATTAAACCAGCAGAACCCTGGTAAGCTCCCTGATGAAAATAAGGAGAATACCTAGCAGGTCAAAGTGAATGGTTCGTCTTTCATATTTGCTGGAAAGGTCGTTGTGTTTCGACATGTGAGAAATGTGGTCATGGCCATAAATGAGATTATTTAAGGGTGAATAGATGATAACCGGGATATGACAGGTGTTTTGTTCACCAACTTGAAAAGTAGGATTTTGAAGAGCGGAGGTGAGGAAAATTGGCTAAGGAAGTGGGGATGAAACAAATCCATCCGGATGGTTGGCGGATCAACCTGAAGTTGATTGGCTGGTGGCCGGCGGCGGTCAGTGCTGCCATCCTGGTCGTTTTCTTCATTCTGGAACTCCACCTTTCCGGTTCCGGTGGCACCTTCGAGACGATGTACGTTCGCCGGGCCGTGGAAACGATCGCGCCTTTGTTCTTTGCCGTTCAGGCGGCCTACCTGTTCGGTCCGGACAATGAACCGGCTCTTGAGCTTCTGCTCTCCTACCCGAAGCCGCTGTCGCGTTTGTTTCTCGATCGGCTGCGGTTGGTGGCCGGGATGCACCTGGCGGTCGCCTTGACAGCCACCCTGGTCTTCGCAGCCATCTGGCATGCAGAGAACCTGGCGCTCGCCCTGGTCCGCTGTCTGGCAGCCGGGATCGTGTTGGGAGGCGTGGCTGTCTTCACCACCCAGGTCACCCGGCAGGGAGTCTTCGGCACTCTGCTGGCAACCCTGCTGTGGGCCGCCAGTCTGTATGGGGGCGATGGCATCCTGAAAGTCTGGAAATGGTTCTGGCCCTTCCACGTCTATCTGCAACCGGAAAAATTCGGGATGAGGATCTACCTGCTCAACCGCCTGGTTCTGGTTGGGATCGGCCTGGGGCTGTTCCTGCTGGCGATGAAGTTCCTGGGCGACGAAGACCGCCTGTTGGGCACCCGATAAGAGAAGGGACTGAAGTGAAAACTTTCCAACAAATCTTCGCCATTGCCCGCACTGAGTTCCGCTTTGGACTGCGGCGCGGCGCTCCGGTGGTGGTGACCGCCATGATCGGGCTGATCCTTGCTGCAGGCATCCTGATGAATACGGGTAATAATGTGTCCATGGCCGATCCACACATGCAGCAATACACCCCGGAGCAAAAAGCTCGATTGGCCAAAAATGGGATTACTGCCGAAGTCTACCGGTCCCTGTCCCAGAGCGAGTTCGCCGATTTGACCGCCATGGATACCATGGAACCCTGGGTTTTCATCTACCTGGCGCTCCTGTTCCTGCCGATCGCAACGGCGGGGAGCATCCCGGCCGACCGCCAGTTCGGGGTATTAGAACTGCTGCGGAGCATGCCTATCAACGGAAGCATCTACCTCGCCGGGAAGATTCTCGGTGCAATCGGGATCGTCGTCTTTATTGCCTGTTTCCCCTTCCTGCTATTCCTGGCCGTTCTCGAAGTGAGCATGCTCAAATCCATTGGCTTTGGGGTTCCCATGGGTCTGGTCTCGTTCTACTTCAAGCTGTCGGCTATGGACAGCCTGCCGGCGCTGGCCTGCGGGGCAGCCCTGGGAGTCCTGGCCGGGGTTGCCTTCCAGACCCGGCGCAGGGCCATCCTGCCTGGGATTATCACTGGTTGCCTAGGCCTCTTCGCCTGGTTGTCAGCTTTTCGTTTCCCGATTTCTTCCCAAAATAACTACGATATGGCGGCCTACCGTGTTTTCCAAACCTATCAGTCCATCTTCCAGTCTTTATGGCTCAGGAACCTCAAGCGCACCCTATCGTCTTATGATTTCAGCCTGGTTGGAACCAATGCACCGATGGTCAGGGTTGCACGAATTTTCATTATGTACCTGATCATACTGGCCGTGCTCGCCGGCCTGTTTGGCCTGGCGCGCCAGTGGTTGAAATGGAAGGAAAATTTTTGATGAAAACCCTCCACCAGATCCTGGCTATCGCCCATACTGAGTTCCGCTTCGGATTCCGGAGAGGCGCGCCGGTGGCCGTGACCGCCCTGATCGGTCTGATCGTCACCGCCGGGATTATGCTTACACCGCTCATAAACATGTCCCAATGGGCGCTGAAAACAAACATGACACCCGAGCAGGTGGAAAACTGGACATCCTACGGCTTTACCATCGCACAATACGCTCCTTTTCTTCGGAGTGCCTTAAGCGACTTGTTCGTGTTTTCCACCTTGATGGCCTGGCTTCTGATTTTCCTTGCCTTGCTGCTCTTGCCGATGGCCACCTCGGCGAGCATCCCGGCGGACCGCCAGTTCGGGGTATCCGAACTGCTACATACTACCCCTATTAACGGATTCATCTACCTGGCCGGAAAGATTCTTGGGATGCTTGCAACGGTTCTCCTAATTGGTACGTTCATGCTCGTTCTCTTTTTTGCTGTCACTGAAGTCGTCCTGTTCAGCAGCCTGCGTTATGGACTGTCGGCAAGCGCGAGCATTTTCTTGATAAGAATTGCTCTTATGGACGGCCTCCCCATGTTTGTCTTTGGGACAACCATCGGCGTGCTGGTCGGAATCTTTTTTCGTACCAGGCGGGCAGCCATCTTTCCAGGATTCTTGGCGGGGGTCGCCAGCCTGTTCTCCTGGGCCTATGCTTTCCGGGCGCCAGCGGAAGGGTTCTTCGGGATGACGGATATTGCTTACTTCTACCTTCTGCAAAACTACCATTCTCCCGCTCTGGCGCTGGAATCCCGGCTGGGAGGGCAGGAGTTCAACATGTTCAATATAGCCGGCGCGCCCCATGTGGGCATCGGACAGATCACCCTGATGTACGTGACTGTCATAGCTGTACTGGCGATCCTGGCCAGCCTGGCCCGCCTGTGGCTCCAATGGAAGGAGAACTTCTAATGATCAGTGTCTCGCAACTCACCAAGACATACGGGAAAAAAGTCCAAGCCTTGCGCGGCGTGGATTTGGAGATCGGGAGCGGCATGTTCGGCCTGGTCGGTCCCAACGGCGCCGGCAAAACCACACTCATGCGCATCCTGGCGGGGCTGCTGCGGCCATCGTCAGGCAAGGTCAGCGTTCTGGGTAACGACCCTACCACGGCACGCGGCAAACTGGCGATCAAGTCCGTACTCGGTTATCTTCCCCAGGAACTCGGCCTGTATCCCGACCTGAGCGCCCTCGAATTTCTGGAGTACGTCGCCCTGCTTAAGGGGGTTATCCATAAGGTTGAAAGACAAAAACAATTGGACGAGATTATTGAACTGGTTGGCTTGACCGGGGACTGCCGGCGCAAGATGCGCACTTTTTCGGGCGGGATGAAGCGCCGTGTGGGCATCGCCCAGGCGCTCATCGGCAATCCAAAGCTCCTGATCGTGGACGAACCCACCTCCGGACTGGACCCGGAGGAGCGCGTGCACTTGCGCAACCTGCTGGCGGAGATGTCGGCGCGTTGTACCGTGATCCTCTCCACGCACATTGTCGAAGATGTCAGCCAGAGTTGCAACGACCTGGCGGTGATCAACCTGGGGCAGGTCCTCTTTCGCGGCAGTCCGGGTGATCTCATCGTCCAGGCGCTCGGGAAGGTGTGGAATCTCACCACCCCCGGCGAGCGCCCGGATCCCAGCCTGACTGTGGTTTCGACCATGCAGATCCAGAGCGGGGTTCAGTATCGAGTGATCGGGATGCCCGGCGAGGCATCCAACGTCATCCCCGTTGCGCCAAGCCTGGAAGATGGTTACATCTGGTTAATGCAGCAATCGCGCAACTAAGGCTGCTGATATTGACCCGTTTTCATAGGTGGGGCGTTCGAATTCTGTCCGGTGTGGACCTCCATCCGAGGTGGCTCAGGAGAAGCTCATTGTCCCCGAATGGATATACATCGGTACGAGCCGCCTTTGGCCGGGAGGACAAATCAAAAAAGGGAGCATCTTCTGGATTGCTCTCATTTCTTTTGATGTCCAACCGGTATCGTTAGAACTGTGCAGTGGCTTTCGGGCTGAACACGCGAATGGCAGCCTCCCCACTCACCGGGCACTGGTATTCGCAGATCCCACAACCAATGCACAGATCCCTGGCAACGTGTGGCATCTGCAGGGTGACAACGCCTCCGTCCGGACTCCAGACCTGGGTTTCCTCCACCACCACGGCTTTCCTGGGCAGCGGGCACATTTCCAGGCAGACTGCACAGGGGCGATGGTCTGACCAGGGGATGCAGCGGTTCTGGTCGATGTACGCCCTGCCGATGACCTTCAGCCTCTTCTCGGCGAGCCCCATCGGCGGGATCGCCTGGACGGGGCAAACCAGACTGCATGCATTACAGGAATAATCGCAGAACCCCAACCGCATGATCAGCAATGGAGACCCAAACCCCTCTGCGCCTGCTTCGAACACGGCTGGCTGGATCGCATGAGTCGGGCAGGCCCGCATGCATTCGCCGCAACGGATGCATTTTGAATAAGCCACCACATCCGTGTTATTCTCGCGCGCGCCCGGTGGACGAATCAAGAATGGTGATTCACGCCGGGCAAGAAGATCGCTGTGGAACAGTGCAATTCCAGCCACTGCCGACCCGATGGCCACCAACGCATCACGCCGTCCGGGATCGTATTCTTTCCATTCTGCCAGGGAGACGGCGGGTTTGAAGGCATCCAATCCCTTCGGGCAGGTTTCCACGCAATTCATGCACAGCGTGCATTCCCCCGGGTCGCTGCGATAGCCATTGGCAGGGTCGATCGTCCCGGTCGGGCAGACATCCATGCATAAGACACAGCCCGTGCACTGCTTGTTTACCTGGCGTTTGAAAAGAGCCACCTTGCTCAATAAACCCAGCAGCCCTCCCAGCGGACACAGGTAACGGCACCAAAAACGGGTCGCGAACAGGTTGAGGCCGATCACGCCCAGGAAAATTCCCGCAAACAGGAGCGTGTCCCGGTAATAAGCCGGAGAAGTAGGCAGGAGCACAGGCCGCAGCCACTGGTCCAGGGTCGAAACGGGGCCGGCCAGGCTGGGAACCTGGTAAAGGAAGGATTCTATGGCTGTGATGACCTGGTCCACAGCCGGCCAGATGCTGACCGTCATCGTGCGAAACCAGATCGTCAGGGGGTCGAGAAATAGCAGGGTCAAATTACCAAACAGGGCTGCCACCAGGATGGTCATCAGCAGTATGTATTTCACACTGCGCCATGCTTCAGCGGCTCTGCCGTGCTGGCTGTTCCCGCTGCGCAGGGGAAACAGGTCCAGCGTGGTGCCCAGCGGGCAGATCCAACCGCACCATGCCCGCCCAAAGACCAGGCTCAGGAGCAGGAGGATCAATGCCAGGGCAGACCCGGCCAGCAGCGTCCGGCTGAGCAGCAGGTGCGCCAGCATGAGCATGGGGTCCAGGCGCATGGGAATGTTGGCCACGTTCCCTGGCCAGCCGTCCTTCTGGCTCCAGATGAACAGCACGATAAAGATGATCAGGGTTGAATATTGCACGGCTTTTCGGGCCGTGACCCATGGCCCGGCTGGCTTGCCTTTGCGTGCCCTTTTCTTCCCCCTTTTTTCAATGCTTTTTTGCGATGTCATAAAAGTGGGAGTTGGTTTTTTTCAACCAACCACGGAAATTTCCTTGATATTGAGGTTTTGAACATCCATGCGCCCAAGCCCCATGGCTGCGCCTGCCGAAATGTACCCAATGTCGGCCGGCTTGATTCCAACAAACAGGCTGGTCGCATAACTGTCCGCCGCGACGATATCCGGACTTGCGATGACAGTATTCATCTGCTTGACGTTGTTCAAGTCCCCTCCGCCGCTGGGGCCGTCTGCCACCAGGATGCGCACCGCATCTACCACGGTTAACCCGGGCCGTATCAGGCTGGTCAGGTCGGCGATGCGCTGTCCCAGGTTGACATGCATCGTGTTCCGATCCAGGATCACGCCCATCAGGTTCTTCATACCCAGCGTCAGGCGGGTGGAGCTGTGGTCTTTTGCGATCGGGACATTGATCAGCACATCGGCTTTCAAGATATCTTCAAAAACCTCGATCTCCTTCAAGTCAATGCCTTTGGGGATGGGAGTCTTCACATACTTGAATAGTGGCGTCATGTACGCCATCTCGCCTCCGGCGGCTTCCACCTGGTCCTTGATCCCGCTGATGGTATATCCCACCTCGGCAGTACAACCTAACGGGTAGTCCATCACCCGCACCCCGGCAGCGCCGGCTTCAAAACACATTTTGACCAGGCTTCCGACCACCCAGGGGTTGGTTGTGGCGGCGTACTGGTACGGGTGAGCCACGCAGATATTGGGCTTGATGATCACATTTGCACCCTTGGGGACGAACCGTCCGAGGCCGCCCAGGGCCGCCAGCGCCTGTCGAACCAGGCTGTCCGGTTCCCCTCCCCGGGCCACGACCAGGTCTGGAATACTCAGGGAGGTTGCGGTTGCGGTTGCAGGCAGGCTCGTTGCTCCGGGTGCCGTTATGGTTGCGGCGGCCAAAGTATCCGTCGGGGAAACCGGCGAGGCGGGAATGCTGTTAGGAATGCCGGTGGAAGTGGCAGAAGAAAGCGCCCGGCCACAGGCTACCAGGAATTGACCCAAGCTCAGGGAGCCCAGCCCTATTGCACTGATCTTCATAAAATCCCGTCGGGAATATTTGGCCATTGTTCACCTTCCCCTCAGTATAAATCCATTTCCGGCCAGAATCAATGAACGGCTCCTGATCTCCGGACATTTCCAATCGCTTTGTAATGGCAGTTGCGTAATTATGGGCTTTCTACTCCTCCACCGGCAGCCCCTCGCTCTCCATGATCTTGAGGGCGTTGGTGGTGGGGCTGGGCCCGGGGCGCAGGCGATAATCGAAGGTCAGTTTCCCCCCGGCCACCTCGTCGCGGAAATGCAGGTTGCACACCTGCGGGTTGACTTCAGCCAACCTGGCCAGTTCCAGATCGTGCGTGGCGATCAGACCCACGCCCCTCGCACCGATCAAAGCCTTCACATAGGCACGGCTGCCGATCAGGCGTTCCCGGTTGTTGGTGCCGCGGAAGATCTCATCCACAAGGTAGAGCAGGGGCAGCTCGGATGGGTCGGGTCGCAGCGCCTCCAACAGTCCTTTCAGGCGTTTTACCTCGGCATAGAAATAGGAAAAACCCTGCTCCAGCGAATCATTGATCCGGATACAGGTGTATAGCCGGAAAGGCAGCGTCTGCAAGGCCCGGGCGTCCACCGGTCCGCCCGCGTAGGCCAGGCACAGGTTAATCCCCACGGTGCGGATGAAGGTGCTTTTACCGGCCATGTTCGATCCGGTGATGATCAATAATTCACCAAGTGCCTGTATCTGCAAGTCGTTGCAGACCTTCCGATCGGGCGGCAGTAAGGGATGACCCAACTGTCGGGCCACAAAGACCGGTTCAGGCTGGAGATTGTTTTCGATGCCAACCTTCCCGGGTTGACAGACCGGGAAGAACGTTGGAAAGGTGTACTGCGGGTGCAGTGCCGAAAACTCTCCCAGCGCAATCAGTGCCTCCAATTCATGAAAGGCCTCCAGCCAGATGGGCAGCCAGACGGTCATGCCCTGGCGCTGGCGGGCAGCCAGCCAGGCGGCCCAAAAGTCCCATGGGGTGAGCAAATTGAGCAGCAGTCCCAGCAGCGGATTCATGCGCAACCCGGTCAGGGCGGTGACGGATTGCACCTGGCTCAGCCGTTGGGATGGGAGCCTGGGTCCGGCCAGGAACGGGGCGCACTGCTTCCTTAAGTGGTCCCTGGTCCCGTACGGATATTTCTCCAGGTAGCGCAGCAGCGGCCGGAACTTGCCCAGCTCGTTATTCAGCCGGATCACGGCTGCCAGAAATTCCCCGAGCATTTTTTGGCTGGTGAAATACAGCCCGGCATACGCCAACGTGGAAAGGATCCAAAAAGGCGGCAGGAGGCCGGCTGCAAAAAGGACGAACAGGGCAACATTTCCCAGCGCCAGCAGGGTTGCCCACGGTAAAACCCGGCGCAGTCGTTCTTCCGGCAAGGGTGTTTTCAGCCAGCCGAGCAACCTGTCGCCGTCCAGGGGTTCCCGGCTCAGGCTGCGAAAAAGCAGCCTCAGGCGGTTTCGAAAAAGCGGAAGGCCGGCCAGCTCGCACACGACGTCCCGGCGCCGGGCGATGTTCTGCAGGTCGGGTCTGCCGGTGGTAAGCCAGTCTGCCAGCAACCGGCTACCCTGGATCGAGATGGTGGTGTCGAGCAGGTGATGCAACGAACGCGGCCCGACAAGGTCAAGGTCGATCGCCAGCGGAGCCGGGGTTTCCCCGGCAGGGAAGGTGGTCCGGTGAATGGCATCCCAATCCAGCCTCAGCCGGGCGGCCTGCTCCCGTTAGATCGCCTGCCAGATGCGGAAAGAACCGGCCCAGTGATCCACCCGCCGGTGCAGGATCACGATCCCGCTGAACAGGATTGCCGCCAGGAAAAATGCCATCCAGCCAAACAGAGGCCCGGAAAGGCTGGCGGCAGCCCAGGTGGCCACGCCGCCTGCCAGAAATATCGCCAGGCGTGCGCTTGAGTAGTGGCGGCTGAGGTCTTCGCAGCGGGCCAGCCTGCGTTCCAGGCGCTGGATGTGCCGTTGGAAAAGGAGGCCTTGTTCCATGGTCCAATTGTACTGTCATTTTCCATGGGATGACTTGCTTATCGCCCCGGCAAACAATTATGCAGACATGGGAACAATTGCCTGGCTGGGACCGTCCTTCAATTAACCATTTAGGCTAATGTCCGGCGAAGCAAGAGGTGAGAATATGAATGTCTGCAGGAGAATCCTAAGATCGTCACTCCACCTGGAAGTTTGGTCTCTGATGGGGATGGCCGTACTGCTCAGCGCAGGCTGCGGCTCATCCGGGGGACGGGTCATCAGTTTGGACAATACGGATCTCGGCCGGAGCGTGGTCGTAGCCGCAGGCGACAAGATCGAAGTCACCCTCCAGACCGTCGGGCCGGGGCAATATGGCGACCCGGTCATTTCATCCGGGTCGGTGAGGTATCTGGAGGAATCGGACGCCGCCATCGCCAACCCGGGTGGGCCAAGGCAAATCTACCGGTTCGAGGCGGTCGCTTCCGGCCGGGCCGTTATCACGATTACCCACACGGGTGGTTTTCCAAATGAGCCAGCCACGCCTGCCTTCACGTTAACCGTATCGGTGCAGTAAACGGGACGACAGGGCCATAAGGGGCCAGTACTGCCATATAAGACGATGATGAGGAAACAAGGGGGTTTGAATTAACTCATGGCATCCAGGCATATCAGACCTGCCAGCAGACCATGTCCATAAGCAAACCTTAATGTATCCAGGATATAATATAAAGAAGGTCATGAATATCCATAACACTCACTTAATCACTGGAGATCCCTATGATAGCTTCCACCAAACCCTCAGAATCCGAACTTCGCAAGCGCCTGTCCCCCAAGCAGTATGAGGTCACCCAGCATGCAGGCACCGAACCAGCCTTCGACAATGAATATTGGAATAACAAAAAACCCGGCATCTACGTGGACGTGGTTTCAGGCGAGCCGTTGTTCAGTTCGCTGGATAAGTACGATTCGGGCACCGGCTGGCCAAGCTTTACCCGCCCGCTCGAATCGGACAATCTCATCACCCATACCGATCATCAACTTTTCATGCCCCGCACAGAAGTACGCTCCAAACAAGCTGGTTCCCACCTGGGACATGTTTTTGAAGATGGCCCGGCGCCCACTGGCCTGCGGTATTGCATGAACTCTGCTGCGTTGCGCTTCATCCCGCTGGAGCAATTGGAACAGGAAGGCTATGGTCAGTACCTGGGTTTGTTCCAGGCAGACGCCAAAAAGGATCCCGGCTCAGGCGACAAATAGACTTAAGCGCTGATCCTCTCGAATGGCTGGACTAAGTCACCTTCCGGCCATCCGTGCCATTCTTCCAAACAAATAACCAAAAACCCCGGCGAATTGTCCCGCGAACTGGCTTTAGCGGATACAATTAACAAAAACCGGAGATGCCAAGAAGGTAAGGAAACCCATGGATGAAATCCTGGAACGATTACTTTTGGAAGAGCGGCAACTGCAATTTACCAATTTCAACGAAGATACTGCCTGGCAAATCGGAACCTGGCTGGTCGAACATGCCATCCAGAATGATCTCGCCATCACCATCGACATCCGTCTCGGCGAACACAAGCTTTTCCATGCCAGCCGCCCGGGCACGAGTGCCAATAATGATGCCTGGGTCAACCGCAAAGCCAGGCTGGTCAACCATTTTGGCCGAAGCTCTTTCTATGTGGGACAAATGTTAAAGAGCGAGGGCAAAAGCCTCCAGGAGAAGTTCCTGTTGCCAGAAAGTGAATATGCGCCACACGGTGGTTGTTTCCCCATCACCCTCAAGGGGACCGGGGTGGTTGGTACCATTACCGTTTCCGGGCTTGCGCAGGAACAGGATCATCAGGTGGTCGTTCAGGCCATCCAACACTACCTGGAGGAAACCAGATGACACTCAATCCCGTCATCTCCGTCCTGGGGCGCCGGTTGCGCCTGGCCGTGATTGGCGGAGGTCCCGGTTCCTTTATCGGCGCCATGCACCGCCAGGCTGCCCGCCTGGATGACCGTTATGAAATTGTCGCCGGGGTGCTCTCCTCCGACCCCGAACGGGCCAAAAAAGCCGGCCTGGAAATCGGCCTGTCTCCCGAACGCGTTTACACCAGTGTGCCAGAAATGTTGGCTTCCGAAGCCGCCCGGCCGGACGGGGCAGATGTGGTTGCCATCATGACACCCAATGACAGCCATTTTGAGTATGGGATGGCGGCGCTGGAGCACACTTTCGATGTCATTTGCGACAAGCCAATGACCAATACACTCGATGAGGCAGAACGATTGCATCAAAAAGTGCGGGAGACCGGCCTGGTTTTCTGTTTGACGCACAATTACACCGGCTATCCGATGGTTCGCCAGGCCAAAGCCATGGTCATGGACGGCCAGGTCGGCACGATCCGACTGGTGCAGGTGGAATATGTCCAGGGTGGCAAGGCGGCTGCCAATGATCCGGACCCCTCAGCCGGGAATTTGCCCTGGCGTTATGATCCTGTCAGAGGCGGACCCTCGCTGGTGATGGGCGATATCGGTACGCACGCCCACAACCTGCTGCGTTTCATCACCGGGCTTGAAGTGACTGAAGTGGCTGCGGAGGTGGGTGCGATTGTGCCAGGGCGTCTCGTCCATGATTATGCCGGCGCACTTCTTCGCCTGGACAATGGCGCCCGCGGCAGTTTCTGGGTCACCCAGGCCGCCGCAGGTGTGGAAAATTGTCTGCGCATCCGGGTCAGTGGCACCCTGGGCACACTGGAATGGATGCAGGAACATCCCCAGGCGCTCACCTACAAACCATTGCAAGGTCCCTCGCAAACCCGGACTCCCAATGGACCCGGTACCCTGCCGCTGGCAGCCCGGGCTTCCCGGATGGTTGCCGGTCACCCGGAGGGTTTCCACGAAGGTTTTGCCAACCTGTATTCCGATGCTGCCGAAGCCATTGCCGCCCGCAGAGCCGGGACGGTAGTCGATCCACTGGCGCTCTATTTTCCCAATTCCCTGGATGGGCTGATGGGCGTCCGTTTTGTCCACAGCGTGATCACATCCAGCCAGGCCAATGGCAGGTGGGTGAAATGCTGACAACCTGAGAAGAAGGGACAATGCCATATTCCTATCCCAGTATATTCAACGATGTGATCGGTCCCGTCATGCGCGGACCATCCAGTTCTCATTGCGCCGCGGCGGTCCGGATCGGCCGGATGGTCCGGGATTTTATGGATGGGGAGATCCGGGCTGTGCAGATTGAATTCGACCCGGAGGGTTCGCTGGCCAGCACCCATGCCAGTCAAGGGTCCGATATGGGCTTGTTCGCTGGTTTATTAGGATGGGAACCCTCCGACGCCAGGCTGCTGAACTCCCCGGAGGCAATCCAGGCAGCCGGGATCATTATCAGTATCAATATCACCCCCATACAGGCGGATCATCCCAATACCTACCAAATGACGATCAGCAATTCAAGGGAAAGCCATGTCCTGACCGCCATTTCCACCGGCGGAGGCATGGTGGAAGTGATCGGGATCGACGGGATCAAGGTTTCGCTGGCTGGCGACTATTACGAGACCCTGATCCTTGTTGGCGAAGATGGAGACCGGCTGCTGGTTTATTTGAAAGAGCATATCCCGGCTGATGAAATCCTGCTCCTGGGAAGCAGGCAGACCCGCCTTATTGAGATCAAATCCCAGCAGTTCTTGACTCAGGAAACCATCATTGAATTGCGTTCCAGATTCGAACTCTTCTCCATCAAACAGATTGCACCGGTGCTGCCGGTCCTGTCGCACGCGCAGATCAATGTTCCGTTCCTCACTTGCGCCGGGATGCTGGATTACAACCGGGATAAGGATCTGGACCTGTGGGAGCTGGCTGTCCATTATGAGCGCGCACGAGGCGCCCTCAGCAGTGAACAGGTGCTGGAAATGATGACCAGCCTGCTCGAGATCATGCAGAACGCCATCCAGGCAGGTCGCCTCGGGACGCAATATTCCGACCGGATCCTGGGGTATCAATCCGGCCATTTCCAGACTCACATGGAAAATCGCCAACTAATCGATGCAGGGGTGTTGAATGAAATCATCCTGGATACCACGGCACTGATGGAAGCGAAGAGCGCCATGGGCCTGATCGTGGCTGCCCCGACGGCCGGGTCCTGCGGCGGGTTGCCGGGCGCCTGCATCGGAGCTGCTCACGCGCTGGGTCTTTCCAAGACAGAAATAGCCCGCGCCATGCTCGCCGGGGGATTGATCGGGGTTTTTATTGCCGCCCATGCAACCTTTGCAGCAGAAGTCGGCGGATGCCAGGCCGAATGTGGCGCCGGTTCAGGAATGGCGGCGGCTGCCCTGGTCACCCTGGCTGGTGGATCGACCCAGCAGGCGGTTAATGCGGCCTCCATGGCACTTCAAAACATCCTTGGCATGATCTGCGACCCGGTTGCCAACCGGGTGGAGGTGCCCTGCCTGGGTAAGAATGTGCTGGCAGCCAGCAATGCCCTGGCCTGCGCTAACATGGCCCTGGCGGATTATGATCCGGTCATCCCGCTGGATGAAGTGATCGAAAGCATGGATGCGGTCGGGAAGATGCTGCCTCCGGCTTTACGCTGCACAGCCTATGGGGGCCTGTCCATCACAAAGACTTCGAAGGAGATCGAAAAACGCCTGGCTCAAAAAGGTGCCTGAAGTAACGGAAGAACCGATCGCCCCTTGACCCTGTTTATAAGGCTGAGGCGCTTTGTCCTACGAATGAAAGCGAGTAACAATGGAATACGACAAAGACAAGGTTGATGAAATGGTCCTGGCGCTTCTATTTCTTACCAGTTCGCATGATAAATATGCCACCCGGGCATGGAAGGGCCTGGATTGGGCCGTGCTGGACAGACTGCACGAAAAAGGCACCATCGGCGATCCAAGGGGAAAAGGCCCGACCGTTGATTTGACCGACGAAGGGGCAAAACTTTCAAAAGACTTGTTCTTCAGCCATTTTGGAGCCAAGGAATAGGATACAAAACAGACTGCTCTTAATTGCCGTTGATCTTCACCGCTTCGATCACGTACATTTTACGGTTGATACCGCTGGCGCCATACGCTTGATAAACGGGATTGCCTGTATATTTTTCTGACAGCTTGTTGATATGGTCACGCGCACCGTGGGCCTCGTCCCTAACCTCCCCAATATGACCCTGGATCTCAATCCAATGACCCGATTTTTGAGGATCGAGCACAAGCAACGACAGTTTGGGATTGACCAACAAATTCCGGGCTTTCCTGGTCGCCGCAGGACAGTTGACCCGGACATGCTCCCCATCGAAATCGCACCAAACCGGCACGCTGTGCGGTTGTCCATTCGGGTTGATGGTGGTCAAGCCACACAGGAGTGGCCGACTGAAGAGATCATGGAACTTTTCTGGAATGGGTAGTGACATTTGAGTTGATCCTTTGCCATACAAATATCTAATAACTGCTCATCTTGTGATTATTCTATCATTACACAACTCAACCGGCAATCTTGGTCACCAATCAGCCACAGCCATCTGCACCGCCCAATGATGGTAAACGACTTAAGCACAGGAGGATTTTCACAGCATGTCCGCTCAAGAGATTATGCTTCCGTTAAGAAAATCATATCAGGATTTTGTCAATCTCATTCTTACGCTCTCCAATGCACAATTCCTGTTCCCCATGAATGGATGGGCTCCCAGGGATGTTGTTGCCCACCTGATCGGCTGGAACGGTCTTATGATTGAGGCTTCATCATCCATTCTCGCCGGGAAACCCCCCAGCTACTATTATGACGCTCCCAACGACTACAGCACCATTAACGCAGGCTTTATAAAGAAATACCCATCCTGGTCGAAGCAGGAACTGCTCGCAGAACTGAAATCTTCATTGGACAGGTTGGAGGCATTTGTCCTCAACTTGCCCGGTGAAGAACTGCTGGCACACCACGGCGTCCATCACTACAGCGGTGACCCTGCGACCGTCAGCCGGATCATCACATCCCTGGCTGGTGATTATCAGTACCACACCCGACAAATCAATGAGTGGCTGAACAAAAAATGATGGGCTCCCATCCAGTGATGGTCCAACTTGATCAGCAGGTATACTTCCGGGGCAGGTTTGGGATGGTTTACTCGTTGAGCATTTTATTTATAAATGTTATACTCCCGGGAACGACCTGAAAGCCGTTAAGTCAGAATAATCTCGTTTTCGCTCATCAATTTATTTAAAGAGGCACCATGTCAATTCGTCTCGTACTCGCCGGCGCGACAGGCTGGGCCGGCTCTGCCCTGGCCCGCGCCATAGCCAAAACGGATGATATCACTCTTGTATCTGCGGTATCACGCACGCATGCCAAGGAAATCCTGGGGGATGTGCTGGATGAACCGCTTTTAAAATGCCCAATCTATGCAACTGCGCAGTCAGCGCTAGCCCATCCATGCGATGTATTTTTCGAGTTCACAAAACCCGATGTTGCCAAATCCAATGTCCTGGAAGCATTGCAAAAGGGAGCGCATGTTGTCATCGGCACATCCGGTTTAGCCGAGGCGGATTTTGCCGAAATCGCCACAGCCGCTGAACATGCAAAGCGGGGGGTATTGGCAGTAGGAAATTTTGCTCTCACAGTCGTCTTGATGCAGAAATTTGCCGAAATCGCAGCCAGGTATATTCCCCAGTGGGAGATCATTGATTATGCAAATGATGGTAAGAAAGATGCGCCAAGCGGTACAGCCCGTGAACTGGCTTACCGGCTGTCAAACATCCGCCCGTCAGAACTGACCGTCCCGCTGGAGAAAACCCAGGGCGTCGTTGAGACACGCGGCGCACGCCTGACAGGATCCCAAGTTCATTCCATCCGATTGCCTGGCTATACAATTTCGGCAGAGATCATTTTTGGCATGCCCGACCAAAAACTCACCATTCGGCATGACTCGGGCAGTAGTGCCCTGCCTTATGTGGACGGTGCTCTTTTGGCAATTCGAAAGGTCAATACTTTCGTTGGATTGCGTCGCGGGCTTGATCATGTACTGGATTGGTAAAATCAAAGGGGTTGATAATCCAACGGCTTGATTCATTGTGGTCATCCTTCCCCAAGCCGAAGATTAATCCGGCTGTTCCATTCCTTTCCTGGCATCCGTTTGCCAGGCTTCCGGTCAAAATATTTCTTTTTTCATCCAGGGTTGAGATGGTTCGTTGATCGCCCCTCGGAAAATGTCATAATATTTCCCGGTAAAAGCCATTTTGATCCGCATTCCCCCATTGGTACTGATTACAGAAATGTCAGGTTTCCAAGGGTAAAAAGTGGTATTTAATACGCATCCAGGCGTTAGCCTGGGAAAAGTTCGGTTTTTTCCTTCCGTAAAACATTCAGGAGGTAGTGGATCATGAAACGGCAAACCATTAATCTTTTGCTTATCGCCACAATTCTTGTGGCACTGGTATATATCCAACCTGCCAGTGCTGGCGGAGCGGGCCCGGTGAACCTGTCGACGGATCAAAATGGAAATCATATCTCCGATGTGGTGGAGAATGAGGTTAAAACCGTTCAAGGGCTGCCGGCCGGTCAACGCAGCCAGGAGATACAGAATTTTGCCTCCCGATTGCCGGTCAGCCAGAGCAGCATAGCTCTCCAACATGAGGCCCAGGCCCTGTTTGAGCAGCTCAAGACGGCCTCTCCTACGAAGGCCCAGTCGATTCTCGCACAATATGCGCAGGTTTCCGCCCAATTAAATGCGGATCCGGCCATTGCAACGGCCACCGGTAATCTGCAGTCGCTGATGGGGACCGGATTTTCAGCCAGTTCGGTTAGCACACCGGTTTCCTTTGGTTTATTGCAAAAGGGCGATATTCTGGCGATGAGATCCGGATCGACGCCTTTCTGGCCCTGGGCCATGGTCTACGAGCATACCGGGAATTTCTATGGCAATGCGCAGGTCTATGAATCCAATGCGGATGGGGTCAAACTCAAGCCGCTCTCCCACTGGCAGGTCAAGGGTCAATTCATTGGCCTGGCTCGCGATAACAAGGCCAGTTCCACCAGCATGGCTGCTGCGGTGGTTTGGGCGGCCAATAAATACGGCACGAATGGAAGAACACCCTATAATTTCAACTTCATGAATAAAACCACCAATTCCAGTCTGTATTGTTCCCAATTGACCTGGAAGATTAATCAACAGGCTGGCGTGAACGTGGACAGCAATTCGGCGACGTATATTTTATGGGCTGCCTCAAAGTATGGAAGCTGGGTCGTGCCTGTGATTACTGCCGCAGTTGCCCCGGATGAGATCATGCTTTCCCCCAACGTTACTGTGTATAGTACTGGCTATAACTAGATGGATAAGTCCCATGCACGTGTTTTTTCCTCCAGAGCGTTCATGCGAACGCTCTGGAGATTTTTTTTCGCCAGTATTTTTTTGATAATTTCCGGCTGCCAATCTCTTCCTGGTCACCCGAAAACCATCCTGCCTGCCTCGGCTGGATATCTTATTTCCGGATTGGATGAAAATCAAAACTTTGCAAGTAATGGCATGCTGATCTTTGATACACGCACTTTTTCAAAAATCCAGGTGATCCCCCTGCCTCATTCCAGTATCGAAGTTGCCAGGATCGCCCCCGACGGAAATCTCTGGATCGGGTTGTCGGGAGGTACCAATTGGGATGATGACCAGGTGCTTGTTCTGAATGCCTCCGGAAAAAAGGTGGTGGAATTCCACGCCTGTCTGGATCCTGCGGTGGGAATTTGGTTTTATCACGCCAACGCTTTTATTGTTTGCAGGGATACGGGTTTTATCAGCTCCATCGTGAAGGTGAATACAGCCAACTACCATGTCGATAAGAAAATCCAACTGGGGATCGGCAATGGGCAGCCCTTCCTGGCCGTTTCAAGCGGACTTTCCGGTTCGTATCTTGCGGTAAATGGAACAACCAGTGGTCCTCAAGCCTCGCTTTCATATTCCGTTTTGATCATTGTCAATTTGGATACATTTAACGCTGCACCGGAAATTGAATTTGGAGCGGCCACCAACATTTGGAGTATTTTGCCATTTCATGACAATTTTTATCTCTTGAATGCACAGGGGGATAAGAATGAGAAACGAGAAGATGTTCTTATTGTAGATCCACAAAAGAACACTCTGGTTGAATCGCTAACCATGGACTCCCCTTCCCCTCTTTGGGGGGTTATTTCAAGCAAAGTACTGTATAGTTTCCATGACAGTGAGTGGAACTCCATCTTTACTTCACCAGCCCGTTCCCTATGCCGGACGGATCTTGTCACCAGGGTTCAGAATTGTATACCTCTGGAAGACAATTTCGATGCATATGATCTCGCATTGATCAATGGAGAACCTTGTTTGACACATTGGGGAGACGAGCAATCCAGTGGGTTATATTGCATGGAAGACAATAAAATGGAATTGAAAATTCAATATAAGGATGCTTCCCTGGTTGCAGTAAAATAGTACAAAACAATTCAATACCAGGCTTCAAATGACCAGGACAGCTATTCTTCGTAGTGAACCTGCCATTGTCCATCCACGTTCAACTTCTCCCGATCATCTGCACCGGGCGCCCGCACCAAACAGACACTGGAGCGTATCATGGACAATAAACCCTCGGCTCCCAGACGACCACTTTTCCGTGGTTGCTCATTTGATATTCTGATAAATGGACGTATAATATCCTTTATGGAAGCATTAGAATGGCTTCAGGCATGGAGCAAATGAATTAAAAAATAATTCCTTTAACCTTGAGTGATTGCCTTTCCGATCCCCGTAAACTAAAGAGACACGAGGGTATCCCTGCGCAGATGATTGATAGATAGGATTTAATGTTGAAAGGAAAATAGTATGTTCGCAAGGAAAAAAAGTCCTCCCGAAGAACCCACGCTGGAATTTCGTAATTATGTTATTAACCATTTTGACAGATTGATGGCCGCGATCATTGTAGCAATCCGGGGAGGTGATCCATCAAATTCTGAATGGATAAGAGTGCAAAACCAAATGGAATCCTGGCGACAACCGGAGGTTATTTCACCTTTCCGAACAGAAATGATGTCAAAAGATGATCATTGGAACAAATTTATTATCACATATTATCTTGATGGAGATAAGAACAAGGCGTTCAATGCTGAAAGTCATTTCAAGTGGGAATGGGAAAGCCGGAAATGGGATTTATATCAAACCATCTTTTATCCTTCAGGAAAACGCGATATAACCAACAATCCTAATATTCTGGGGTACAGCATTTCGCTTCCTCGCGAATTATATTTTTCACAATTTTTATCCTGGGGTATACCTGATCTGGACCTGGATATGCCCAGTTATCTGACACGCCCGGTTCCAATGGATCCGGATGAAATACAGGAATCCGAAAATTATGAAAGAATTCTGTTGGTAAGTTTCAAAATGGGAGGAATTATCGAATTGGCTAAATTTCCTCCCGGATTGGTAAAACAGGATAAACAAAATATCATGGAATTATTGGAGGAATATAACAAAATTATTCGTGCAGGTTATTACCGGGCAACTCTCATGTCTCCCAAAATTGGTGGCAGGCAAGCCATGGATCTCGAATTCAAGAAATGGGAAAGTGAGCGACAAGCTCTCATTCATAAAATGGAGTTGATAAACTGGCATTTGGTGGTTGATCCACAATACCCGCAATATTCGCCGTATAAAGGCAGTTACCAGGGTGAGTGGAATCGTGACAAAAGCGAATGGAATCTGGCGGCGGTTCAACTGCGTTTCCAGGAATTCCCTGGGAAATAATCCACTCATGCCTCTCCGTACCAGCTATTGAGAAGAAACTGACGGTCCTTTTATGTCCAGGTTGCCTCCGCCGCATTATTTTCAGCGAAGCATATTCCGTCTCCCATAAGCACCTTATTATGACAATCGACCCCCCCGCCCTCGAAATAAACAACCTCAAACGCCGCGAGATTCAAGCCACGTTCTTCGCTCATCTGATACGTGGGTACATCAATGCACTTGGTCATGAAGAAGCAATGAGGGTGGCTTCCATTGCGATCCGGGAGGATGCCTGGCAGACCGGCAAGAAGATGGCCGAGAAGTATCATGGCAACACCTTTTCAAAACTTCTCCGAGTGGTACGGGAAGTCTGGGCTGAAGACAACTCATTGGAATTTGAGATTCTGGAGAAAACCAGTCAATCGTTGAGTTTCAATGTCACCCGTTGCCGCTACGCCGAGTTATATGACCGGCTTGGATTGAAGGAATATGGCCTGTGCCTTTCTTGTGATCGGGACGAAGCTCTTCTGCGAGGCTTCAACCCGCACATGAGACTATTGCGATCCCAGACCATCATGCAAGGCGCAGGTATTTGCGATTTTCGGATCATCCTTGAAAAAGCGGAGAACCATGAAAAAAACAAATATTGAAATCAACCCATTTGTTTTGATTCGGTTATGCGCACTATTATGCAAGGAACAAAATGATGGAAAATGAGAATCAAGATGACAAGGTCCAAATTGTTTATTTCAGCCATGGCGGAGGCCCCCTGCCAATGCTCGGAGACGCCGGTCACAAAGCTATGGTGGATTTCATGACCCGTCTTCCATCCCAGCTCAGGAAACCGGACGCCATCCTCGTAATCAGTGCCCATTTGGAGGAAAGTGCAGCAACATTGTTGGGGGCACGGAACCCCGGGATGTTTTATGACTATTATGGTTTCCCGGATGAAGCGTATGAAATAACGTACCCGGCCCCGGGTAGCCCTGATCTGGCAAATCGGGTTGCTGAGGTACTGAAGAAAAATAATATTCCTGTGCACATGGATCCCAGGCGGGGATTTGACCATGGCTTATTCATCCCGCTGAAGCTGATGTACCCTCAAGCGGATATTCCGTCCGTGCAACTTTCGCTCATACGCGGGCTGAACCCGGCCGCGCATATCGCCCTGGGAATTGCGTTGCGGGAATTGAAGAATGAGAATATCTTGGTGGTGGGTTCCGGATTCTCATTCCACAATTTGGGAGCTTTTATTTGGGAAGGAACGAACATGCCGGACCCGGCCAATGATGCCTTTCAAAATTGGCTGATCGAAGTTTGCACGGGACCCTTACCCCAAGTTGAGCGCGAAAAGCGTCTGATCGAATGGGAGAAAGCGCCCTCGGCGCGCTACTGCCACCCGCGTGAGGAGCATTTGTTGCCTCTCCACGTGTGTCTCGGTATGGCAGATAAACCTGCCAAACTGATCTTCGATAACCAGATCCTTGGCAAGCGCAGTGTCGCATTTACGTGGTGATGGGAAAGACAGGAGCAATAATGGCACCAGCCGATGAACCAAAACCCACCATTGAGAAGAAGATCGTGATCCGCAAGGACGGGCCCTATTGCGTGAGCAGTGGGGTGCCGCTCGTCAGGAAAACACAGGTCGTTTCCGAGCTTGGGGAACCGATAACTTGGAAGAAAGAAGGTAGGATTGAATGCGAAGGGGAATATGCATTGTGTCGCTGCGGACAGTCTGCCAACAAACCATTCTGCGATGGCACGCATCACAGGATCGAATTTGATGGAACAGAGTCGGCCAATACCAGCCCCCGCTCCACCAGCCACTTTTCTTTGCCATCCAGCCGCAAAATCCTCGTGGAAATGTATCCATCGCTCTGTACATTTTCAGGGTTTTGTGGCTTGGCAAACACCACCTTGCCGGAATTGCTGATCCACACCGACGATACCCAGATCCGTTCCCTTGTCATTGCCATGATCGAACGCTGTCCATCCGGTGCTTTGACCCACCGGATTGATCCCACCCAGCCGATCATTGAACCGGACCTGCCGGAGCAAATTGCCACTACCATCGAAATTATATCCGGCGGTCCGATCGTCGGTCCACTTTGGGTGACAGGCGGGATCCCGATCGAGCGTTCGGATAGCAAGCCCTTCGAAACGCGTAACCGCCTCACGCTGTGCAACTGCGGTAAATCCCGCAACAAACCACTTTGCGACGGCAGGCACCGTGCAATTCCACAACCGATCGCGGGAACCGATCGCAATACCACCGGACACTAGCATCGATCTCTTTCCGAATGCGACCTCCCAAGCTGCGCAGGTTATAGCATATGCGGACAATTCCCTCCATCCAAGGAATAAGGTATCCGGGCGGCTGACACACATCTGACGCCTCTGGAGTATTGGGTTGCTCTGACGCATTTGGTCCAATTGATGCCACTGGAACAGTAAATACTCTAGAATCAAAAAAGACTCATTTACCAGGAGTTTTCTTAATTGAGCCCGATGGGGACAGCAACCTGATCCAATGTCGGGTCCAGGTCTGCCCAGCCAGCCAGCGCTTGATCGAGATATTCCACTGGTGAAAACAAAACCTCCTACCAGGAAACTGTCTCCTTGATATGGATATTGCTCAACTCCAGCTCATCCAGCATGGCATGGTAATTTCCTCCCTTTATACACTCTTCCGGGGCGCGCACACCGTTCAGGTTGATCTTATGACCGGCCACTAATTTTCCGCCTATCGCTGCAGGAAAGCCGGTGACCCGTTGCATGCCGGTGAATCCATTTTGAGCCTCATCCCACATGTGGTATTCCACTTTGGCTTCCCGGCCGCCCTTCTCGCCGGTGACCGTGTTGACCATCACGCAGGCATCCTTGTCCTCGGGCAGGGGCGCCAATTTCGGATTCAGAATGCCCAACAGGAACTCGCGCGGTGCGATCCTGCCCCATTTGGTTGCCACCGGCTCCTGCGAGAGCATGCCTGATTCTATCAGGGTGCGGATGCCGGAATAGTGTCCCGGCCAGCGTATGGTCTTCTCGGCGAAGTATTGCAATTCCGGATGGGTGTATATGAATGAGGGCATACCGGGGGTTACCGCACATTCCAGGTCGGTGTTCAGGCCAAATTCGCCAAACTTGAAATATTCCATATCCGACAGCGCCTGGACTTCAACGATCTTGCCGCCCTTGATCATGCAGGTCTTTACATTGTACTCGCGCAAGACGTGCTCGATCGACCAGGTGGTCATATAGCATAGCGGGTGCCGGCAGGCCGCATCTGCATTCGGGATGCCGCCCACGCGCGCCACCGCTGTCTTGACCTTGTCAAGCAGGCCGATGCCGTGCTCGGTGGTCAGGTTGCTCAGGCCGGGGGCAAAGCCCATGCCATCCAGGATCAGCACATTATTCTTGACAGCGCGCTGGTGCAGACTCTCACCGTACTCACGTATGCTCATTCCAGCCGGGACAACCAGGCCCTCGATCTCGTATTCATCCGGGCAGCGGTGGTACTCTTCCAGGATGTCCACCAGGTTCAACCGGGCGCTGATGGCGGCTTCGATGGCCAGGTAGCTGAGACGCCGGTTGGGCAAAACCACAATGCCGGCGTCATATTCCTGCATGACCGCCTGCAGTTTGGCGCTGTCTTCAATGCTGACGGCATGGATGTTGAACTTGTCCGCATCCATCCGCATGGCTGTCAGCGCACTTTCCTGCGCGTCCAGCAAGCCCACCTTCGCCACTTCTGGGTCCCTACCCAGATACCAGGAGACAGCCCTCCCCATCTTGCCTGCAGCGCCCAGGACCAGGATCTTCATGGTTAACTCCTTTTTGGATCATGGATTTTGCCCTGCCTGTTCCAATTCAGCAGCACGGAACGGTGCTGGGCATGGAAATTGGATTTATACCAATTTGTGAAAAATTACGCATTCAAACCTTGCACAGTATATGACTGATTTTCCATTAAATCAAGTTCATTGGAGTATAAATCGCCTTAGATACATCAGGTGAATCTGGCGCCTCTGGTCCTTTTGGTAAAAAATGGATGCTGGAGAATGTTTTCCTGTTTCCGAAGGGCATCAAAGGCGGGGTTGTTGTTTTTAGGGAAAATTGGTTATATACTGAATATATATACCATTATGTGGGAAGGTCATAAGCGGCGGCTGGGAGGCGATGATTCAAATACCTTCATTATTGATAGAGTATGGCCCAGCCGCACCTGCCGCTTTCCCCTATTGGGAGAACCAGCCAATCCATCGGGCCGCCTCCACATAAGGATTTCTCTTAATAGCGTAGAAAAAGAGACTACATTGATGTTACCGATTGGTTCAAAAATCACATCGGAAACGCTCTGGATTGGAACTTTCATCTTTGCCGTGATTGACGCGGTTTTTATTCCCATCCTGGCTTGGCGCATAAAAACTGCTGCTTTCCGTCCCATCAAATGGCTGTTAGTTGTCACGGCTGGTATCTTTTGGAGCATTCTCTGGACTTGGGGATTGGTCACCTTCTGGGATTCCGTCTATCACTATATATTTCCAACCTGGACACATTGGTGGATTCCGCCAACCTTTGGGCTGCTTTATGCAGGTATTTGTCTCTTATTTTGGTGGTTGGCGGTCCGGCTTCGTGGGAATGCTGTAGTGACCTTTTGTCTGCTGGGAGGACTCTGGGGGATGATAATGCATTTATTCGCCGTTTCGATCGGGATAGTAAGCAAACCACCAGTCTTGCGGGGCGCCGCACCGGCAGCCGCGGTCATCTTCGCAATATTCGAGTTCATGCTCTATTGGTGTATTATTCTCACTGTAGCGCAACTCTTGCATCACAGTTGGCGAGTTTGGAGACACGAATCAACCTAAAGTGGCGCGGCCCAACCTCGGCTCTAGTCTGACGGCTCGGCACTGTGTGTGGCGGTGCCTCTGGCGTTCACACCATAACGCGGAAAGCAATTTCAAGGGCTGATGTCGGTGTCCAGGGAATCGAGCTTGGGATCGTTCGATGGCTGAATCGGTTAAATTTTAGGTCAAGCGAAATGAAGGTTTGCCGGGTGATTGCGAGCATATTAGTAAATAGCCGTATAATATTCTTGTTCGGTTTTATTGCATCTGTACTTTAGAAGACATACGATCCGCGTAAAGGCTTGTTGGAATGGCAATGCTCTACACCGGTGATGATAAATGAACCTCCAGGCGATATTCAGATCAAATCGAAAATCAACAGAAAGAATGCTACAAATAATTCACGGCCTGTCAGAAGAGGAATTATCGCAGCCTCTAGGCAATAATTGGTCCATATCTGTCACACTGGCGCACCTGGCATTTTGGGATCAGCGTGTTATCCATGTTATTGAAAATGCAAAAAAGGACAAAGTACTGAATGCCCCGCTTTTTGATGATCAATTGAATGACATTCTGGCTCCGATTCTCGAAGCCATTCCTCCTGCTGAAGCAGCCAGAATGGCAGTAAATATAGCCGGAACCCTAGATGGATTACTGGAAGACTGCCCTCCAGAATTGATTGACCAAATGATGCTGGTTAATAACAGGTTGATGGAACGATCACTGCATAGAAATGATCATTTGGCACAAATAGAATCCTTGAAAAATAAACCATAGTCCGATCAGATATTTATCCAATCCCCCTCCCTATTCCATTTCACTGCCCGCTGGTGAAGAAAAAACCCTGGCGCTCGAAAAATCCGGTCAATTTGCCCCAGCGGATGACCAGTTTCTGCCCGGTTTTGCCATACCAATCCTTTTCGATGGCCGAGTGACATTTCTCACCCAGCCCTGGCCGGCTATGGTGACAAAATTGGCATTCCAACGGCTGCACACCCGTTCCATGCAGTTCACAAAGGCCCTCTTTTAAAAACGTACAACCCTGACGGGCAAAACTCTGCAAGGCAATATTGCCTTCGTTCCCCTTGAATGCAGGGGAAAGAACGCCAAAAGTCAATTCAGGGGAAAATTCCAACATCATGCGATCAGCATAGCCAGCCTCCACTGCTCTGCTTGCCTGTGCAACCGTCCACCAGCCGGGACGTTGGCAATAGGTCAGGCAGATTTCGCATGAACATGGTTGGGAGGGCGGAAATTTCTTTGCAAGGTTTATTCTGCTCATTGGTTTTTTTGTGTTCAGCGAATATCCAGGCTATGATATTCTCTATCTCTGACACGTACTCTGGTAGAGTATATGATTATTTCAAGAGGCAGTCAACGACTATTCACCGTCGTTTTAATCACCTCGCACCTGTCCTTTGTCATGCAAAATCAGAAAATATTCCATTCCATGCAGTGAACCAAAATGCCTTGCCTGCCACACAGACCACTTGAACTTGGTCTTCATATTATCTATACTATCAATGGCAATATCAATATTTTTGTTTGTTCACCCTCTAATGTCCCAAACGTTTGGGTTTTTATATGAATCGTCTATAAGCAGTTACGAAGTACCACGTAATGGCATACAATCCGCTTATACACCATTTCGGTTACAGGGAAAAAGTATGATCGGCCCGTTTTCTCTCGGAGGAGGTTCCAATGCGAATCGCAGTCTTTGGTGTGGGAGGTATCGGCGGATACTTTGGAGCCAGGCTCGCACAGGCCGGGGACGAGGTAGTCCTCATCGCTCGGGGGGCGCATCTGCGCGCCATCCAGAAATACGGCCTCTTTGTGGAAAGCCCTGCGGGTGAGTTCCACATAACGCCATCCATCGCGACAGATCGCCCGAAGGCAG
Source organism: uncultured Chloroflexia bacterium (assembly GCA_963842785.1). GTDB lineage: Bacteria > Chloroflexota > Anaerolineae > Anaerolineales > Villigracilaceae > UBA877. Next base: position 287,423 of record CAWJHP010000002.1, read on the forward strand.
TGGGCATTGTTGACGTGGTGCTCCTGGGAGTCAAGGCCTGGGATGTGCATGCGGCAGCAGAGGCCATCCGCCCGATGGTCGGCGCCACCACGGGGGTTCTCACTCTACAAAATGGGGTTGAGGCACCCACGGAAGTGGCAGAGGTTTTGGGTGCAAAACACGTCATTGTCGGATTGGCGGGAGTCCGGAGCTTGATTGCTGGACCGGGTCGGCTACGGCACGTCGGCGGAATAAACCCCAACCTTATCATGGGTGAGATCGACAACCGGCCCTCCGAGCGTGTGGAGCATCTCCGGGCTGCGTTCGCAAAGGTCAAGGTGACGGTCGACCTCTCGAAGGACATCCAGGCATCGTTGTGGGGGAAGTTCGTAGGCGCGGCCGCTCTAGGAGGCGTTGGGGCAGTGGTGCATGTACCGATCGGCGTCTGGCGTCAAATACCACAGGTCCGTGACATGGTAGAGCGTGCCGCTCAGGAAGTCGTGGCCGTCGCTCTGGCGAGAGGTGTGCAACCTCCAGAGGGCATCATGGACCAGGTGAAAGGGGCCATTGACGCGTTTCCTCCTGCATATATGGCATCCCTGCATGAAGAGATAGTCGGGGGTAGACCGTCGGAGCTGGAATACTGGAATGGTACCGTGGTACGTCTTGGTCGGGAAGCGGGTGTCGCGACACCCCTCAATGAGTTTATCTACCACAGCTTGTTGCCCCAGGAAAGGCAGGCACGCGGGCAGGTATAGGCTCTCCTTCCCAAGCTCAGGATTCCGGTGGGAGCTGAACATCTGCGGCAATGATGGGTCAGGAGGCAGACCAGCGGAAATGTCGTGCACCTTTCGATGAATATATGCTTCCAATCTCTTTGACACACGGCAGCCACACTCATATAGCAGCAAGGGATCAATTTAATAAATGTTCAGGAACGTTTTGGGCATGCAGTCGTCAGAATGAAACTGAACATTTATTCGTAAATACTCCCATCCATGCAGGAAGATGCTGCGCTTAAATGGATGGATTACTTACGCCTATCGAAGTAACCAATAAGATCAAAGCGATTGAATATCAGGTTGCTATTTATCATTATTCGTGATGTTCGCAGGTAGTGTAATAACTATTCCAGGCTGCAGAAAGGTTGCAGGTGAAAATTTTCGTTTTTATGTTTGGAAATATTTATTGAAGCAAACCAATTAGGCTTGGGAGAAACCATCCGCGGGCTTCATCTGCAGATAATGTGTTCTCAAATTGTTTCGTATTCTTTATTGCCTTTGCAGGATAAAAGATGGATAATAAGAGTGATTAACAAAGATGCTGTAAAGATCATTGTGTTAGGTATCTCCATTCATCCCTGGCATCGTGCTGATGTGTAAAATACAGAACAAATATATTTTTCTGGGAGTAGAAAATAACCATGCCCAATCTTGTCGGTCAATCATTAGGTCGCTATCATATCCTCGAGCAGCTCGGCGAGGGTGGAATGGCAACCGTTTACAAAGCCTATGACACCCGCCTGGAGCGGGACGTGGCGGTCAAGGTCATTCGAGTGGACCAGTTTGGTGCGGGGATGCTTGAGCGCATCCTGAAACGCTTCGAGCGCGAAGCCAAGGCTTTGGCCAAGCTGACCCATCCCAATATCGTCCATATCAATGACTACGGCGAGCAGGACGGCATCCCTTATCTGGTGATGGATTACCTTCCTGGCGGCACTCTCAAACAGATCCTTGGAAAACCCATCCCCTGGCAGGAAGTAACCCACCTGCTCATCCCCATTACGCGCGCATTGGACTATGCCCACAATCTGGGGATTATCCATCGCGATGTCAAACCTTCCAATATTCTCATTACGCAATCGGGCGAACCGATGCTCTCCGACTTTGGTATCGCCAAGATCCTCGAGAGTGAAGAGACTCAAACTCTGACTGGCGCTGGCGTCGGCATTGGCACACCAGAGTATATGGCTCCCGAACAGTGGACCGGTCATGCTTGCCCCCAATCAGATCTCTACTCGCTCGGAGTGGTTTTGTTCGAGATGGTCACTGGCCGCAAACCATATATAGCCGATACCCCGGCCGCCATTCTACTCAAACAGGCCAATGACCTTATGCCCCGCCCCAGGCAGTTCGTTCCCGACCTGCCGGAAGCGGTGGAAAAAGTACTTTTCAAAACCCTTGCGAAGAAGCCGGAAGATCGCTATCAAAGCATGGGCGAATTTGCAAAGGCATTGGAAGGTTTGGATGCGGTTTTACCAACTGAAAAAACAAAAGAACAGTACTTTCAACAGGAGCGCCCTCTTAAGGTAGAAAAGCCGGCAGTTGCTGGTGGAAATTTGAATTGGAAACTCTGGATTCCAATCTCTATTGCGATATTTTTGTTTTGTTTGATTTTGGTGTTCGGTGGCTGGATTGTAAGTATGGTGTTGAAAGGAAACAGCCCCGTGGCCCATTTGGCAATCATTCCACCTACCATGACACCCACCAGTACATCTACCACAACACCTACCAATATATCTACCATGATACCTACCAATATATCTACCATTACACCCACCAGTATATCCATCAAAATTCCTCTTCCCGTACTCATCAGTACACCTGTCATAACACCCGCATTAACGTCTACACCAACAGCCATGCCATCTGCAACAAAGTATGCCCTGAAGTTTGATGGCGTGGACGATTACGTCAGTATCGTGGATGCTGGGAATTTCGCCTTCGGTAACGCTTTTAGTGTGGAAGCCTGGGTAAAACCTTTGTCGCTGTCCGGTTCGGGTACATATAAAGCGATAGTACAAGGTGCGTTCTCTGAACCGCCATTTTCGGGCGCCGGTTGGTCGATGTTCTTAAATTCGTCAAACTACTCTGACTGGGGCCTCAGCGTCTGCGTACCAGAATGCCAAAGTGCTAAATCGGGAGCCGGGAGCCTGAAGATCAATCAATGGCAGCATCTTGCGGGCACATATGATGGTAGCGAGATCGTCATTTACCAAAATGGGCAGAAAATTACAAGCACTCCTCAATCTGGTAATGTGACCCATGCCAATTTCGTTCTCCTGGGCAGGTGGGTGACATCCTTCAATGGCCTGATTGACGAGGTTCGTATCTGGAACATCGCCCGTACCCAGGCGGAGATTCAATCCAATATGAATCATGTCTTGACTGGGAATGAACCTGGTCTGGTCGGCTATTGGCGCCTCGACGAAGGCAGCGGCCAGGCTGTCTTTGATGGTACCAGCGGTCATAATGATGGGCGGTTGGGCTCATCCTCAGCCAGCGATGGTAATGATCCCACCTGGGTTGTCTCTGACGCACCCATCCCGTAAAGGACAGACCATGGCTTCTGTCAAAACGGTTGAAAACTGTGCCCAACACCGGCTCTATCGGATCCTTGGAAAAGCGCCATGGACAGGCAGCGCCTCCGCCGCTTGCGCCTGTGAAAGTTTGATCGAAATATGAAATGACTGATGGAAAAAACGCTCTCTTCAAGAGGGCATTAATGGGGTGGTTGATCCCCTTGCGGGGAGGATGTGGGGCCGCACAGCACATCGTACCCGTATGAATATCCCTGTAAGGGACAACAACCTCAACCACAGTTGACCAAGGAACTGTATATCCCGTATATATGGTATTTTCCTTCTAGAAATTGCATATATGGTGGTTTGAGTGGCTCTTTTTTCTACATTTTCTATGCCTTCTCTTCTGGTAACTGTAAGGTAGCTGTTGTAAGTATCCCAATATGTACCCAATCCGATTGAAAAAAATATCATTTTTCGCGTATATGTTCGCTCTCCTGGAGAGAGCATAGAAGTGTGCCGATCCAGCCTGCAGATCGGATCAGCTGATCAGTTCATTTTCGGGTATTACCGACCGTTTTCTCCACAACTGTATTCCCAGAAAAGTTCCATTAACTAATAATGCGACAAGAGTAGCCAGCGCATAAACGAGCCACAGGTTGCTTCTCTCAACTAGCGATCGAATGACCAGAAAGAAAGCCACATATGAAAAAAGTCCCAGGCTCACACCCTGTATTAACCGTCGAACAGCGGTCGCCCCGCCCTGCCGATGAGAAAAGGTAACCATCACGAATGTGAATATCGGGAATGGGGACAGAAGCCCACTCCATTTCGATCCTAGGGTGTTAGCTCCGGCAGTGATCAGAAGAACAATTGAGGTTGCTAGAATTATCCGAGCGGGAAGGTCCCATGAAGGAGGCGAAATCGGCACGCCTACTCCAATCCTTTTCACCAAGGTCAGCATACCTGTAAAAAGGACTAGAGGCACAATAATGGTGGTAAGCGTTAAATCGATTTGCAGGGCGGATATCCCCGCGACTACGGCGGAGTATAGGAGGATGGCGGACAGAGAGGATAAATACCAGGGAAAGCGATTGGCGGTATATACGTAGGTGATATAAAATGCCGTCACGGGGATTAGCCCGAGCATTGCAGAATTGGCTGCGCTCGCAGCGAAGTGCTTGCCCTGCTCGACTGCCAGGAAGACCGAGACCGGGCCTGATGTCATGGGTAGGCCTATTAAAAGTCCGCCGACGGATTCTCCCCACCGCCTTGCAACAAGTGTCATAGTTATGACGATCAGAGGGGTCATGATAAGTTTAAGAATGAATATTTCAATGTTCATATCAAGAATCCTGTTTGGGATATTTTTCATTAATTGCCCAAAATGATTGTACCCGTTGTGATGTTAGATTGTACATCCTCATCGCATTTGAAACAGAAACCAGCTTCCAACAAAAGATATCTTCACAATTTGGGATATTTATACTTGCACTGCCTGTGCCTGCAAGTTCTTGAGGCGTCTGATTTGGAATGCTAATTACTTGTAGAAGGCTAATGCGGATTCCGAGGAGGCGCATTATCGATCTGGCCGGTGGGTAATGCAGGATTGTAAAAAGTATTCAAGGAAAAGATTACTTCGTAATCTAAATACGTATATGAATATATGATGATCTATTCAAAAGGGAGAGAAAAGCAATGGAAGGTTTGTGTCTGGTTGGTGTTTTTCTGCTGTTCATTTTTGCCTGGATCTATGAAAAGGTATCAGGCGGGAATAAGGGGAAAAAATATTCATCCCAGACTTCTTCTGGAGCTTTTAGATCCTCCCTCGAAACTAGATCAAAGATAGGTCATTGTCGTTATTGTGGGGCAGAAGTCATAGTGGATGAGTTGCCCAATTCTATTTCCAGAGATGCATTTGAGCAATTCGGAATATGTTTGAACTGCCAATAGGGAATTTTTATGCAGAATGGGGGTCATTTCTGATTGAAATTCATCACCAGGATGATGAATTCCATGAGGAGGTCGATGATAGGGTCAGGAGAAAAATGCGGTAGAAAAAATCTAATTTATCGCAAATTCTTCAGCAGAAGCATTTTTCATCTGGATATCGAAGAAGCATGTCGAAGAGCTTGTCCGATAGATAACATGTATTTGTAACATCCAATGACCTTTGCATTGTTATGGGCGAGGGTTTTGATTAACTTCGCTTCCAATTGTGCTATCTGAAATATTGTGATTTATCCGTTGTATTTCCAGAGATATTCCGGAGTATTTCTTTAGAATTACCATAGAATTCCCGGAGATATAATGTAGAATTTCCGTAGATATTTTGGAGTATTTCCGTGGTTATATTTTTCACAATGGCAGGGGCAATCCTTCCCTCTAGGATAGTCGCTTTCGTCAAAGAAATTGGGATGGTGGGGATCGTTACCTATTTTCCCGATTAGGAGAAACATGGGGTAATTGTCTTTTGGGGAAATCGGTTATATACTGCATTTATATATTAAGCAAAATTGCAAGTCATGTAAAAATTCTTAATGTATCCGAGTTAGGCATAGGAATGAGGTCCCAAATTGTTGTAGGTTACAAGGAGGATGAAATGGCACAATTGGATCAATTTGACATCAAGAAATTAGAAGCCAACCGTGATATTGGAGGCTTGATTAAGGCCTTAGAATACCAATCTTGGGATGAGGTAATCAGACCAAATTATGATTCGCCCACAGGTGGAACTTATGAGTCATCCGTGGATGTTGGCTATCCTGTGCGCGAACATGCTGCTATTGCTTTAGGTAATATTGGTGATGTTAAAGCTGTTGAACAGCTAATAAATACCCTTCATGATAGCAATCATAATGTGCGGAAAGCAGCAGCAGAGGCATTAGGCAAAATTGGTGATTCTCGAGCTGTTGAACCGCTCATTTTCATTCTTAATGATAAGAACGTACTTGTGCGTGATAATGCCATCATTGCTTTAGGCAATCTTGGAGATACCCGTGCTATAGAGCCATTCACTAATTTGCTCAAAGATAATGACAAGTATGTACGTGAAGGTGCCGCCAGGGCTTTGGGAAAGATTGGAAATTCTCATTCCATTCAGCCGCTCATTTCTGCTCTGAATGATCAAGATAAGGGAGTTCGACAAGTTGTTGAAGATTCACTAAAGAAACTCGGCTGGAGGGGCTAAAAATAAGCCAACCAACATCATCTCCATCGGACAGCGGCTCCGCGTTTGCATCTCACCCGATCCAAAAACCGTGACAGCCTACCCATCGTCACGGTTCCTCACTAAATAATGGTACTTGATTGGCTGCCGCCTCAGCCAGCCAGGGATATTTTCTTTTTATCCATCAAATTCATCTCTCTCATCAGGAAATGGGTGGAGGTAATAACCCTTTTTGTCATAGTAATTGGATTGGTGGGTTTATTGCCATAAGGGGAAATTGGTTATATACTGCACTTGTATATCATGCAAAATTGCATGTTATGTAAATATTATTATTGAATCATAGTTGGGCGCTCGAAAACAAACAATTCACTCATCAATTCGAAGAGTGGAATAGTATGTTACCTGGTCAGAATAGAAATGGTCGATCTTTAAGCCCCTCGCTGGAACTGGTTCTTTTATATTCAATGTTGGTGCTCGTTGGATGTAACTTACCGGCAGAGAGTCCTGTAGCTACCAAGTCATATAATTCATCAACGACACCTCCTTTAACCGTCACACTGCCTCAGCCGATATCCAAAGCAAGTTCACTTCCTGAGATATCATCATTTACAACCAATCCCAGTCGCCAGTTCATATTGGATTCCGCTGGGCTTGCGATGGTATCTCGCACCTATCCATACTTCGGAATTGGTTCGAGTTGCCCACATACAGGCGCCCATACCCATTTTCGAGCAACGGGTTCTCAATATACGGTCAATGTCTATTCTCCCACTGATGGTATCATTAGTATGGTGACGAATTGCTTAAATATCGGTGCTACTGATCGGTATGGGTTTTCACTTGCATTCGCTCGTAGCGGAATTGATACACTCGATTTCGATTTCAGCATAGAACCTCAAGATGGGCATCCTTGCGCCACGAATATCGATATCTACAAGCCTTACATTTTTGTGACCGAAGGGGAAGAAGTAAAGGCGGGACAGGTCCTCGGACAAATGCTCAAGACAGCCCTGTCTTCCGATGGAGCTCATATTCACTTTGATATCCGGAACGAAAGAACTGGCAGTTTCTCTTGCCCCAATATATTCGAACAATCAATAGTGGATAGTTTTGCTTCCCTCATTGATCCTAACGCTTGTGGGGGAATTTCTATTCCCAAGACGTTCTGCTATAAACCTGGGCCCGGTGAAGATCTCACAGGTCTATTTAGTATTCCATAATGTCAATTAAGTAATCAACGTTTGAATTTGTAGAAGCATTATTCATTAGTGAAAAGCAAATGCCACAACACCGGCTCTATAGGACCCTTGGAAAAGCGCCATGGACAGGCAGCGCCTCCGCGGCTTGCGACTGTGGTAGTTTGATCGAAATGTGAAATAACTGATGGAAAAAACGCTCTCTTAAAGAGGGCATTGATGGGGTGGTTGATCCCCTTGCGGGGACAATGTGGGTGCGTAGGGGTATTAGTGGGAGTGTAGATAGATCAAAAGTGAACATGGAGAGCAATCAATCGAATAGCCATTCTGGATTGCTCTGCCAGAGTATTCATTAATTACATGATTGGTTGATTGCTCAACAGCCAGCCGTTGCTACACTTCTACTATAACAACTGGTACAATCATTGGGGGCAGTTCAACTACCAACTAATTCTCCAGGTTTGAGAATTGGGGGTATGGTCGGTAAGTTCCATTTTGGAGCCTAGTATAGAAACCCTCTGTGAGTGGTTGACTGAGCTGCTATCCGCTGGAGTTGGTATTGGGCGCAATTCCTCATGTAGAATATGGGGAGACTGCCCGGGTTTTTTCAGACAGTCTCGAGTGTTTCCTTATAAATCTGTTTAGAATTTTAAGGATAATATTCTATAACCCTGAATTGATTGTGATTCTTAGGCGCAGAACCTTTTTCACTTTTGTATTCGCTCAGTTTTATCCAGTTTCCAGCCTCATCAAGGATATACGTTTTCGATGACGAATACCCCCAGGTAAAATTTTTCTCTTGCACCTCGACCAGGTTCCCGAAATCATCATATTTATATGCAATCGCAAAGACTGATTCGCCATTATATTGCTGACTTTTATGCATTAGTTGATTCTTGTCATTGTATTCAAAGGTTTTAATCCGTTTGTTCCATTTATTAAATTCTTTGAGAGATTTTTCGATTCTCTCGACTATATTCCCCTTATCATCATATTTATTGACGTTTTTTTCGGTCGTTTCGAATTTCTGACCGTTAGGATAAGAGTAGCTTTGCCCCCCTATGGCTGATGCGAACACCATGGCCATGCCCAGCTCGTAATTGTGATCAGATATAGTCTCTTCCATCACCCGATTATCCCTGCCATCATATTTGTATAACTTTTTTTTGATCGTTGTTGGTTTCTCGCCCCTAACGATTATTTCATCATCTTCGATTACGTTGCCTTTGGCGTCGTACTGGTAAGTATTCTTATCCGTTGGTCTGTTCGCTTCGTCATACTTCGTAGTCTCCACCAGGTTGCCCTTGTCATCATATTTGTAGTCCCAGCTATTCAGCAAATGCATTTTATTATCATAGAGTTTTTTCTCTTTTTTGTTGCCTTGATTATTGTATTGATATTCATTCTTAAATTTAGCCCCCATCAAACTAGTATAGTATTCTTCAACAAGGTTTCCAGCCTCATTGAAAACTAAATTACTGATGATATCCTCTCTTTTTTCGCTGTCTAATTCTTTTGTGATGCAAGATTTTATTTTCGCCTTTAGTTCAACTCGTTCTGGATCAAAATCAAAAGTCTTTTACTTCATAATTTTTCATCTCCTTATATTATTTAGGCTCGTAAAAATGGTTCTGTCTCGCACGAATGGCACCCGTCGCATAGATTCTAAAAATGCCCTTTTATTAACCATTTAGTCTCACCCTCAACCAAACTAATCTCTTCACCTTGGAGAATAGTACATGAACCCCCTTCATAGAATTGGCGAGGATGTAGTCTGCTCGGGCGGATGTTGGTTAATTTTTTAAGGAAAGATAATCGATGCTTACTCCGATATTTTCGCCTGGCAACTCGGACATGTTCCATCATATTTTGGGATAACTCTTGCCTTGCATTTTGGGCAAGTAACGATCGATATAGGATTTGTACTGTGTTGCTTAATTGATGCGTATGGTCGTTCGGTTATTGTACTTTTATGGGAGCGATGTCTAGATTTATTTGGTTGCCTCATTACATTGGCTAAATTTATTTTTTTACTCACTGTTTTGGGGACTGCGACTAGCTTTTGGGTTGCAACGGCCCCATGCTGGGCTGATTTTATGGAATTCGTAATTATTATGAAAGCCACCAAAAATAGAACCAAGCCCAGTACTACCGCGCCTATTGCTAAGGATATACCTTGGTATTCTACATGATTGATTGCATCATCCAAGAAAATGAAAGTCATCACACAGCCTACTGATAAAATCATAAATCCTATTACCCCGATAATTGTTTGAATATTCCAAGTAATTTTGTGCTTTAGAGGAATATAATTACTTTTTGCGTCAGGATAAAGTTGGGATGCAAATGGATTTTCTGCTCCACATGATGAACAAATCCTTGCAGCTTTTGCTAGTTGTGATATGTCCTCAGAAAAAGATCCTGGATCTAAAATTACCCCGCCGACCTTGCCGGAGTTCAAGTAGCCGCATTTAGGGCATTTCCAAGAACTATCCATATTTCCTCCTGCGTTATCACAAGCTTGCCAAGCAGTTGAACAAGTTAGCTACATATCTTTGGCTTACTCAATTATCGCCGCCAAACTATGACTTAATAATAATATTTTACATACCATCTAATTTGCATAATCTATAAATCCAGTATATAACTGATTTTCCTTCAGGGCAATAGCAATGGAAGTCTACCATTTCCACAAACCGTTTTTGAGTGTTGAAAATATTCCTAAAGAATTGAATAAATAAATACCAGAGCCCATCTAAGATAATTTCCAGAAAATTCTCTGCGGGTGCTAAGCAATTATAGTGTGGGGGTTGAAATGTTAAAAGTGAACATAGGGGGCAACCTATTGAATAGCGCGTCCGGAAGCAATACCTGGGATAACCTCGGCATCTTCCGTACCGCAGCGTGCCTGGCTTCTTCAAGTGTAGAAGTGTAGAGGTAAGTTATCCTAACCAACTCGCCGCTCAGGGCATGTTGGCTGTTTCGAAATCGACGGCCAGAACCCTCATGTTTGTCAAGATACGCTCCATACCGAGGCTCAGAACAATGACTGTCTTTCCCTTTGAGTTCCTTCGTGACCATCGTGGTTAATTCTTTATAAAGACAAAACGAAAAAGACTCCCAAATCGGGAATCCTTTCAAGAAAGGGTGCCTGATGGGGGTCGAACCCAGATTCTCCCCTTATGGGGACAACAACTGATACAAAAAAGACTCCTTCACCAGGAGTTTTCCCAATAACTGGGTGCCTGATGGGGGTCCAACCCAGATTCTCCCCTTATGGGGACAACAACTGATACAAAAAAGACTCCTTCACCAGGAGTTTTCCCAATAACTGGGTGCCTGATGGGGGTCGAACCCACAACAACCTGATCCACAGTCAGGGACTCTGCCATTGAGCTACAGGCACCATGAGCGGATGCGATTATACCACCGGCGTTAACCCCTTTCAAGAATGCGCCGGAGCGTCTCCGGTACGACCTGCCTGGGCAGCGTTTCTTGTGTCCCGCTCCTCAGGTCCTTCAGCGTGACCTTATCCTGGGCGGTCTCGTCCGGGCCGAGCACCAGCACCGCCCGCATGTCCATCCGGTCGGCGAACTTGAACTGCCTGGGTAGCCTGGCCGGCTCCGGGGTACACGTCACGTTGAATCCGGCCTGCCGCAGCTCCCTGGACAACTTCAGCGACTCGCCTTGCAGATCCTTCGAGAAGACCGTCACGAGCACGGCCGCCGCTGTCGTGGCGAGTGGCGGGATGAGTCCCAGTTCCTGCAGGACCAATCCGATCACCACGTCCCCCATGGCAAAACCGACCCCCGAAAGCGGCTCGCCGCCCACGTCCCGCAGCAGGTTGTCGTAACGACCCCCGCCCAGGATGGCCCTGCGCAGGCTGCCGCTCATGTCGAATGCCTCGAAGACCGTCCCGGTGTAATAGAGCAGGCCGCGCACGATCTTCGGGTCGAATTCGACATATTCGGCCGCACCCAGCGCTTGCAGGGCTGCGAACAGACGCACCAGTTCCTCGGAACCTCGCCAGGCTTCCCCATCTGCCAGCAGCTTTTTCAAACCCCTCAACTGCTTTGTGTTCAGCCCCACCTCGAGCGCATATGCCTCCCAGGCTACCGGCTCCATTTTTTCACGCCGGTCCACCAACCCGGAGACCTCCGCCCTCTTTTCAGCCGGAATGCCCAGCCTCTCGAATTCGGCCTCCATGAAGCGCCGGTCGTTGACATAGATGCGCGCCTGGTCGGGCCTCAGGCCGACCGCCTTGAGGAAACCTGCCGCGATCGCCACCAGTTCGGCGTCCGCTTCGGGGGAGTTGACACCCAGCATGTCGATGTTCCATTGGAAGAATTCGCGTGAGCGCCCCTTTTGCATCTTCTCGTAGCGCCAGAAGGGACCGAACGACCACCAGCGCGCCGGGAAAGCCAGTTCGCTTTGTTTCTGTGCGATCATGCGCGCCAGCGAAGGTGTCAGTTCCGGTCGCAGCGTGACCTCCTCTCCGCCCCGGTCGGTGAAGACGTAGGATTGCTTCTTGACCAGTTCCTCGCCCGACTTGGCCGCGTACAGTTCCAGCGACTCGAGCATGGGCGCCTCCCATTCCTGGTAGCCGAAGGATTCCGAAATTCGCCGGACGGTCCCGTACAGCCAGGTGCGCACCGCCATCTGTTCCGGGTAGAAATCGCGTGTCCCTTTGACGGGGGAAATGATTTTTTTCATGGTTGCTCCGCAATCGCTGAGGTCTTGAAAAACATTTTAGCATATTTCGCCTGCTCGATGCCATCGGAATGATCCACAAATCCCCTCCATCCAGCCTGCCAGCCCATTTTCCCTCTTTTTCCAGGAATCAATGCAAAATTACCTTTTTTTGTACCATATGGGGAGTGTCATTTTCATCTATATTTGGATAAGATTACCCTGTTAATGCCATATTGTCTGGATTCTAAAGAAGTGTATAATAATCTAGGTTGAAGCAATGAAAAGCAACAGATTGCATTCTTTGAAGCAGCTCTGCAAGCTGTGATTCGAGTTAATTGATCCTGAAGGAGGAATAATTTATGGCACCCAAGCATCCCGTCACTCGATCCAGATTCTATTCAATTCTCGTCTCTTTGGTCATTTCCGCCCTGCTCCTGGTGAGCTGCAGCGTCCCGGCAGCCGTTACCACCGCGCCTTCGCCCGTTCCTGGCAACGCCACCTCTGCGCCGGTCCTCCCCACCCCCACCCTTGTTCCACCCACCCCCACGACTCAGGTGGTGCAGGACACGCCCACGGAGGTCCCGGATACGCCCACTCCCATCCCTCCCAGCCCCACACCTTTGCTGCAGGAGGCTCCCACCACGGCTGCCCTGGCCACCTCTCAACCCGCCGTGATTCCTACCTCTGCTCCGACCGGCAGCCTTAATCTTTTGGCCGGTACGACCGCGGGAGTGCTGCAGGGTACCGTCCAGGCCGGACAGGTGCTGGCATATTCCATGTCAGCCGGACAGGCCCAGCCGCTGACCCTGATCATGAGTTCTCCCAATAATGACGTCACTCTGGGAGTTTTCGATGCTTACGGCAATACGCTGCTTTCTCCTTCCAGCCATCAGACCCGCTGGCAGATGGCGTTGCCCGGCACCGAAATGTACTACGTCCAGGTGATCGGGGGCGCAACCACCGAGAACTTCACCCTGACCTTTAAACTACCCGTGGTGGTCTCTTTTGCTTCCGGCGCCTCTTCCGCCACCCTGAACGGCACCACGGTGAACGGATATCTCTTCTCCTACTCCCTGAACTGCGCCGCAGGTCAGACCATGACCGCCAGCCTCAATGTACCCGCCAGCACTGCCACCATTGACATCTATGGCCTAACCTCCGGAACCCTCGTGGATATTTCCGCCGGATATACTCAATGGTCAGGCACTCTGCCGCAAACCGAGGATTATATTATCGAGGTTGTCCCGGCCAATAACCAGGTGGTTAATTATAGCCTGGCGGTTTCCTGCACCGGCACGCCCGGCTCTCCTTATTACTACAACCCGGGTACCACATCCACCACCACCGGAGGGAAACTCTTCTTCAAGACCGGGGAAACCATGACGGTTGTGTCGGGTTACATCCAACCCGGAGAGATTGTGACCTATAGCGTTCAGGCAAGCCAGTTCCAGCCGATGATGCTGATCCTGGGAGACCCGAACAATGACCTCGCCCTGGGCGTTCTTGCTCCCAATGGCATGCAACTGCTCGATCCAGCCAACATGTACACCTACTGGCAGTGGATGTTGCCCCAGACCGGGCTTTACACCATCCAGGTGGTTGGAGGCATTACTTCGGAGAATTTCACCCTGACCACCAAGATTGGCAGGCTCTACACCTACCCCGCCGATGGCACCTCCATGACCATCTACGCCACCACGCTGAAAGGGCTTATCAAATCCTATGCATTTAGATTAAGCGCCGGTGTGGTCATGACTCTCACCCTCAACGTACCCAACACTACTGCCTACCTGGATGTCTTCGGGGTCCAGACTGGTTCGATCCTTAACGCCTCGGACAGAGCCACCACCTGGACGGGCACCATGCCGAGTACACAGGAGTATGTGGTCGAAGTCATACCCGGTAGCACCATGAGCGCCTATACCCTGACGATTGCCAACCCATAACTCTCCTCTCCTCCCTGTATGAAGTCGAAGGGCAACCCGACCAGGTTGCCCTTCCTCTTTATATCTGCCTGTTACTCCCATCCTTGTATTAATCTTCCTGCTTCTTTCTTATTGCTTCCATCTTTCACCTTTCAGCTTATTCCTTTCACCTTTCACCTTCCTGCTTATTCCTTTCCCCTTTCCCCTTTCTGCTTCTTCCTCATCCCTGCTCCCTTCCCCCACACCATTCGTGAAATTCATAACATATGCTAAAATATCTCCTTCGGATAGGAGGCATGCCTATGAATCCTTCAGATGAAGTATTCCTTGAACTCCAGAAGGTCCAATGGTTCCAGGATCTCAATCCCGAGCACGTCCGGCGCTTTGCGGATGTCTCCCGCCTGCGCCATTTCAAGGCCGGCGAAGTGTTCTTCCGGGAGGGCGACCGGCAGGACTTCTTTTACATCGTCCTGTCCGGGCGTGTCGCCTTGGACATGTTCGTCCCCCATCATGGCAAGGTCCGCTTTTATACCTGCGAGGAGTCGGACAGCTTTGGCTGGTCCAGCGTGACGCCCGTGATCCGCACCCGCACTGCCGGAGCCGTGGGTGTTGTGGATGGAACCGTCATCGCCATGGATACGCAGAAGTTGGAGCAGTTGTGTGAATTGGACCATGAAATCGGTTATATTTTCATGCGCAACATGTCCAACGTCATCGCCAGCCGTCTTTTGGTTACCCGCCTGCAATTATTGGATATGTTTGCCGAACCGGTGGAGACAAAGAATCTTGATGAATGAAAGGATTCTCCGCTGAGGAGACCATGAACAATGTTGAATGAAAAGAACCTCTCAGTCGGAAGCACCGTTGCGCTTCCCAAACCGGAGCTGGATCTCCTGCTGGCGGACCTGCGCTCGAATGGCTTCACGACCGTTGGTCCGGGCCTGCAGGACGAAAGCATTGTCTACAAGGAGATCGAAGGGCTCAAGGACTTGCCGCGCGGCATCCTGAGCGAACAGAAACCCGGCTCATATCGCATGCTCCAGACCGGCCAGGATCGTTATTTCGATTTCATCCCCGCCAGCCAGTCCTGGAAGCAGTTCCTCTTCCCACCCCGCCATTTGCTCTTTAGCGCACAGAAGCCCTGCCTTGAGGAACGCAGGGAGTGCAAGTGGCAGATCAAGGAGAACGACCTGCCCTCCCCACGCTACGCCCTGGTGGGGGTCCGCGCCTGCGAGCTCGCCGCCATTTCCATCCAGGATAGGGTCTTCCTGCGCCCGGATTTCTATGACCCGGTCTATCGTAGCCGGAGGGAGGGGCTCTTCATCCTCGCAGTCAATTGCTTGCATCCCAATGAAACCTGCTTTTGTGTCTCCATGGGGACCGGTCCTCGTCACCAGGCCGGTTTCGACCTGTGTCTGACCGAGATGAATGACCTGTTTTTGGTCGAAGTGGGCTCGGAGTTGGGCTTGAGCCTGCTTTTCCGCCGCACTTACGATCTACCCTCCGCCTTCGTCCAGACCGCTGCCAGGCAGGCCATCGAACAGGCCGCCGGAGCCATGGGTCGAAAAATGGAAACCAGCGACCTGCCCGGCCTTTTGACCGAGCACCTGGATGCGGACCGCTGGGCTGATGTGGGCAAACGCTGCCTCTCTTGCGCCAACTGCACCCAGGTCTGCCCCACTTGCTTCTGCTGGGATGCCACCGACCAGACCGACGTGCTCGGCACCCACACCCGCCGGGAACGCCTGTGGGATTCTTGCTTCAACCCGAATTTTTCCTATGTCTTCGGCGGGAACACCCGCCCGAATATCCGCTCCCGCTACCGCCAGTGGCTGACCCACAAGCTGGGACAGTGGAAGGCCCAGTTCGACGTGCTGGGCTGCGTTGGCTGCGGTCGCTGCATCACCTGGTGCCCGGTCGGGATCGATCTGACCGAGGAAGTCGCCGCCATCCGCCGGGAGGTGAAGGCATGATTACATCTTTGATAAATGCCACCCCCCACTTTGCCGGTACCCCTGAAAAACTTCTCCTGCCCGCCTGGGCCGAGCTGGTCCGGATCACTCCCGAAGCCGAGGGCGTCAACACCCTTGCCTTCCGGTTCACAGACCCCCAGGTCCAGCAACGCTATCGCTGGCAGCCCGGCCAGTTCAACATGCTCTATGTGCCCGGTTACGGCGAAGCCGCCATTTCAATGAGCTCCGACGTGGAATCCGCGGATGGCCTGGTCATCCATACCATCCGCAACGCCGGCAATGTCTCCAAGGCGGCCAGCCGGCTCAAGCTGGGGGATGTGGTTGGATTGCGCGGCCCCTTCGGCAGCGCATGGCCCCTGGACGCCATTCAGGGCATGGATGTGGTGATCGCTTGCGGTGGCATCGGCCTGCCACCTTTGCGCGGCGCCCTTCAAACCATCCTGCGACAACGCGCAAAGTATGGCAAGGTCATCCTCCTGTATGGCGCCCGCAGCCCCAAGGACCTCATGTACCCGCGCGAATACGATACCTGGAGCAAGGCTGATATCGACGTGCAGGTCTCTGTGGATCGCGGCGATGATACCTGGAACGGACGCGTGGGTGTCGTCCCAATGTGGTTCTATCATTTCCGGGTCGACGCTCGCAGGACTGCCGTACTGACCTGCGGCCCGGAGATCATGATGCGCTTCGTCATGTACGAAGCCCTGGCTCGCCGCATCCCGGCGGAACATATTTACGTTTCACTCGAACGCAACATGAAATGTGGCCAGGGTGCCTGCGGCCACTGCCAGATGGGCCCCTACTTCATCTGCAAGGATGGACCGGTCTTCCCACTCAGCCGCCTGGAATCCTTTTTCAACGTGGAGGAGTATTAATGACCCTCACCCCAAAACAACAGACGAAGCCAAAAGTGGCCGTCTACAAGTTCTCCTCCTGCGACGGCTGCCAGCTTTCATTGCTCAACCTGGAAGACGAGCTGCTTGACCTGGCCTCCGTCGTGGACATCTCCTACTTTCTGGAAGCCACCCGGGCATTCAAACCCGGCCCTTATGACATTGGCATTGTCGAAGGCTCCATCACCACGCCCCATGAAGCCGAACGGATCAAGGAAGTGCGGGAGGAGTGCAAGTACCTGATCGCCCTGGGCACCTGTGCCACCGCCGGCGGCATCCAGGCGCTGCGTAATTACGCCAACGCCGGCGACTACGCCAAAACCGTCTATGCCCATCCTGAATACCTCCACTTCCTGGATAAATCCACCTCCATCTCCGAGAATGTCCCGGTGGACCTGGCCATCTGGGGCTGCCCGATCAACAAGTATATGTTGGTGGAAGTGATCGCCGCCCTGCTCCAGAACCGCCGGCCCAGCTTCCCGCCCAGCCCGGTCTGCCTGGAATGCAAACGGCGCGGCATCGTCTGCGTGGTGGTCGCCCAGGGCATCCCCTGTCTGGGGCCGGTGGTGCATGGCGGTTGCGGGGCCCTGTGCCCCGCCACCGGGCGCGGCTGCTACGGCTGCTTCGGCCCATCCAGCGTGGCCAACTTCAGCGCCCTGGTGGAAGGCATGCTGCCGCACGATCGCTACCCGAACGAGACCGCCGGCCTGCTGCGCAGTTTCAGTAGCCACTCACCGCTCTTCCAGTCCGCCGCTGACCAGGCTTACCTGCTCTCAAAAAAGGAAAACCAATGAATACCATCGAAGTCCCCGCCCTGGCACGCGTCGAAGGCGAAGGCGGTCTATACATCGCATTTAAGGATGGCCAGGCCGTCGAGGTACGTTTGGATATCTACGAACCGCCCCGCTTCTTCGAGGGCTTTTTGGTCGGTCGCTTCCTGCAGGAAGTGCCGGATATCACCGCCCGCATCTGCGGCATCTGCCCGGTCGCCTACCAGATGAGCTCGGTCACCGCCTTGGAAAAAGCCCTGGGATTGGAAGTCGGCCCACAGGTCTATGCCCTGCGCCGCTTGATGTACTGCGGCGAATACATCGAGAGCCACGCCCTGCACATTTACCTGCTCCAGGCACCCGACCTGCTTGGACAGCCCTCCGCCCTCGACCTGGCTGCCATTGCCCCGGAAGTGGTCAGGAACGCCCTGCGCATGAAGAAGATCGGCAACGAGATCCTTGAAAGTCATCGGCGGGCGCTCCGTCCATCCGGTCAATGCCTGCGTCGGTGGCTTCTACCGCTGGCCGGACGCGGCTCCGCTCAAAGCACTCCTGCCTGACCTGGCTTGGGCCCTCGAAGCCGCCCAGGCGGCCGTCCACTGGGCCGTCTCCCTGCCCTACCCTGAACTGCAGATTGATTACGAGTTCGTTGCCCTCCATCATCCCGACGAATACGCCGTGATCAATGGCCAGGTCTGGTCCTCCAGGGGCAGCCATTTGCCCGTCGCTGAATATGAAACCCGTTACATCGAAGAACACGTCAGCCGTTCTAACGCCCTGCACAGCCATACCAGCGAAGGCGGGCATTACCTGGTCGGCCCGCTCAGCCGCTTGAACCTGAACCATGACCAGCTCCTGCCCCTCGCTAAAAAGGCCCTGGCGGATAACAACATCGCTCTGCCGATTACCAATCCTTACAAGAGCCTGATTGCACGTGCCGTGGAACTTGTCCATTTTTATGTAGAAGCCATTGCGCTGATCCAGGCCTATGCCCCCACAGGTCCGGCTCATCTCGAGCTGAAGTTGAAAGCCGGGGAAGGCGCTGGCGCCAGCGAGGCCCCGCGTGGTTTGCTCTATCACCGTTACCGGATTGACAATCAAGGCCGCATCCAGACCGCCCGGATCGTTCCGCCGACCGCCCAGAACCTGCCGCGCATCGAAGATGACCTGTTCGCCCTGGCTCCGCAGATCGTTTCCCTGCCGGAGGAACAGGCCACCCTCACCGCCGAGCACCTGGTGCGTTCCTACGACCCGTGCATCTCCTGCGCCACGCACTTCTTGAAGTTGAAGGTGGATCGTTCCTAGTACGACTTGCAGCCGCCAGATTGCCTCATCCATGCGAAATGGCAGGGGCTGTCTGAAATTGGACAGCCCCTGTCGTTTACACCGAAAATTTCCAAACCCACAACTTTATATCCTGTGTCAGTATGGCTGCAGGTATACACCCGGGATGGTTTCATAATAATGGCTATACGCAAATATTCTTCTCTTACCCCGCCCCATTATTGAGGTCCCCTTGGGTTTGGAATAACTTTCTCCATGAAATCTCCCTCCCACCCCAAATCTGCACCCTTTATCCGCCCCGCAAATCCCGCTGATGCTGAGGCCGTTACCTATTGTATCAAGGCGGCGTTTACCCCCTACATCGAACGCATCGGCAAACCTCCTGCCCCCATGCTGGCGGACTTTCCAAGGATCATCGCGGCTGGCTGGGTCTGGGTTGCAGAAATTGATGAACAGGTCCTGGGTGTGTTAGTCCAGTATGAGACCGAAGCAGGCTTCTACATCGATACGGTGGCTGTATCCCCTGCCCGCCAGGGCACTGGCGTTGGCCGGGCGCTTTTGTTGTTTGCAGAAGGCGAGGCAAAACGCCGCGGCTTCCGGTCAATTTACTTGTGTACCAATGTCAAGATGACCGAGAACCAGGTTTTATATCCAAAGATCGGTTACGTCGAATATGAAAGAAAGATGGACCAGGGCTACGATCGAATCTTCTATCGCAAACAACTCCCCTGATTCCATGCTACCCGGTCTGAAAGAGTTTTACCAACCAGATTTCCTTCAGATGCTGCCTGCTGTGTATTGATCCCTACGAAATCACTCTTACCCGGATGAATGCCGGTAATCCATCCAGCCGGAAAAGAAATCGGGAGATTCCAGGAAATTCATCTGTCGTCTCGGAAACCTCGAGCCATTCTGGCTCCCCGACCTGGTAAGTTTGGCCCTGCCAGGTTAGTTCCATGCTTCCGCTGGCCTGCAAGTTTTGGTACCAATCCGCGCGGGTTCCATAGGTCAGGGGGATCGTAAAGGTGGACCCATTTCGCACGCATCGAACGGGTGTTGTATATATCTTTCCGGATTTCCGCCCTGCATGATGAATAAGTGCAAATATGCTATGGCGCTTGCCCGCCCGTCCAATACTCATGACAAGCCTGTTGCTATTCCTTTTATTGGATTGCCGTTTTTGATCGATGACTTTCAGGTCTCCTCGGCGCATCCTGGCGGCTTGATTAAGCCGTACAATGACGTTCCAAATGATCAGGATGACTATGAGAATTCCAAGAGCAGGCAGCAAATATTGAAAAGTCGGCGATTCTGCATTTCTTATCATTTAATTCCTTGAGGGAAAATGAAGGGAAGTAATTAACCAGGAAAACGGAATATGCAAATAATCAACGCTCGGAAAGAAGATATGTCATATGAAATTGTCGGCGAGAATTCGCATTGATTGGCGGATGATCACTCCACCTGGTACAGGCTGCGTGCGATGATGTGGTCCTGGTACTCTGGCGCCAGTTCGCAGAAATAACCGCTCCAGCCCCAGACGCGCACGATCAGGTTCTTGTGCTGTTCGGGGTGCGCTTTGGCTTCCAGTAATGTCTCGACGTTCAGGCTGTTGAGCTGCAGTTGCTGGCAGCCGAGCTGGGCAAACATGCGCACCAGCGTGGCCACTTTGCGGATTGATTCGGCATCGCGGAAGACAGTATCAGATAACTCCATGGTGATCGGGCCGCCGTTGCAAACCCGTTGGAAGTCGATCTTGGAAAAGGACTGCAGGGTGCTGATCGGACCTCGCACCGGTACGCCCGGCGCGGGGGCCAGGTTGGCACTGAACGGTTCCCCGTTCACGCGTCCATCCGCAGTCGCCTCGACCAGCGGCTCCCGCATACCTGCATGTCCTTTGGCCAACCAGATGTAATACATGGCCGAACCCGTGCCTGGCCGGATGATCCCGCCCTTGGGCGTGTGGCCGTACTCTTCACAGGCCAGTGCGAAATCGTCGAACAATCTCACCAGCAAAGCATCCGCACGGTCATCGTTGGATCCCACTTTGGGGCCATTTTCGTCCAACTTGTGTCGCAAAGGTTCGTGCCCGGCGAAATTCGCCTGCAATGCCCCCAGCAGCTCGCTCCTTTCCAGGCTGTGCTCGTCAAACACGAATTGTTTGACCGCCGCCAGGGCATCCGCCGCATTGGCAGAGCAGGCGCCGTGGATGCCGAGGTTGTTGTATTTCAGTCCTTCCGAGAGGTCGCGGCCCTGCTCGAGACAGCCGCGCATGAAAACCGAATAATATGGCGCAGGTGGCAGCAACAGGCGCGCATAGACATCCGCCAGGGCATGCACTTGGAGACGGATGTTCGTGCCGGTGCGAATGAGTATGTCCTCAAATTCCGCCTGATCTGCCAGGCCGCTCCGGATGGCCTGGTCGGCCGCTGCCGGGAAGGAAACCGCCCCGCTGTTGACGATCTCCATGCCGCGCCCGGGAATGATGAATTCCCAGCATGCCGCGGTGACATAATCACGCGCATCCTCCAGCTCATAACCATGCGCCACCAGTCCCGGGATGACCACATCGTCATTGCTGTACTGGGGGAACCCCAGTCCTTTGCGGGTCAGCTGGGTGGCCAGGCAGAGCAGATCCAGGTCGGTCTGCGGCGAAATGCGCAGGTTGATCTTTGGGTCGATCAGTTCCAGGTCGCAGGCTACCCGCAGTACCATGCGGGTCAGTTCATTGACCGCCGTCGAGCCATCCGGCTTGACCCCGCCCAGGGTCAGCGTCTGGCCGTTGTCGCCTTGCTGGACTCCCGGGTAGAGGTCACTGTCTTTGTTCATGGAGATGAAAAATTCGGCCAGGAGCTCTTCCGCTTCCAGGAATGTCAGCCGGCCGGTCTGCAGGTCGTACTGCAGGAAAGGCCACATGTACTGGTCAAAGCGTCCCAGGCCGACATGGTAATTGCCTCCCAGCCATACCACCGCCTGGCAGAAACGCAGCGACTGCAGGGCTTGCCGGAAAGTACGGGCAGGGTGGGCCGGGACGGTTTCAAGCACCTCAACCAGGTCCTGCCGTCCCATCTGGTCGGCTTGGACGGCATAACGGTCACTTAAAGCCAGTACAGCGTCGATGGTTTCGATGGCACATTCGAGGAATTCGAGCGCAGTTGGATCTCCCAGCCTGTGGTCACGTGTGGCGCTGGCCACCTCCCGCCGTCCCAGAAGCCCTTGCGTAAGCAGCAGTTCCCAATCTGCGCAGATATTGCTGATTGGTCCAAGCTCGTGCAGAGTCTTCCCGTCGGTCAGGCGTCTCCAATCTTCGGCAGAGTAGACCGGCGGCACCCCCGGAACCGTCCGGGTGAAGACGATCTTTTCATCCGGCCCGATGACGACTTGCTCGGCCTCGCATTGCCTGCGCACCAGCCGGGCGATCCGCCGCGGCCAGGATAATCCTTCCTCCTCGCACTCCGGCAGGAGTCCGACCAGGTCTTTCTGGCGCAGTGCCTTGTGTTCACCCTCTCGCATTTGCTGTTTCAACAAGACCAACCGTTCGTTCATACCTTTTTTACCTTTAATCCGGCTTGCTTAAAGATTTTCGTGTTTACATTCAAGGGACGTGCCTCATCATAATCCGGTTTGAACTCCATCCCGGCATAACGATATTTCGAACCGGCAGCCCGATTGTACGGTAACAAATTCACCTCGACCAGGCCTGGCAATTTTTCAACGGTTTTGACGATACCGGCCAGGTTTTCGTCCGTATCGGTCACGCCCGGCACCAGGGGCACTCTGATTATAAAAGGTTTGCCCGAGTCGCTCAACAAATGCAGGTTATGCAGGATCAGGTCATTATCATAACCGGTGTAATGGAGATGCAAATCCCGGTCGATCAGTTTCAGATCGTAGAAGACCAGGTCCGTGCGCCTCAGCAATAGCAGGAAATCCTGCTGCCGGCCGTAACCACAGGTGTCCAGAACAATATGCAGATCATGCAAGAGGTCGATCACTTCGGCGACAAATTCAGCCTGGAATAGCGGTTCCCCCCCCGAAAAGGTGATGCCTCCATCGTTCGCCCGCAGGAGCGCGGCCTGCTGGTTAAGCAGGGACGCCAGTTCGCTGGCTGAATATTCCCTGCCCGCCAGCCGTTCGCCGGATGGGCTGCGTATGATCTGCGGCTGGATGGATTGGCTCTCGGGGTTGTGGCACCACATGCATGCCAGCGGGCACCCCTTCAGAAAGACGGTGTTCCGCACCCCGGGACCATCGTGGACCGTAAATTCCTTGATGTCAAAAACAATGCCAGATGTCATTACCGGTAAAAAGCCTTGATTTCCTTTCTTGAAAATACTTATCGGAGTCCGAAAGCTCTATGATCCAAAATCCCCGGAGTCTGAAATTTCCGGAGTCCGAAGTCTGGAGACTTCGGACTCTCCATTAACACGAATCGTTGGACTCCAGAGAGGCATCCTTATCGTTGGTATCAAGTATTTCCCGTTTGTTGCCGGTTGACAAATTTTTCCAGGCACTCACCCTGTCTTCAGCGCTTGCCTGGCCCGTTGGGCTGCCGAGGCGGCGTCCGGTGCAAAGATGTCCGCACCGATGGATGTGGCATATTGCTCGGTTACCGGGGCGCCGCCGATCATCACTTTGACTGTCTCCCGCATGCCGGCGGCCTCAAGGGCTGAAATTATATCCTTCATGCGCGGCATGGTGGTCGTCAGCAGGGCCGAACAACCCAGCAAGTCGGGATGATTTTCCTGGACCGCCGCCACATATTTCTCCGGTGAAACGTCCACGCCCAGGTCGATCACCTCGAATCCGGCCCCTTCCAGCATCATCCCGACCAGGTTTTTGCCAATATCATGCAAATCACCCTGGACGGTGCCAATCACGACCTTGCCAACCGCCTTGATGTTTTCGGCCGCCAGCCGCGGCCGCAGGATGGCCAGGCCGCTTTTCATCGCCCGGGCGGAAATGAGCATTTCGGGGACATAAAAATCCCCGGCTTCGAACAACCGGCCCACCTCGCTCATGGCAGCGATCAAACCTTCCGTGAGGATGCTCTCGGGGGGAATATTTTCCGCCAGGGCAGTCTGCACCTGGGCCTGGGTGGCCTCCATATCGCCATCGATCACGCTCTTGCGTATTTCATCCAAAATACTCATGGGTCTTCTCCTCTCAATGTTCCCGGAAACCGGGCTGGTTTTGAACCAGTTCAATAAATGCCAGCATGTTCTCAAGTGGCACATCCCCCTCAACATCATGTGCCGGGGCAAATATATATCCGCCGTTTGCGCCCATTCTTAATAACTCTTGCGTTTCCATCCGGACATCTTCAACCGAACCGAAGGGCAGGGTCCGCTGGGTGGATAATCCTCCATGGAATGTCAGGCGTCCGTGATAACGTTCCATTAATGACGCAACTTCCATCACTTCAGGCTGAAAGGGATTGAAGCAATTCAGCCCGATCCCGATCAGGTCATCGAAAAGCTCATCCACGTCGCCGCAGGAGTGAATGAACACAAACTTGCCTGCCGCATGGACGATCCCATACATGCGCTTGAGCACCGGATAAATGAATTGGTGCCATAGTTTGGGGCCCATTTGCAGGCCGTGCTGTTGTCCCCAATCATCCCCGAAATAAACCGCATCGATCTCGTACTTCAAGGCTTCCTGGATCTGTGCGATGTTGTAATCTGCGATCGTTTCCAGCAGGCGGTGGACAAATGCGGGATGGTCATAAAAATCCATTAAAAGGTTCTGCATGCCGCGCAAAGTCCAGGCGCGCTCATACAGGGAAAATCCGATCTGGTAAACCCGGAAACGATCCCCGTATTGGACGATCCGGTTGGGAATATCTGCAAAGAACCGCCGGTCCAGCGGATCGGGGAAGGCATAATGCCCCAACGTCGCTTCGGGCAGGACACAGCCGGTCACGTTGCCAATTTCCTTATCGATGCTGCGGTCCCAAACCACGCCGAATACATCCTGCACATGCTTGTTCCCCAGGTCGGTAAAAAAGCCGATGTCGCTGCCCAGCTTGAGCAGGTGGTTCTGAAGCGCATCTTCGATATCCACCGGCTTGTAATGCTCTGCTAGTTTTGTCCGGGCTTCCTGGGTGAATCCGCAGGACCACGGCACATAGGGCGGCACCTGTCCTGCCAGCACGAGGCTGATGACTTCCCGCTTGGTAATGGTCATGTATTTATGCCAGCGACTGATAAGGTGTCTGTCGGATGGTCTCGACCATCGCCCAGAAATTTTCGAGCGGTGTATCCAGTTGCAAATTGTGCGTGGGCCCGATCAACAGCCCGCCCTCCCGCCCGATCGTTTTCAAGCGGGTGATCACTTCTGCTTTCACCTGCGCGGGTGTGCCAAAGGGCAGGGTCTGCTGGATATCCAGCGATCCCCAGAAGCATAAATTCCTGCCGTACTCATTCTTCAACCGCACCGGGTCCATCGCCATCGGTTGGATCGGGTTCAACACATCCAGGCCGATTTCGATCAGGTCCGGGATGATCGGATAAACGACTCCATCGGTATGGTAGGCGATCTTGATCTGTGGATTGATGCCCTTTAGCGAGGCGATCAGATCGGCCATGCGCGGTTTGAAATAGGTGCGCCACATCCTGGGGGACATCAGCATGGAATTCTGCCCGCCGACATCGTCTCCGAGCCAGATCATGTCCACTCCCATCCGTACCAGGTGCTGCGTGACGACCTTGTGGTAGGAATATGGGATGTCCAGCACCCGGTTGGCTTTGTCCGGTTGCATGGCCAGGTCCATCATCAATTGCTCATAGCCGCGCAGAGCCCAGGCACATTCGAAAATGGTTGTCGGAGTGACGCCGACGATCCAGTATTCATCCTTGTATTTCTCCAGCACACGTTGAGCTTCCGTGTAGAGTTCCGGACGATTGGGGTCGGGAGGCAAATACGTCTCCAGCCTCCAGTCCTCCGCCAGCGGATGACCATGTGGCTCGGTGTACTTGCCCTTGCCAAAAGGCGTATCATATTCAACCGTCTTCCAATCCACTCCCCACTCGTCCTGGTAGCTGGCTACATTCTGGTAGCCATCCTGATAATAGCCGTTGACCCAGCCGACCGAAGTCAGCAGCATATCCTCGTCCAGGGCACGTTCCAACTTGTACGTGTTACCGCCCCCATGCGGATTGTGCAGGCCTTGTCCTTTCAGCCGCAGATCGGCTTCCAGCCGGGCGGCGAATTCGGGCGTGAAACTGATCTGCATCGGACAACGATCCGGTTCTGCGTGGCTGAGTGCAGTCATTACACGCTCACGGTGTTTCATCATGATTATTCCTCGAGATTTGATTTTATTTAGTGAAATTCTGATTTCCGGATCGGTGTTAGCCGTGACTCTTGCCATATTCCTGCGCGGTATCGAACGCCGCGACGATATTCTCCGGCGGAACGAATGCCTGGATGTTGTGCACCGCCGCAAACACAAAGCCTCCCCCGGGCGCCAGGTCATCGATGCGCCGTTTTACTTCATCGACCACTTCCTGCGGCTTGCCAAAGGGCAGTACCTGCTGGGTATCCACGCCGCCGCCCCAAAAAACGATATCCCGCCCGAACTCGGTTTTCAGTTCCCTGGTATTCATGCCTTTTGCCGAAACCTGGACCGGATTCAGGATATCAAAGCCGATCTCGATCAGGTCGGGTATCAGGCCGCGCGTTGCCCCGCAGCTGTGGTAGAACAACTTGGCATCCGTCTTTTTCTTGATCGCTTCCACCAGGCGTTTTTGCAGTGGCTTGATCCGCTTGCGGTACACCTCGGGGTTGATCATCCATCCATTTTGACCCGCCAGGTCATCCCAGTAAGTGAAAACCTGGATGTAGGGGCCCACTTGCTCGAGGTACCGGTTGCAGGATTCTATATATATGTCAGTGATAGTCTGCATCAGCCGGTCGGCAAAAGCCGGTTCTGCCATTAAGGCCATTAAAAAGTTCTGCAAGCCCATCACCCGCGCCGGTTGTTCAAAGATGCCCCCGCCGATCACCGCACTGCCCACCAGGGCGTATTCCGTGTTTTCGTACAGGGCTTTCGCCTGACTGCCCAATTCCGCATTGACATCTGGCGGATCGGGGTGCGGCCAGGAATAGTTGTCCAGTGCAGACATGCTCGTATCTTTGATCGGGAAGTCCACCCAATCAAAATACAATCCCCCTTCCTTGGGCATGTGCAATTTTGAGCCCCAGCGATCGATGAAAGCATAATAACCGCCTTCTTCGAAAATATCCACCCCCGGCGTCGTGGCGGCCGGCAATTGCACCAGTCGGAAATCCACCCCGAACCGTTCCAATAATCCATCGTCGACATAGGGCAGTTGCTGCACGTAATCCAGCATTTTGATCTGCTCGACCGGCAACCCAAGATGTTGTTTGAGTTCGATGTAAGTCTTCCTGACGATCGATGTGACGATCGTTCCCCCCAGATCGATCGGGATGCGATCGGGCTCTTTATGGTTGAGGGCTTTCATGACCCTTTCGCGGGATATCATCTATTCATCATCCATCTGGCTGGATTCTTCGCAGGGTAACCTGCCTGGCAACTCATGCAACGATGATAACACTTCAGAAGAACTGAGTCCAGTACACCATCCAACCGGACATGCTTTTCACAAAGTGGGGCAAAATCTTCAGATTGTACTCCGGGCGACCTCAGCGCCGCCGAATACAGGATTTAAGATCCTCTGCTTCCGAAAACCGGCATTTTTGCGGCATTGGTCGTTATGGTTTACAATGGAGCCGAATCGAGGCAGCATAAAAAAGGTTTTCGGAATAATTTTTTTGTCTGTTTTATTGATCTCGTTGCTGGGGTGCCAGCCGCGAACGGTTTCATCGATTTCTGCAAGGACGACTCCTGGTCCGCAGGTGACTGTCTTGAGCCGGCGTGAATATGATGTCCACCAGCAATTGACCCTCGTTAATCAGGGACCGGGTCAACCGGAGAAGCAGAATATTTGGGTGGCATTAATTCGGGATTTTTCTCCTTATCAGGAAGTGCGGTCGATGAAGATTTCGCCCGCAGGTTACACGCTGGTCATTGACGAGTATGGCAACCATTATGCTGAGTTTGATTTTTCCAGGCAACATGCTGGGACGACCATAACGGTGAATATCGATTATCAGGTCGTCGTAAACGAATTGTCCTATGACCTGTCAGTCTGCAAAGGGGCTCTCCTGGATGAGTTTATCCAGCCTGAGTTGCATATCGAATCCGCTAATCCACAAATTGTGGCTCTCGCCAGTGAACTTTCCCGGGGAAAAGGAACTGTTTGCCAGCAGGTGCGGGCTTTTTATGATTACATCGGCAATAATCTGGTCTATACGTACAATGGAGCGAATTGGGGGGCGCAAGCCGCACTCGGGCCAATGGGGGCTGACTGTACGGAATATACTGACTTGCTGGTGGCACTTAGCCGGGCGCGTGGCATTCCGGCTCGTTATTTCGAAGGCTTACTGTATCTGGATAAGAGCACGGGTGCTCTCGCAAAAATTAATCATGCCTGGCCGGATGTCTACATGCCATCTGTCGGCTGGGTCGCTCTTGATCCCACCCTGGGACGGCCGCTGGTCAACCGCGATAATTATTTTGCACATTACACGCCCGACCATATTATCGTCACGATGGGGGTGAATCCATCCGTTTTACGGGGTGGTGATTATTGGACGACTCTCTACTGGCCGGGGAACTCTACCAACATACAGGCATCTGGAAACTGGAAGATCGAGCTCGTAAGCAAATAGGGACAAGAAAAAGAATCTCCTCTCATTTTTTCGTTCCTATCCCTTTGAGGCAGAAACGACAATGAGAGGAGATGAATTTATTAACAAGGTGGTGGATCTATTAAATTGGAGTGGACTATTCCCCACGCTTGCGCAGATACATGTGCATGATCACCGAGAGTACGATGATTAAACCATAGATGAAATTGGTCCAAAATCCCGTCAGGCCAACTGCGACGGTTGCAGCTTCGATGGCACCGATGATAAAAGCTCCCAGGAACGTTCCCAGTATCGTACCCACGCCGCCCAGGACGGATGTGCCACCCAGGAAGACGGAAGCCAGGGTTTGGAGCAAATAACCATCTCCCAGGGTGGGCCAGAAATAAGCCACGTAAAAACTGGCAAGTACGCCGGCAAAGGCAGAGACCAGGCCGACCAGCATGAAAATCTGGATGCGGACGCGCCCGGTATTGACGCCCATCAGTTCAGCGCTGTTGATATTGTCTCCGATCAGGTAGGCATGCGCGCCAAACTTGTGCCGGTTCAGCAGCACCCATCCCAGGATCGTGACCACAATCAACCAAAACATTTGCATCGGAAAATATGGGCCGATCTTGCCTACAAACAGGTTGTAAAAAAAGGTCTGTTTAATATATTCCAGGGAAAAATTTGCCCCTTGTGTAAGCACCAGGGCCGCACCACTCCATAGGAATTGTGTACCGATGGTGACAACCAGTGAAGGAATGCCGAACTTGACGATGATAAATCCATTCAGCCAGCCAATGATCGCTCCGGTTACCAGGGCGGCCACAATTGCCAGGAACACCTGGATGGTCGCATTATGGATGAAGGCTGTAGCACCATAAGTATAGTTGAACGACACCATGCCCATGGCCATGATGGAGGGGAACGAGAGATCCATCTCCTTGGCGATCACCACAATGGTCAGGGGAATGGCCATGATTGCAAAAAAAGGGGTGGAGGACATGAAGGCAGAGTAGATCTGGGGGGCCATAAAGGTCCTTGGGGCAGAAACAATGAATATGAGCCACAGGGTTACAAAGACACCCAGGATTCCAAGCTGGGCGCTATTTTTGCGTATAAGTCTTCTGAGATTGAAGGGCGGCTTATAGCGCGGAGTGACTTCTGGTGATATTGCCTTGTTTTGAGTACTCATTGAATCCATCCTTATTGATTTATTAACTGATTGATAAGTTAACTGAGGCTGCCGGTTTCTGCAACGCGGATCATCTTATCCATTAACTCGTTCAGGCCGATATTTTTCGTCTGGAATTCACCGGCAATCTTGCCACGGTCGATCACCACCACCCGGTCAGCAACATTATAGACGTGCAGGATGTTATGGTCGATAAATATGGCGGATTTGCCGGCTTGTTTGATACCATTCACGAAGCTGATCAATTTGGCTGATTCTTTTAGGGACAGGCCCATGGTGGGCTCATCCAGAACTACGATATCCGCGTTGAAGAACAGGGCGCGCACAATGGCAACGCCTTGCCTCTCCCCCCCGAATATTTCCCAACCATCGAATCTGGACTGACGGCATGTGAGGTGAAGCCCATCGACTCCGTCATCAGCCGGTGTGTTTCATCTCTCATCCGTTGGATATCCAGAAAACCCATCGTGGTGGTAAGTTCGCGTCCCAGGAAGATATTGCGCCAGAGCGTCTGCAATTCGGCCAGTGCTCGTTCCTGGTAGACGGCTTCCAGGCCTAACTCTCTGGCCATGGGAACCGTTAGGTTTTCCACTTTCTTGCCGTTGAAATATATCTCGCCGGACGTGGGCTGGTGATAGCCGGTGATGATCTTGATCAGGGTGGATTTTCCGGCGCCGTTATCGCCCAGCAGGCCGACCACTTCATTCCGGCCTAAATGAAAGTTGATATCCTCGAGAGCCTGGACCTCACCAAAGGTTTTGGACACGTGCTTAAGTTCGAGCCGGTATTCTTCCATAGGACTGTCTCCGTTGCAGTGATGGGTGGAGTTATAACATGAATTATATTCAGAATTATGGCATTTTGGGAACGGCATCAGCCGTTTATATACACACTACTCAAGAAAGAAGTTGTTACTTCTATTATTACTGGCAAGGGCTAAATGGCAAAGTTCTGCGAGCGCCATTTAGCCCTTGCGTGGTTTCCTATTGCTGATCTGGATAAAGAAAAGCCTCAGCAAATTTGGTTGAGCGGTTCCGCTTTAGCGTTCCTGTGCCTTGATCAACGGAATGAGTGCAGCGAGATTGTCCTTGGTGACAAAACCCGCGCCCGTATCGATCTGCAGACCACCGAAATGATATACCTTGGTCAGGCAGAGCTGCAGAACGCCGAAATATCCTTGCAGATACTGCTGTTGGTCGATCACCAGTTGCAGCCAGCCGCCCTGGATCGCGGTAATGTCGTTGCCGGACATATCGAATCCGGCGGCAAAGACATCACCGGGCTTCTTCCCTGCGGCTTGCAGTAAGGTCTGCATAATGCCCGTCAGGTCGCCGTGATCGGTGATGACCAGCTTGATTTCCGGGTGGGCAGACATGATGCCGGTGAAGGTCGGCACGCCGGCGGATGCGGTCTTGTTGGTTGCGGGATCGATCTCCTGGTAGATCACTGTCAATCCGGCTTTTTCAAGCGCGTCCTGTACACCTTGGGTGCGCTGGCCGCGGCCGGCTTGTGCCTTCAAACCCCACAGGAAGGCTGTGTCGCCTGCCTTCAAGCCTGCTTCTTTGACGGCTTCCGTGCCCAGTGCATATCCTGCATTGTAGAGAATGGCGCCAACATAGCCGAAACCATTGGCGGTATATTTAGCCTGCGCCAGCGGCACCTGGGTGTTCATGCTGGTCACAATAATGCCCTGGGCTTCAGCGGCATCGATCAGGGGATCAAAGGCTGTATCGCCGGGGTGCCCCATGATGGCAATGCCATCCGGTTTGGTGGCTACGGCTTGCTGGAACTGGGTGATCATCTTGTCAGGAAGCCAGTCGGACCAGACGTATTGCACATTCGCGCCGGTATCCTTGGCAGCCTGGACGGCACCGTTATAGACGACCTGCTCGAAGCTTCCACCGGGCGTTCCGCCGGGGAAGAAGACGATCTTGACTCCGGAGCACCATCCAGCAGCTGCAGCCGGAGCTGCACCTGAAGTAGCGACTGGGGCAGATGTTGCGGGAGCCTTGGTTGCCGTAGCCGCCGGTGCGCAGGCTGCCAGGACCAGGGCCAGTAGGGCGATCACGGAAACGATCCGTGAGACATTCTTGAACATTTAAGCCTCCTTGAGCTTATCGGAAAGGTTTTTTGAGATCACGAACAAATCTTGCTTTTTTTCGTAAATTTTTTGATGACATTCTATCCTTTTTGGGGGTCACCTCCTGTCTCTCCTGATGGAGAAAAGTAGAGTCCGATAATATCCTGGAAACATTACGCCGGGGATTCAAACTGAAGAACTGGCACGGATGACCAACTCCGGCTTCAGCATGGTCGAGACTGGCGGCAGAGGTTCACTTTGCGACCTGCGACTCATGATCATTTCATGCAGGTTCTTGACTGCAACCCGGCCCACCTCCACCAATTGCTGGTACATGGTTGTCAGGGGAGGCCAGAAGAAGGCCGCCTCTGGTGTGTTATCAAAACCCACGATGGCCAGATCCTGGGGCACCCTCCGGCCCTGTTGGTGTGCGATCCCCAATGCACCCAGGGCGATCTGGTCGTTGCTCGCAAAAACACCGTCAATATCCGGCCTCTGCGCCAGGAGTGTACGCATACCCCTCTCTCCATTCACTGCCGTCCAGTCATCGCCTTTGACCACCTGGGAAGGACTGGCTTCCACGCCTGCTTCCTCCAGAGCTTCCTGCCAGCCTGCAAAGCGTTCGCGTGCCTCCCACCAGGCCAATGGACCGGTGATGATGCCTATTTTACGCCTGCCCTGCTGCAGGAGATGCTGCACGGCCTCCTTGGCACCCTTCCGGTTATCAACGCAGACCACGGAAATACCCGGGCGGGCTCCCATGCTCAGGAAAACGACCGGGGGAAGCCGGTCCAGCCGGCTGGCCTCCACCCAGTTTCGGTTGTCCCCCACTTCGGGAATTGCCCAGATGATGCCCTCTACGCGTCGCGAGATCAACGTGTCCAGGATTCGTTCGTGATCATCAGTTGGATTGTTTACCAGGCTTAGCAATAAGGAATACCCCAGTTCATTCGCCTCTTGCTCGATCCCCACCACGGTGCGGGAAGGTCCAAAATAATCGATTCCCCAGGCGATCACCGCCAGGGTCCTCGAACGCTGGTGGATTAAACTGCGCGCCAGGATGTTCGGACGGTAATCGAGCTGGTCGATGGCCGCCTGAACTCGCTGGCGCGTGATTTCACTGATTTCGTTCTGGTGATTAACAACACGGGAAACAGTCTTTGTCGAAACGCCCACCAGGTCTGCCACATCCCGCAGGGTGGCCACGTGGTTGTTCGATTTTCCATTAAGCTGTGTCTCGGGATGAACGCTGCTCATTTCTATTTGGTGCTTTTATGCCGGGGAAAAGTATCTTGGGATCACCTTTGCTCAATGACATCGTTGGCGACAACGTTGTCATAAATAAAGAATACAACTTTCTCAACCCTTTGTCAATAGGCAATTTCCAAATGGGGTGCTTCACCAAGCCTCCCGTAACGTTTTGCGGTCGTCGACCTATCAAATCACTTTGCGACTCGAAATCTACTCCTCCAGCCTCTCTCGTAAGCCGGGTGAGATAAAGGGTTGATCCAGGCTGTCGAAGATTTCCCACTTCTCGGTGTGAAAGAAGGATTTGCCAGGTTCGAGACTTCCAAACCGGCCAAGGCTCTCCAGCTCGATCACTCTATTGTCGCAGTAGACTTCCGCATTGCAGCCGCCGTCAGGATAAGTTGCATCCGCAATGGTAGCAAAGGTTTTTCTGAAGAGCACGTTGTCCACCCAATAAGCCAGCCAACCGGATGGATTGTAATAACCAATTTTGACAGCTGGCAGACTCGAACGAGCGCGCATCAGGATGGCATCATCACCCAGGATCAGGCGGGGATCATTGATATGTGTGTACGGCCACAGTGCCAGAATTCTATTGTGGCGCATTCCATATGCATCAGTGTTCCCGATCGGTTGGGGCAGGATCGCCGTCCCTCCCATTCGTAGCATGGTCAGAGCCCAGGCTGCAACTTCTATCCATCGAAGACCGGCATTTCGCAATTCGTGCTCCAGAGTGACTTCCGCCCGTTCCGGAGAGAGACGGATTGCAATCGTTTTGATAATGCAGGTGGCTGGCTCGGACGGACCGCTCAAGCGTACGCCCCCCGGGAATTCTTCCATTATCAGGCCATCATTATCCGGAGCGTAGGAACTCGTCCGGAACTCGGGGGCGCACCATAATCGGTGTCCGCCACGTAAATGATAGGTTCCAAATAGGGTTTCTGTGGATATATCTGGTAGTTCCCTGAGCAGGTTTGGTCCGCCATGCATTGATAACCGCACGATGCGCGGACCGGCTGATGTCAGGTATTCGAGCCGGATGGTGTCATTTTCCAGAATGCCAATCGGGAGGCCATGGAAATCATTCATGAGGACTTTCTATCTATTTTCTCGTGATATTTACCGGTTTAGTCCAGCCACATCGATTGGGGCGGTGCTTCCCTTATCGGGATGTGCGCCGCCCCATTACAAAAAGGAGTAGAACGCAATGTTAAGTTGGCCTGGTAAAACTGCCTTTGAAAGGAGTTGCCGGGGATCAGGGGAGCATTATCTGTAAATGATTCTTATCAGGAATTGGCGTGACTATAACACCCTCTGGGCTGGTCTCCCCTGTACCAGCATCAACGGACGTTATCCTCGGAATTCCGACAAGTAACAATTGCCATGCCCTGGATTTTCCTTGTCGTTTAACGGTGATAATCCGGCCTTCGCGTTTCACTGTAAAGGTTGTCTGAATTTCACCTCTTAAAGAGGGAATTTCAACCTGGGCCTTTTTCCCATCCTCGAGTTCATACAATCGAAGGGTGACACCCTCTCCATAGTCATAGTCAGGGCGATCATCATGGTTCCCTATGGCAATGATGGAATTGGGCCGTACCATCATCGGTAAACTCATAAAGTCGTGTGTCTCGGTCTCCCAGCCTGGGCCGACCAAAGTTTTTCCGCTGAGAAAGTTTGTCCATCGCCCCTCTGGAAGGTAATAGGTGACCGCGTTATCATTCGAAAAGACCGGCGCGATCAGAAGGGACTCTCCCAACATGTATTGGCGGTCCAGATAATCGCAGGTTGGATCATTTGGAAACTCCAACAGCATGGCGCGCATCAACGGTATTCCTTTATTCTTGGCCTCCAGGGCATGGGCAAACAAATAAGGCATCAGACAACTCTTGAGTTTGGTAAACTTTCTTAACACGTCCACCGACTCTTCATCAAACAACCATGGCACACGGTAGGATGCATCACCGTGCAGGCGGCTGTGGGAAGAAAGCAGGCCGAAAGCGATCCAGCGTTTATATACTGCTGCTGGTGGCGTCCCATCAAAACCACCTATATCATGGCTCCAGAATCCGAAACCAGAGAGGCCTAGCGATAGCCCACCTCGCAAGCTTTCCGCCATCGATTCGAAGGTCGAAACGCAATCCCCGCCCCAATGTACAGGGAACCGCTGGCTGCCTGCAGTCGCCGACCGGGCGAAGAGAACTGCCTCCCCCTCGCCCCGCCGTTCCTGGATTACATCAAAGACGGTCTTGGTATACAGATAACTGTAAAAATTGTGCATTTTGATGGGGTCTGAGCCGTCCCAATATACTACATCCGTGGGAATACGTTCTCCAAAATCGGATTTGAAACAATCCACCCCCATGTCAATCAGTCCACGTAGTTTATCGCCGTACCATTGCCGGGCTGCCGGGTTGGTAAAATCCACAATTCCCATGCCGGCTTGCCATCGATCGGATTGCCAGACATCCCCGTTTAGCTTTTTCAGAAGATACCCCTGTTTTGCCCCCTCGTTAAAAAGAGCCGACTGTTGTGCAATGTAAGGATTGATCCACAGACAGATATGCAATCCACGCTCTTTAAGCCGCTTGAGCATTCCCGTAGGGTCGGGAAATGTACGCGCATCCCATTCGAAATTGCACCACTCATATTCCTTCATCCAAAAGCAGTCGAAGTGGAAAACGTGTAGTGGTAAGTCGCGCTCTGCCATCCCCTGTATGAAACTGGTTACCGTAGCCTCATCGTACGAGGTGGTAAAGGAAGTCGTCAGCCATAAGCCGAACGACCACGCCGGTGGCAATGCTGGGCGTCCTGTCAGGGCAGTATATTTTTCAAGCACTTCTTTGGGTGTAGGTCCGTAGATTACGAAGTACTCCAGGGATTGGCCGGCAACACTGAATTGAACTCGTGAAACTTTCTCGGAAGCGACCTCAAACGAGACAAGTTCAGGGTGGTTGACAAAGACACCATAACCTCGATTCGTCATATAGAAGGGGATATTCTTATAGGCTTGCTCGGTGCTCGTGCCTCCATCCTGGTTCCAGATATCCACGGCCTGGCCATTCTTAATAAAGGCCGTGAAATGCTCACCCAGACCATAGACATATTCTCCCACTCCAAGCGAGAGTTGTTCGTGGACAAAGTGGCCATCGTCTTCTGTCTCGATGATGCCCATCCCACGCGGTCCACTCATTGTTATGACCTTGTTGTTAACCACATATTCCACACCCCAGGGGAGTCTGCGCGGAACGCGCACCGATAAGTGTCCGCTGCTGAGGGTGGTCGTTTCTTCATTGTCCTGAATATGCACACTAGCCACAGGTTGCTTAATCAGATCAAACTGCGGTGGTCTGGATGGTTGTCCGGAAAAATGGGTCAACTTCACGCGGATGACATCCGGCATCGGTGAAGAAAACTGGATGGACAATAATGTCCCGTCGTGGGTGTCGCCACGATTGGTTATGCGGTTCGTGGGTGCATAAACAGTGAACAAATCCTGGGCGACTTCAACCTCATATACCTGCGCCGGGTGAAACGCCTTTACATCTTTTTGGATCAACCAATAACCATCGGTAAATTTCATTTCTTTTTCCCTTGTAAACCGAAATGGAGTTGAATGTGCTGGGATGATGGAGGGTATTCAAGCCAGCCTACTTGATGCCTCCCGCTGTAATTCCCTTTGTGAGTGTCTGCTGGAAGATCAGGAAGAAAATGATGCATGGAAGGATACCCAACAATCCTGATGCACTTTGCGCAGTGATGTTCACTCCGTACTGTCCTTGATTTATGGCCAGGGCTAGCGGAACGGTTTGGCTCACATTCGAAGGCAATAGGATCAAGGGCAGGAAGAATTCGTTCCATGTCCAGATGAAGAAGAACACAAATAACACGGAGAGGGTTGGAATACTAAGCGGTGCGACAATATCCGTCAGCAGGTTCAACTTGTTGCAGCCATCCATCATGGCTGCTTCGAGGATCTCGCGCGGGAAGGAACTGAACACCGACGATAGCAGGTAGGTGCCGAAAGCGCTTTGAATCACCGTCAGGACGATAATAACTGCATAGGGAGTATCGTAAATATGTACGAACTTGGCGAAATAGTATAAGGGATAAGCTAGGGCCTCTTGCGGTAGGAAATTAGCCATCAGGAAGAACACCAGCAGCCAGGCTCTGCCTCTGACCTTTCCCAATCCCAGGGCAAATGCATTTAACAACGACAGTATGGCGGCCAGGACCGCCACCGATAAACTGATGAAAGTGCTGTTGAACAATGCCTTTGAAAAATTCGCCCGGGTCCAGAAATCTTTAAGACTGGTAAGGTTGAATCCATGCGGCAGGCTGAGTGGACCAAAGCGGGCAAACTCGGCTTCAGTTTTTAATGAGTTGATCGTTACCAGAATAAATGGCATCAACATGAGCAGCAGAAATACGGCCAGCACCACCAAAGTGATCCACTTCACTACTTGATTCGAGGAGCGTAAACTCTTGGCAGCCATCAGGCACTCTCCACAATTTCTTGTCGCGACTGCATGTTTATAAAAAGAATGGTAAGAGTAATGATGATGACAGCCATTGCCAACGAAACAGTCGATCCGTACCCCACCTGTTGTGTTTCAAAAAATTGCTTATATGCATAATAGGATGGAACCGAGGTGGCATTTCCTGGCCCGCCTCTGGTTAGAACGTAAACCTGGCCAAAAATTTTTAGCGTGTAAATCGTGGTCGTCAAAACTACAACCATTATTTCCGGCCGGATCAGGTGGATGGTGATGTAATAGAATTTCTGGAACCAGGAGGCTCCATCAATGGAAGCGGCCTCCAATAATTCGGGGTCAACCCTCTGCAAGGCAGCCATAAAGATTACGACCGGATAACCAATCTGGAACCAGACCATAACTACCATTACTGCCAGCAAGGCTGTGGAAGGATTCCCCAACCAGTCATGGGTAAGGGAAGAGAGTCCGATGCCTTTAAGAACAAAGTTCACTACACCCCAGTCTGGTTGCAAAATCCATGCCCATACGATGCCAATTACTGCAGAAGGTAGGATTTGGGGTAAATAGAAACCAGCCCGGAAAAAGCTCGAAACCCTTTGCCCGAAATTGTTTGTGATGTAATCAAAAAGAAATGTCGCCAGTAACAATCCAACAATTGTTGGAACAACCGTCATGGCGAGCAGTAATATCAGGTTGTTCTTAAACGAGAGCCAAAAAACGGAATCACCTATCAATCTTTGATAGTTGCTTAAACCGATCCAAACCGGTGGTCGTACACCCCCCCACTTGGTAAAACTGATCCCGACATTTGTTAAAAAAGGTATGATGATAATGAGCAGGAAAGCGATAATGCCTGGAATTAAGAATACACCATAGCCCCTATTAATGGATGCAGTCTTGTGTTTCATACCAATTTTAATCTCGCCTTTCCCAAGGCAGTGCTCCGTCCCTGGAGCACTGCCTTGGATTTCTATTACTTGCCGCGCAGGCTTACTTCTTTAACGCTGCATTATAAGGCGCCGCGATTTCGTCCAGGAACTGGGAAGGAGTCTTAGTTCCATTCATCAGTTCCTGTGTGGCCGAGACCAGGTCCTGGTAATAGCCAGCGACGGGCCAGTCGGGGTAGAACCCAATTCCATCAGATGCCACCAATTGTGCAAATAGCGCATTGAATTGTTGTGTCGCCGGGTCTGTGATCTGTGTAGTATCGGCATTGATTGGGAGACCGCCGGCATTACCCATCAGGGTTTGGATTGGCTTGCTCAGGGTGATATCAATGAAATCATAGGCCAGATCCTTGTTCTTCGAACCAGCCGGGATGGCCCACAGGTTGCCGCCGGAGCCCAGGCTGATCTTATTGCCTGGCCAGAGTTCCACGCTCCACTTGAAGGGCAGATTGGCAGATTGTAATCCGCCGAACAACCAGCTGCCGCCCATCATCATCGGGTTCTTGCCGGCTTGGAAGTCATTCTGCATATCCTGGGCTTTCATGTTGACAGCGTTTTTGCTAATATAGCCTTTCTGAACCCAGGTCGCCAGTTCCGTGGCTCCATAGGTGAATTCCGGTCCATGGAAATCAATCCCTTTGAGCATCTGGTAATTGGTGACAAAGGTCCGGTCAGCCTTGCTGAGAGCCAGCATATAGAAGATTTGTTGCGCTGGATACTCTGCGCCGGCCGTGGCAAAGGGGGTTATGCCTTTGGCAACAAACGCATCCGCCGCGGCATAGAGATCATCCACGGTGGTGGGCACCTTTATTCCTGCCTTATCGAACATGTCCTGGTTGTAGTAGAGCATGACAAACTCACCATAATCGGTGACGCCATACAGGTTGCCGCTGCCCATGATGCCTGTGGTGGGATCATACAGGCAGGTGGTCTGGATGCTTGGGGAAAGGATCTTATCCCAACCGCGCTTGGCGGCCTCGGCAGTCATGTCTGTCAGCAAACCGTCCACCGCAAACGTGCCGGCATTACCTGCACCTTTGTTGATTTCGATCAGGTCCGGTGCGCTGCTCGAGTTTAGCACCATTTGGGCAGTTTGTTGCATCTGCTCGAAGGTATGCAATTCATAATGGATGGTTACTCCCGGGTGCGTCGCCAGGAATTGTGTCTGAGCCGCTGCCCAGGCTTTTCCCAGAGCGCCATCAGGCGGTTCGTAGTACCACAGATCCAATACGCGCGGCTGGGTCGTGGCTGTAGGTGCAGGTGGTTGTGTGGCAGTCGGCACAGGCGCCTGTGTTGCAGGTGCTGGTGCTTGGGTTGCCGGGGCAGGGGTTGGTGTCGCTGATTGGCAGGCGACCATTCCCACTAGCATGGCAAGCCCCACTACAAGGGATAACATTTTGAATATCTTTGTAGACATCTCATTCTCCTTTTTTTTGGTTGGTAGAGAAATAGTGTTTACTTTCCGACTTTGAACAAACAGTTGGAAGCGTGGTAGGCAAAGTTATAATTCTTTCACCTCCTTTCATCTCCTTCGGTAATATCTCGAAGTAGTATAAAATGGCTTTTCAGGAGGCTAAAACAACCAAGGGCAGCTACAACTTTCACAATTCGCTTGCCCACCACTCTGCCGGACAAGTCTAGAACTGACTTGGTGAATTCGTGTATAATTAAACGGGCAGAGTTACATGGTCAAGCCCGGCATATATTATGCTGGCTTTGCTCAAGGCGCTTTGCTCACCTGGGAGATACTGGCTCACTTCGCGGTAGGCAGTATCTCCTTACTTTATTTTTCTTCGAGAAAACTCCTTTTCAATAACATCTCATTAAAACTGGGCACCCTGGAATGTTCGGACGATCATGAAGCCTCGCGGAGCATCCCGTAGGGATGCCCGAAGGGTGCGAGCCTAACAGGATCAAGCCTCAGGGATTTTGCCTCCTTCCACGACAAGTGGCCTGCTTCCGGTCATGTCTGCGTCTCGCAGACATATACCCGTGCTGCCACGTACGACCAGACGGCATGGGATTAACTCGTGCAATGCTTCGCGTTCTTCTGCTTCCAGTTGTTGAATCAATAATTCCACGCCCAGCCGACCCAACTCGGTTACCGGTATATCAGCCGTTGTCAGGGCAGGTGTCATCATCTCAGCCATTCGCGCCGATGAAGCAATGACAATTAGGGAAAAATCATCCGGAAGGCGCCAGCCTCGGTCGGCAATGGCTCGCATGATGCCTGGAACCGCCCGCTCATTCATGGTGATGAGTGCGGTCAAATCTTGGCATTCTGCTAGCAATTCGTTACATGCCTCATACCCGGCCTGAGGCGCTGGCCGGCAGAACCTCGCTATCCCCTCTACTCCGGCAGCCTGGATCGCCTTCGGGAATTCGGCCTGGGTGCGAACAACTGGCCCATATCCAGAATCAAAGGCAGATTGCGATTGGTTTAGAAAAGCGATATGGCTGTGTCCCAGGCCCGCTAAATAGGCGACTGCCTCTTGCATTGTCCGCTCAAAATCAATATCGGTATATCCAAGTCCATCTGTATCCGCACATCTCCCGATCATACTGAAGGGAAAACCAATTTCACGTAACAGGTTGATGCGCTCGTCATTCAAGCGCACTTCCATGACTATCACGCCATCCACCAGTCCTTGTTGGGCGAATAGTCGCAATTCCTCCGGATCGTGCATTTCAGATGGCCACAGTATCAGGTTATAGCCGTTCTCCCGGGCAGCATCGGCTGCGCTGGTGACAAACTCGAGTTCTGTAATGCCCAGGCCTCGTTCTGGATTGGGGAAAAGCAGCGCAATGATCCGGCTGCGTCTGCTGGCAAGACCACGCGCCATGGCATGCGGCCGATAACCCAGTTCATCCATCGCTTTTAATATGCGCTGCCGGGTTTCGTCAGACACGGGTCGCGTGCCATTTAGAGCATACGAAACGGTACTGAGTGCTACGTTTGCCCGTTTGGCCACATCCAGCATTGTTGACAAGGACGACCTCTGCTAATATTACGGAAATTCCGTGGCTTTATTGTATCGAAGCGGATAGTCGAAGCGGATAGTCGAAGCGCTTCGATGATTCTA
Organism: uncultured Chloroflexia bacterium; assembly: GCA_963842785.1. Classification (GTDB taxonomy): domain Bacteria; phylum Chloroflexota; class Anaerolineae; order Anaerolineales; family Villigracilaceae; genus UBA877. The sequence goes on from CAWJHP010000002.1 coordinate 329,374, forward strand.
TTATAGTAATTTATTTTTAAAAGTCAATAAGCAATTTTTGAATCGACATTTACTATACCCGCTGCGTTGCATATTTCTCTATTTTTTATCCTATTAGGTCCTTCTCCATTTGATGCTACAATTACGCCAGTCTGCTAAGAGAATAAAAGGATGAATGATGTGAATATTGCCGTGATCGGTCTTGGTCAATCCCTGCGCGGCGACGACGCCGCCGGGCTGGAGGCCGTCCGCTTGTGGCAGCATCAGTACCCGGATAGCGCCGCATTGGTGCGCCTGGAACTATCCGAACTGCCCGGGCTGGGCCTGCTTGACCTGCTGGATGGGTTGGATGCGGCCGTCCTAGTGGATGCACTGCATCGTCCCGGCGAAGCCGGCCCTCTGCTCTGCCTCCGCCCTGACGAACTGGGTGCCTTCACTTCAGACTCGCAATCCGCGCATGGCTGGGGCGTGGCCGAGACGCTCCTGCTCGGTCTCTCGGTCCGTCCAACCCTCGCGCGCTGCCGCATCCGCCTGATTGGCATCCCCGGTGAACAGTTCAACCTGGGCGCGGGCCTCAGCCCCCTCGTCCAGGCTGGAATGGACCAGGCCGCTGCGCTGATCGAAAAAGAAGTGAACGCTCTGCTTGCCTGAGGTTCTGAAATGACTGTAAGACGCATATCCTGGCTGGCATTGATCTTTTCCGGGCTGAGCCTGCTCTCGCTCGCTGTATTCCTGATCGCCTGCCAGGCGGTTCCCCCTCCCGCACAACTGCTTGCTCCCACATCCACTCTTTTCCCCTCTCCCAGCCCCACCCTCCTCCCCCCTCCCACCCCCACCCTCGACCGGCTGGCTGAGCCGCCTTTGCCATCCAACCCGACCCAACAGGAACTGGGTCGCTACCTGTACTGGCTTAACTGCATGGCCTGTCATGGGGATAAGGGTCAGGGTCTCACCGCTGAATTCCGCAGCCTGTACGTCGAAGATGCGAACTGCTGGGCACGTGGCTGTCATGGAGGCCGTCTTGGGGACCAGGGATTTCCACTCCCGCCCACCATCCCGGCCATCATTTCCTCGTCTGGAAAATTACCGCCCTTCGATTATCCAGAGCAACTCTTCGAATTCCTGCGCCGCACCCACCCCCCCCAGCATCCCGGCCTGCTCACAAACGACCAGTATTGGGCCCTCACCGCCTACCTGTGGGCCGAAAACGGCCGCCTGCCCGCCGGACAGGTTCTTCCAAAATAATTGCGTTTTACTCAGCCTCGTGGCAAACCGATTTCGATCATCCCTCCCACCACCCGCACCGGGTAGGCCGGGATGTCCACCACTGCCGGCAGGGAGGTTGCCTTGCCGCTGCTTATGTCGAACCTGGCTCCATGCCGTGGACAGATGATCTCGTTCTCTTCGATCTCCCCATCTCCCACCGGACCATTATCGTGGGAGCAGATATCCCCGATGGCGAACAAGCTGCCCGCCAGGTTGAAAATAACGATCGACCTGCCTTCCGCCTCGATGAACAACCGTTCCCCCTCCGGCAGTTGCTCGGCCGGTGCGATTTCCAGGAATTCGATTTGCAAGGGGTCGTGCAGCGTGTAATTGAACATTAGTCCCCGTGACCTGTTCCCATATTCCCTGATCCCTTATTACCTTCTGCCTCTTCTCTGCTCGCCTACTCCACCAATTCATCGCTGGTTTCGCCCAGGCCATACACCCCGGCTTTCAGCACTTTCAGCGGTAGCAAGGCGCACTTCAGGCGCACCGGACCGAGCTCGATCCCGAGCAGGTTCAGCACATCCTGTTTTGAGAGTTTCTTCACCTCTTCGACCGGCTTGCCGATAATGGACTCGATCAACAGGTCCGCCGAGGCTTGCGAGATGGCGCAGCCTTTGCCATCGAATCTTCCGTCCGTCACCCTGCCGCTTTCATCCACGCGCAGGCTCACTTCGATGTGATCGCCGCATAACGGGTTGTCATCCTCGAAATGGATGTCATTCGGATCGAGGTGGCCGCGGTACTGCGGATTCTTGTAGTGGTCAATGATGAGTTCGCGATAAAGGTCATCCATGTTTTTCTATCTCGCAGGTTGTTAAGCGTCCATCCGGATTTGCATCTCGTCGGCACCTATCCACAAATGACCACCCGCGTTCCCCTTCGTAATTTTCGTGACTTCGAGCCTTGGTGGTAGAGTTTCATGATTTTCGGATGGGTCTTTAATGGAATATTTCCTTGACCTTGTAAATCCCATTTATCAGGGCATCCACTTCCTGTTTGAGGCTGTAGATGTAAAAACTGGCACGTGCCGTCGCGGAAATTCCATATTTCTCGTGGAGAGGCTGGGCGCAGTGATGACCGGCGCGCACAGCAATGCCGTCCCGATCCAGGATTTGGGCGATGTCATGCGGGTGAACACCCTCCAGCGTGAAAGCCGCCACCCCACCCTTCTTATCGGCCGACGGGCCGAAAACTTTCACACCCGGGATTTCCTCGAGCCGTTCCAACGCATAACTGACCATCTCCCGCTCATGCGCAGCCACTGCATCCATCCCGACCTTCGTCAGGTATTCCACCGCCGCCCCAAAACCCACCGCTTCGGCAATTGCCGGGGTGCCGGCTTCGAACTTGTGTGGCACATCGTTGGGTGTGAACGTCCGCAGGTGCACGCTTTTTATCATGTCGCCGCCGCCCAGGAAGGGGGGCATGTCCCTCAACAGGTCCCTCCTGCCATACAGCGCACCGATGCCGGTCGGGCCTACCATCTTGTGCGCCGAGAATGCCAGGAAATCCACCCCCAGCGCCTGCACGTCCACCGGCAGGTGCGGCACCGACTGCGCCCCGTCCACCAGGGTGACTGCCCCGGCGGCATGTGCCAGGGCTGTCATCTCCCGCACCGGATTAATGGTCCCCAGCACGTTGGACATGCCGGAGAAAGCCACCAGTTTTGGGGTTCGGGTCAGCAGCTTACGATAGACCTCCAGGTCAAGCAGGCCTTCCTCCGTCACCGGGACGAATTCCAGTTCCACCTCGCGTTCGGCCAGCAGCATTTGCCAGGGCACCAGGTTGGAGTGATGCTCCATCTCCGTCAGGATGATCCGGTCGCCGGCTTTTAGGTTTGCGCGTGCCCAGGTGTACGCCACCAGGTTGATCAACTCGCTGGTGTTACGGGTGAAGACGATCTCTTCGGCGGAAGGGGCATTGATGAACTTCGCCACCCTCTCACGGGCTTGCTCATACATGGCCGTGGCTTCTTCCGCCAGGGTATGCACGCCGCGGTGAATGTTGGCGTTGTTGTTGCGATAGAATGCCTCCATCGCTTCCAGGACGGAATTCGGCTTCTGCGTGGTCGCCGTGGAATCAAGGTAGACCAGCGGAACACCCGGGCGTACTTCCCGGTTCAGGATGGGAAAATCTTTTCGGAGGGAGAGCACGTCGAGGGGCATTAATATTCCAATATTTCTTTGTTGCCCAATTTCTTCTGGGTGCCCAGCGGGCGGATGTGTTCGGATGTGACCGGGTACCAGAGTATGCGGTCCGGCACCATCCAGCCATCCGTCAGGTAGACGTTGGTGCGGAACTGGACCGCCACCATCTTGCTGTCCACCTGGACAACGATGCCCTTCAGCCAGCCGCGCACACGGTCGTTGTTTTTTTCATGGTCACAAAAGACCTCCACGGTGTCACCTACTTCATAGGCATGTTCAGCACCGGGTGAACGCATGAATGCAAATTGGGTCATTGGGCCTCCCCGAGTTGGTCTTCTGAGTTTATTGTAGCGAGGTCTTTCTTTATTGGCAAGCGGTTTGGTGCTCATTCCGCGGCCGTCTTTTCATGGATCGCCTGCTGGAAGCGGGCGCGTACACCTTCAAATGGGATGCGTTGCATAATGGGGTCAAAGAATCCTTCCACCATCAGCCGCTCGGCTTCCTTCTCGGGAATACCGCGCGACTTGAGATAGAACAGGGGCTCCTGTTCGAGTTTGCCGACTGTCGCGCCATGGGTGCAGCGCACGTCATCGGCCAGAATTTCCAGGCCAGGAATGGAGTCAGCCCTTGCATCCGGGCTGAGGATGAGATTCCGGTTGGCCTGGTAGCCATCCGTCTTCTGGGCACCCGGGGCAACGTAGATCATGCCCTGCCAGACGGAGCGGCTGTGGCCCTTAAGGGCGCCTTTAAAAAGCAGGTCGCTGGTGGTGTGCTGGGCCATGTGGTTTTGTTGGGTATCGTGGTCGAGGTGTTGGTTGCCATCTGCAAAATAAAAACCCGACATCCTGCCTGTGGCGCCATCCCCAACCAGGTCCAGTTCTGAAAAGTTCTTCGTCAGATGAGAGCCGACCGCCCCGAAGATCCAGTCCACGCTGGCTCCTCTTCCCACGCTCACGCGCTCATGGCTGAAATTCCAGACATGCCGCCCCCAGGATTGCAATTCGACGAATTTCAGGTTGGCTCCATCCCCGACTTTGATCTCGACGATCCCGGCGTGCATGGATGCTCCGCTTTCATCCGGCGAAGCCGCCTCGTTGACATAGGTTACCGAGGCGCCTTCATCCACCCATACCATGATGTGGGAAACGTGCGCCAATCCACCACCCGCTCCCCACAGTAGGCTGTTCAAAGGTTGTTCGATCGTGACGCCCTTGGGGATATACAGCACCACGCCGTTCTGCGAGAGCGCTCCCGCCAGGGCGGCAAACTTGCCTTCCTCCGGGCGTACAAGATCACCCGCCATTTGCCTCACCAGATCTGGGTTTTCCACCTCGGCAGCACGCAGGTCGGTAAAGACCACCCCTTTCCGGACCAGTTCGGGGTCGAGTGAAATGCGTGAACCTCCCGCCAGCAGGATCACCTGGCCACCATGCCGGTCCGCGGTCAACGGCTTGAGCAACTCCTCGGGAACGGGCGCGAGCTCCCGAAATGCACCTGTTGTGGGCAGGCGGAATGAATCGGCCGGCAAAAGGTGCAGATCGGTCCGCCTCCAAGCTTCCTCCGTCATGGATGGCATGTTCAGCCGGGCATAGGTCTCCCAGGCATGTGCGTGGTACTCTTTAAGGGCGCCATCCGCCGAAACCATCTCTCTCGTGAATGCAAATTCCCTCAGGACAGGTTCCGGGCGCCGCACCCGGGTGATGACGACTTTGGGTTTCTCTTCCATATCTAGCCGATCGACCCTTCCATTTGCAGCTGGATCAGGCGGTTCATCTCGACCGCATATTCCATCGGCAGTTCCTTGACCAGTGGCTCGATGAAGCCGGAGACCACCATGGTGGTGGCCTGTTCCTGGGTAAGGCCGCGGCTCATCAGGTAGAAGAGCTGCTCTTCGCCCACTTTCGAGACCGAAGCCTCGTGCCCGATGGAGACGTCATCATCGTCGATCTCAATGGTGGGATAGGTATCCGTGCGGGATTGCGGGTCAAGCAGCAATGCGTCGCAGACCACGTTGGACTTGGAACCCTTGGCGCCCTTATAGACCTTGAGCAGGCCACGGAAGGAAGCCTGCCCGCCGCCCTTGCTGATGGACTTGGATGTCACCTTGCTGGTGGTGTTCGGGGCAAAATGTACCATCTTCGAGCCGGCATCCTGGATCTGGCCCGGCCCGGCAAAGGCCATCGAGAGCATCTCGCCGTGCGCTCCGGGTTCCATCAGGTAGCAGGATGGATACTTCATCGTGATCCTCGAGCCAAGGTTGGCATCCACCCACTCATGCGTACCATTGCCATACACTTTGGCGCGCTGAGTTACCAGGTTGTACACGTTGGTGGACCAGTTCTGGATGGTCGAATAGCGCGAGCGCGCCCCGCGCTTGACGATGATCTCGATCACGCCGGAGTGGAACGAGTTGGTGGTGTATTGGGGTGCAGTACAACCCTCCACATAATGCACCGAGGCGTCCTCATCCACGATGATCAGCGAACGCTCGAACTGCCCCACGTTGGCAGTGTTCAGGCGGAAGTAGGCCTGCAATGGCAGATCCACTTTGACACCCTTCGGCACGTACACGAACGATCCGCCCGACCAGACTGCAGAGTTTAGCGCAGCAAATTTATTGTCTTCGATCGGGATGACCGTAGAAAAGTATTCGCGGAACAGGTCCGGATGCTGCCGCAGTCCATCCTCGATGGACAGGAAGATGACACCCTGCTTTTCCAGGTGTTCGAGGATGGAGTGGTAGACCATCTCTGATTCATATTGTGCCCCCACGCCCGCCAGGAACTTCCTCTCGGCCTCCGGGATGCCCAGTTTATCGAAGGTGTTCTTGATGGTATCCGGGACATCCTCCCAGGAGCCTTTCGATCCTTCGGTTGGTTTCACATAGTAGAAAATGTCATCCAGGTGTAACCCGGAAATATCCGGTCCCCAGGCTGGCATCGGGCGCGCCAGGAAATGCTCCAGTGCCTTGAGGCGGAAGTCCAGCATCCACTGCGGCTCCTCCTTCATCCGTGAAATATTCTCGACCACTTCCCTGCTCAAGCCCTTGCCGGACTTGAAGAAGTAATCCTCCTTGTCGTGGAACCCGTACTTGTATTGTCCGATATCGTCCAATATCTTCGCGTCTTCGCTCATATATTCACCTGGAAAACTACCAGTAAATTAAGCAGCCGTTTCTTCGTACTTCTCGCGCACCCAATCGTAGCCCTGTTCTTCGAGATGCAGGGCCAGGTCCGGGCCCCCGGATTCGACCACCCGCCCGTCCAGCATGATGTGGACGAACTGCGGCTTGATGTAATTAAGCAGGCGCTGGTAGTGCGTGATCACCAGCGCACCCAGCTGCGGGCCCGACAGCGCATTGACACCATCTGCCACGATCCGCAGCGCGTCGATGTCCAGTCCGGAATCGGTCTCATCCAGGATGGCGATCTCGGGCTTGAGCGCTGCCATCTGCAGGATCTCCGCCCGCTTCTTCTCGCCACCTGAAAAACCGTCGTTCAGGTAGCGCCCGGCAAAAGCGGAATCCATCTTCAGCATTTCCATCTTTTCCTTGAGCATATTGCGGAACTCGAGGATCGGAACGCCTTTGTCCTGCGGGTTGTCGATACGCCTCCGGGCATTCAGCGCTGTCCGTAGGAAATTCGCCACGGTTACCCCCGGGATGGCGACCGGGTACTGGAAAGCCAGGAATAGACCCAGCCGGGATCGCTCATCTGCTTGCAATTCGAGCAGATTCTTATCCTTGAACCAGACTTCCCCACTCGTCACGCTATAGGATGGGTGGCCCATCAGTGTATACGCCAGCGTGGACTTGCCGGTGCCGTTGGGGCCCATGATGGCGTGGGTTTCACCCTGTTTCACGGTCAGTGAGAGGCCTTTCAGAATCTCCTTGCCTTCGATGCTGACGTGCAGATCTTTGATGACCAACTCGGACATGAATACTCCTTTTACGGCCTTTTAACTGCCGAAATGCCATTATAGCAATAAAGCCGGAAAATGTCAATATTTATCATATTTTTCTAGTATATTAATTGGTCTTTCGAATAACATCCCGCCTGACTGTCTATCCTGCGTACTCTGCGGGGCACCCGGCCTGCCGGCCCCCGAATTTTGGGGGTATGGGTGTCCTGGTCCGCCTGCCCTCACCTGCCCTGGTTCGCCTGCCCCCGCCTGCCCTAGTTCGCCTGCCCCCGGTTTTGGGGGGTTTAGGGGTTTTGGGGGGTTAAGCGGTTTTTAGGGCTTAGGGCACTTTGGGGATTCCGCGCCTCCCCCAGTTCTATTAGGGTACTTTGCGGGGGACCTGGCCTGTCTGTCTCCGTTCTATTGAGGTACTTTGCAGGGAAGTGTGATCAATCCAATCCAATCCAATCCAATTCATTTATAATCGAAACATGCGCCATGCTTGGTTTCTGATTCCTATCCTTTTGCTCGCCTCCTGCGGCCCGGGGCCAATATTGGGGCCGACTTTTGCGGCGACCCCTCTTCAGTCTGCTTCACCCACAGCCCCGATTATGCTGCCGACGATCATACCCATCACGATACCAGCAGCCTGTCTTCAGTCCGTACAAACCGCTGACTGGTCGGCGAAAGTGCCAGTTTCTTGTCTGCCCTCCCCATCCAGGTATACAATTATCCAGGTTTTGTTCTCCGTGTGGCTCGATCACTTTATATCTCCGAATGTCACCGAACTATATCGCCTCGAAAGGTTTTATTTCGTTTCCATTGATAAAGTGGAAGATTCCCCCAATGCGGGTTTTACCGCCGTGGTAACCTATTCCGTGGAACCCTGCCTGCCCCTTTCGAGTAATCCTGCCAGTTGGTGGGTCGCCGGCGATGGCTTTCCCGGTCAGGATGGTTGGGTCAGGGGGAAAAAAGATAATGTCTGGGTCACAAAGAGCGGGGATTTCTATCAAATGAGTATTGCACCGTATGGTACAGCATAACAGGGATTTTCTATATAACTAATCTTACGCAAAACACCCTGACGGTTTGGCTTACCCAATAGGGGTGGTCAAAAACCTTCTGGTCGAAGCGACCCATATTGCAATATTTATGATAATTATCTATATTATTGACAAACTCCAATGAGACTGTTATACTCCAATTTATGAAAAGTACCCGTGATCGCATCCTCCAAACACTTTTACGCCAGCCTCGGGCGACCATCAACGAATTGGCCATCGCAGTTGGCATTAATCCTATTTCAGTCCGCCATCACCTGACCAATTTACAGGTGGAAGGCCTGGTCGCTACCGACGAAGAACGCCATGGCGTCGGCCGGCCGCGCCTGGTCTACTTCCTGACCGAGGCGGGCATGGAGCGCTTCCCCACCCGTTACCTGCGCCTCACCACCCGCCTGCTGGCGCAGATGAAAGAAAGCATGTCCGGGCCGGTTGTCAGGCAGCTCTTCGCCGAAATGGCGGATGGCTTGGCCGCAGAATACACCAGCCAGATGAAAGGCCTGGACATGGAAGAAAGGCTTGATCTGGCTAAGACTCTTCTCTCAGAAGAAGGTTTTAACATCGAGTGGGAGAGAACAGGTGGGCAGTACCAGATCCACGAGATCACCTGCCCCTACCTGCAGATCGGTCTCAGCCACCCGGAAGTCTGCACGGTGGACCAGACCCTCATCTCCAAAATGCTGGCCGTTCCGGCCGAGAAAGTCCAATGTGTTTTACAGGGGGACGCTCATTGCACCTATATTGTCCAGGCGGAGGCTATGGCAAAATGAGCGATGCTCCCGTCACACCCATCCACTGGGAGATCCATGACACGCACCCCGAGTTGGTGGAGCCTCTACGCCTCAAGCTGGCTGAAATAGTGGACCCGGAAATCGCCTTAAATGTCATCCAGTTGGGTCTGATCCGTAAGGTGAGCATCCTGAACAACGCAGCAAACCTTTATGTTTTGCTGACCACGCCCTTCTGCCCTTACGGCCCTGCCATGCTGGAAATGATCAAGCAAAAAGCCACGGAGGCACTGAATATGCCGGTCAGCCTCGAAATGGGCATGGAGATGTGGGATTTTTCGCTGATGGAGGACCCCGGCGCGCTGGATTGGGGAATGTATACGTAAGGAGTCGGATAGGCAAAGATTCTGTTGGGAGGTTGAGTAGTTGAATAGTTGAATAGTTGTGTATTCGAACAGGCAGGGGGTTTGATAAAGGCCTTCGGGAGCTCGCCAATCACCGCATACTAGACAGGCCGATCTATTCCATTGCAAGGCGTATAACCCCTGCCGGTGCAAATCTGCGCTGCATGAAGGCCTTGATGCCATCTATATATAAATATCCGGATCGTGCCAGTTCTCACGAACGGTGGCCCGGCAACACCTTAACCAGAGCAGGGATTCGCCAATCCATCTCTGCCCATCGCACAGCATACTGGTGAAGCAAAAAACGGATCCCATTTAAGAATTGCGTCCCCGTCACAAACAATGACGGGGACATTATGTTGTTTTTAGGAAATAAAATGCAGAGCAAAGAGGGTATCGTTGAAGGCAATTGGAACCAGTACAACGGATGTCGCAACGGTTTCTCCGGATTTCTTTTTCCAGGTTACATTAATATTCGAAGGGACTAATTTCTCCATTGCCTTGTGGTAAGCATTTGACAGTGTTTCCTGGCTGCTTCGGTCAACAAATGTCTCGAAAGCATCTTCCACTTGAGCCCATTCCTCAGGCGAGCGGTATCCTAGAAGGGTTGCAAACTTGGCATTACAAACCTTATGGATATCGTCTAAATATATATAAATCGCCTGTTGAGAACCATCCAGAATACTCTTCATTTGCATCGAAATTCCTTTTACAAGCTCTACATGTTGTTGCTGTTCATTTGACATTTGGATCTTCTTTCTGTGCAGGCAATCCGGATTGGACGGTCGAACTATGACCAGCTCATTTCCAATGTTTTAAGGAACTGTTCAGGTGTGAACTTGAAATTGCTTAAAAAAAAACCTGGGCGGTCAGGATTTCTTCGGTTCGTAAACCTCAAATAAGCGTATGCTCGAGGTTGCCTTGGCCGCAGACAGGGCAGACATCAGTATTGGGCTGATCACCGAATATGCAGCATCGGCAGCTTGTTTCGACTGCCATAGGACGACCATCCCATAATCGCCAGCTTCGTCATCCGCGAAGAACTCACAGTGAAGGCAGCCCTTTTGGGTCCGGATGGCAGGCACCACTTTATCAGCGATGGACTCTGCAACCGGGCGCTTTCCGGGGCCCAGACTAAATTGCACCAATCTGATGTTCATAATTTTCCTCGATTTCCACTAACGATGAGAGACACCCACTCGAACCATACCTGCCCAGTTCCTATTGGAGTCCTCGTCTTTATGAATTTGTGGCAGCGATCTGCTTTTCCGGCTTTCTGATCAATTTTGCCATCTCCCTTACAAAAGCTGGCAGGTCCATGGGCCATCTTGAAGTAACCAGGTTCCCATCCACCACGACTTCTTTGTCTTCGTAAATTCCGCCTGCGGCCTTGATTTCTTCCGGCACGCCATCATGCCAGAACCCGGTCAAATGCCTGCCTCTCACCAGATCGGCTGAGACCAACAGCCAGGGACCGTGGCAGATCGAAGCAACGGGCTTGTTTTTTTCAATGAAGGATTTTGCCACCTCCTGCGCTTTTTTGATTTTGCGCACGGTGGCGGGTGCTCCGGTGGGGAATCCCCCGGGAATTACCAGTAAATCGTACTGGTCAGGATCCACTTCAGCAATGGTCTTTGTGATTTTTATGCTATAACCATGCTCACCATGGATCACTCCCGCTTGGGGAGCAGCGATATCTACATCCACGCCCTCTTCTAAAAGGCGGAAGTAGGGGAAGAATAATTCCATGTCCTCGAACTCATTCGCAGTGAGGATCACTGCCCTGAATGTTGTCATACGGACTCTCCTTATTCCCACAATCTGCAGGCGATGATTTATGCAAGCTGGGTATTGAAATTATTTCTTTTTTGGCTCTTTCAATTCGACCACAATCGCATGCCCGGTCGTCTTCCCGATGTTTTCCGCCGCGTGAGGACCGGCTTCCATCCAAAATACCTGTCCGGCTTTAAGCGGCACCACCTGGCTGCTGCCATCTGGTAGCCGGAGGTCCAGGGTATAATCATTCAGAATATAGACTACGTGGTTGGGGTGTCCGTGCATGAGGGCCTTTTGACCGGGCTTGAACTGTACATCGAAAACTCGTACGTGTTCATTTTCCATGACCATTTTGTACACATCCCCGGCGACTATTGCCGGGTCGGCCCATGCGGTCTGTTTCATTTCGGATAACATAAGATTTACTCCTTTCGGTAGGTTGGCAGGGACACATGAAGCGGTTGCTCACCTTTCTTGTTGTCAGGAGGCTGCCTTATCTTTCCTCCACCATTCTATTATACACTAATTAGATAATATTTGTCAAATAAACCACTGGCTTGTTATCTCCCCTGTTAGTCCTATATTCCGCAAACTCAGACTCGCTGGAATCCATTCGCGATGTTTCCCAAAAATAAGACCACCCCGGTTGAAGTGGGCCAGGGATGGAATGGTGCGACAGATACCCATGATAGACTGGGGCTTTATCAATCTGGCCAGCCTGGTCCCATTCGCATTTAGTGAATATGGCCTGGATTAGTGGGATTGGTTTACATCTGTCCGGCCATCCCGCAATTTCCCGGACTAAGAGCATGAGGTTGCTCTGCATGTACCCAAATGCTCTCTCTCAACCATAAATCCGCTGATGGAATAGTAGAAATTCCTAAGAGCAACAGTCTTCAGAAAGGTGTGCGAATAAATTATGCTATAATGGTCTAGTATGACCGAAAACATACCCGCCACCCCTTCCCCGGAAGAAGTTGCTGCTCGCCAGGCCAGGATCCGCAAACAGCGCTGGACTTTGGCCGGCGTGATTGCCGGGGCTATTCTCCTGGTTGCCCTGCTCGTTTGGGCGATCATTGCCCTGATTAGCCACCCCGCTGCCGCCGCCAACGTGCGGGATATTTTCATCATATTCATGGCGCTTGAATCGCTCCTGATCGGTGTGGCCCTGGTGGTCCTGATCATCCAGCTTGCCAGCCTGATCAATTTGCTGCAGAACGAGGTTAAGCCCATCCTCAAGTCCACCAGCGAAACCGTCAATACCCTGCGCGGTACCACCGAGTTCCTCAGCGAAAACCTGGTGGAACCAGTCATCAAGTTGAATTCCTACCTGGCCGGATTGAAGAAGTTATTCGAACTATTCGGTGTAAATCGCAAGTAATCCATTCCCAAATAAAGGAGAGTTAAAATGTCTGATAATGATGGTTTTGGAGCGTTCCTGGTCGGTTTTATCGTTGGTGGCGTGGCCGGAGCAGTAGCCGCCCTTTTGCTGGCCCCGCAATCCGGTGAAGAGACCCGAACACTTATCCGGGACAAAAGCATCGAACTGCGTGACATGGCCGCCGAGCAGGCTGATGTGCTTGCAACCAAGGCCGGCAAGGTTGCCGATGATGCCAGGGTGCGCGGCAAGGAACTGGTCGATTCGGCTGGAAAGACTGCCAATGAAGCCAGGGTGCGCGGCAAGGAGCTGGTCGATTCGGCCAAAAAGGCGGTGGCCAAGAAGCCCCCTGTGGATGCGACCGGCGAGTAAGCGATTTGTGTTTTCATGCCAGGGTCTGACCGGAGTTGGTCAAACCCTTATCTTGTAATGGATTAGTCTATACCGACTTTAGAGTTTCAAGGATAGAAAAAAGCCCGGCTATTAGGCCGGGTTTTGTTATTCAAGGCTGCCCCTGCCCGGTCCACCTGTTTTACCTGGCCAGTCCGGTTATACTTGCCTTGCTCGACTTTCACTACTGCCGTAAGTGCAAACTGAGGACAACGAGGCCTTTATCTTGCCTGTTTTCTGCGCCGATTGTAGCGTACAATCAGCCTTATCCATCCATTCAAAGGAGAATCACGTATGGAAATAATGGAATACCTGCGTTATCAAATGGCCAATATGCGCTCTACGGTGGACATGACCATGCAGGATGTCACCGCTGAGCAGTTTAACTGGGCCCCGCCGGGAACCATGAACACCATCAGCGCCACGTTTATTCACTTGACCAGCGTGGAGGATCACTTCGTCCAGGGTATCCTCCAGGGGAAACCCCGCCTTTGGGATTCCGGCGGGTGGGCCGCCCGGACCGGTGTCAAGGAGACCCCCGCAATCGGGAAATCATGGGATGAATTCAAGCACTTCCACCTATCCCCTGCCCCCTTTCTGGATTATCAGAAGGCCGTCTGGGCCGCCACGGATGCCTACATGGCCGGCCTGACCCCGCAAGATCTGGATCGCAAGGTGAAACTTGGCCAGCGCGATCTGACCGTTGCCGCGCTGCTGATAATGGCAGCCCACCAATCCCTCAGCCACTCCGGAGAAATTGCTGCGTTGAAGGGCATCCAGGGCGTCAAAGGGCTTCCTGTCTAATGGATAAATGAATCCCTGACTGACTTTATCCCATTGAATTCGTGCTGACGATCCGTTCCTAAGTCCCTGTCGACCATATTGGATCGACATTTCCGACATTAGGTTTCCCCCTGTATATCACCAGATTGCCGCCATCTTGCAGTTGTAGAAAGTAATCCCCGTGCGTGGAATTGGAGTTGGATGCCCATACGGGCGTTCCCGCCTTGGTATAGAGCACCAGATTTCCATCATCTTGCATGCTTAAATGATCGGCCTGTCTGCCCGTGGTATTCGCAGACCAGATGGTGGTGCCGGTACCATTGTCATACAACACCAGATCGCCATCGGACAATAATTTGAGGCTGTATCGTTTGTTGAGTGAAAGCAATTCCTGACCACTTTGCAATTGGCCGGTCGCCATCAGCATATCAGGCGGTACGGTTGGCTCGGGCGTTGGGGATGCTGGCACAAGGGTCGGAAGGACCTCAGGAACTGATGAATTCGCAACCTGAGTAACAGACACTGGTGAATTGGTCACTTGCGCAGGGACATTCCCAAGGGGAGCTAGACCTGCAAGTCTCCATGTAAACCAACCGATCAGGGCGAGCACCAGGATCACTCCAACCAGCAACCACGCCCGGGAAAAATTCCTTTTGGCGGCCGGTGCGGAGGTTTTTTCTTCTGGCTGGGCCAGTACGGTTGGTCCCAGGGATTGCTGGGTTGCCCTCTCAGGTTCGGGCGCTTTTCGCTCTTCTTTTTCGGCCTCCACCCTTGCGTCCTGTGGGAGCGACTGGTTCTCGACCAGTGGCAAAACCTTTTTTTCATAAACCAGTCGTTCCAGTGCGGCCGCAAACTCGCCCATGCTTTGATAGCGATCTTCGGGCTGCTTTGCCAGGGCTTTGAATAGCACTTTTTCAACTTCCTCCGGGAGGTCTGGAACGAACTGGCGCGGCCGCGGCAGTGGTTCGCTGGCATGTTTTAACAGCACCGCAAAGGGCGTATCCGCCTGGAATGGTCTGCGCCCGGTCACCATCTCATACAATATCACCCCTAGCGCATAAATATCGGCACGCAGGTCAACCGTTTTGCTGACCACCTGTTCGGGGGCCATGTATTCCGGCGTGCCGATGGTAACGTTGGTGCCGGTGAGATCTACCGTGTTTGCCTCGTCAACGATCTTGGCGATGCCAAAGTCGGTCAACATCGGCTCTCCGTCTGCCGTGATCAGGATGTTGGAAGGCTTGACATCCCGGTGGATCATGCCCTGGCGGTGGGCATAATCCAGCGCCCGTGCAATAGGGATGAGCAGGATCGCTGCCTTCTCCCACGACATCGGCTGTCCCTTGAGCACCTGTTTGAGCGTCCCACCCGGCAGGTACTTCATCACCAGGTAGGGACTGCCTTCCTGTTCTCCATAGTCGATGATGGGCACAATGTTGGGATGCGTCAGTTTGGCCAGGGCCTTGGCTTCGCGTTCGAACCGTTTCAACGCTTTTTCCACCCCGCTTTGCGGCAGGTTCTCCGTGCGGATCACCTTTACTGCCACGTCGGTTTCCAGTCGGGTATCATAGGCTTTGTAGACGGTTGCCATGCCGCCTTCGCCGAGTTGTTCGAGTATGTGATAACGTCCTAGGGATTGACCGATGAGATTGGGCATGTTTCACCTTTTATCTTTTCACACAAAAGGCCAATCATTTCTAAAACAAGCGGGGTCGCTTGGTACACCTGCCCGCATGGGCATCTACCCAAGTGACAGCCGCAGCCGCCTCAGCAGGGAGATGCACTATTTATTATCGCGCAATTTCTCTTAATTATTTCATATCTTTGGAGAATCAGGATTTTTAAGATTAAAACCCTTAATAAATTCATGAGAGCCACGGTCACCGACCTTGGCTCACATGAAAAAAAGAGACCAGAAATCGTAACAGAAATTTAAATTATCACTATTATCAAAAATGTGGTTAACGATTTTCCTGCGCTTACAATATTATTCTCTCCCAATTCCTTTCGCATATTCTTAAAGGAACAGGTTTATGGTTTACCGATTTGCATTCGGGTAAAAATTTTTCCCTGTATTTGTTTATTTGCTTACATCGTTCGATGAGCTGATCTCCTTGATCTCGCCGGTCACAATGAACACCGTCCGCTCGCATATGTTGGTGACGCGGTCAGCCACGCGTTCCAGGTTATGCGCCACCCACAACAACCAGTTCGCACGCTCGATCACTTTGGCATCCTGGATGACGAACATCATTAACTCGTGATACACCTGCAAATAAAGCCCGTCCACTTCGTCATCTTCGGCGGGGATCAGTCGGGCCGTATCTGCATCTTCGTTGATGAAGGCGCTCAGGGCCCGGTGGAGCATATCAGTACTTTTCTGCGCCATGCGCGGGATGTCGATCAACGGTTTAAGTAATTGCTGATTTGCCATGCGGATGCTGACGGTGGCGATGCCCTTGGCGTAATCGCCCATGCGTTCGAGTTCTCCGCTCACTTCCAGGATGGAAGCCAGCAGGCGCAGGTCGTGCGCCATGGGTTGCTGGGTGGCAATGACGATCATCACTTGCTCTTCGATTGCGTAGCGCTTGGCATTGATCAGGGCATCTGTCTGATAGATATGTCGGGATGCTTCGATATCGCGCTTCTTGAGTGCTTCGACAGAATCCAGGATTTGCTGTTCCACCATGCTGCCCAACAATAACAGCTCGTCTCTCAACTGCTGGATTTCACTCTCAAACGTTTTTCGCATCGGGGGCCTCGCTTGCTTGGATCCTTCTTCCATTATATCCATTTTCAATCTCCATTCCTATCCAAACCGGCCGGTGACATAATCCTCGGTGCGCTTGTCCTTCGGACGGGTAAAGATGGTGTTGGTGTGGTCGTATTCGATCATGCGACCGGCCCGCTGTTCATCGATCATCATCATGGCGGTGTAATCCGAGACGCGCGCCGCCTGTTGCATATTGTGCGTAACGATCACAATTGTGTAATTTTGCTTTAGTCCCTGCATCAGCTCTTCAATTTTAAGTGTGGAAATTGGGTCGAGAGCCGAGGCGGGTTCATCCATCAAGATGACTTCCGGTTCCACCGCCAGGGCCCGGGCAATGCACAGGCGCTGCTGCTGCCCACCCGACAGGCTCAGGCCGGATTGGTGCAGTTTATCCTTGACCTCCTCCCACAACGCCGCCTGCTGGATGGATTTTTCGACAATTTCATTCAGGTCCGATTTATGGCGAATACCATACAAGCGCGGACCGTAGGCCACATTGTCATAGATGCTCTTGGGGAAAGGATTTGGGCGTTGGAAGACCATCCCGACCCGCCGGCGGATATCCACCACATCCACGCCGGGAGCGTAGATATCGCCTCCATCCAGGCTGATCTCACCATGGACTCGGCAGGTGGGTGTCAGGTCATTCATGCGGTTGAAGGAACGCAGCAATGTGGACTTGCCGCAGCCCGAAGGGCCGATGATGGCGGTGATCCTTTTTTCGTGCACCGAAAGATTGATTTCGGCCAGAGCGCGGAATTTACCGTAATATACCTCCAGGTCTTTTACATCCACCTTGGCAGGGCTGTCTCCCTCGAAAAAGGGTTTAAAAACCGATCCGGAGATTTCCATTTTCATATCCATGCAGTTAGCCTTTCATGCGGCGGTTGCGGCTTTGAATCCACACACGCGCAGAGACATTGACGATCAATACAAACAGCATCAGCACCAGTGCCACGGCCCAGGCCTGTTGGACGCGTTCCGGGTAGGGCTGTTGGGCATATTTCCACAGGGCCAATGGCAGGGAATCAACCGGCTGGTTGACAATGCTCCAGAGGATGGCGAAAACCGATTTGTGACCCTGGAAGCCGCCTCGGACGATCTGTCCGATGTCAAAGCGTTCGTTGCCCAGGGTGGTCATCAATAGGGGCGCCGTCTCGCCCGCCGCGCGCGCCAGTGCCAGCAGGAAGCCGGTCAGAATGCCGCTGGAGGCGGCCGGGAAGAGCACGCTCATGGATGTCTTCCATTCCGGAGCGCCCAATCCGAGTGAGGCCTCCCGCAAGGTGGCAGGTACCAGTTTAAGCATTTCCTCGGTGGTACGAATGATGGTCGGCAGCATGATGACCGCCAGCGCCACGCCCCCCGCCAGTCCGGAATAATGTCCCATCGGCACCACGATGACAGCATAAGCGAACAACCCGACGACAATGGATGGGATCCCGGACAGGACATCCGTGCTGAAGCGCAGGGTCACTCCCAGTGCAGTGTTCGGATATCTGGCAGCGTAGAAAGCGGCCAGGACCCCGGGTGGGATGGCAAACAGGGCAGCCAGAAACGTTACCACCAGCGTACCTTCTATGGCAGACAACACGCCCCCGCCGGTCATCCCCATTGGAACCGGTAAATGAATAAAGAAATTCAGGTTAATGTCTTTTCCACCCCGGTAAACAACATAACCAATGATCCAGAAGAGCGGGACGAGCGCCAGCGCCGTCAGCAGGCCGGTCAGTGTAAGCATGGCCGTATTGGCGGCCTTGCGTTTACGGCCACGACCGGCTCGATTGCGCTCAATCAACTCGGCAAAGTGACTCATACCCGCACCTCCTGGGGTGTCTGCCGGGCCACCTGCCAGACCAGGAAACGGGCTATTATATTTAGGAGCAGTGTAATGATGAACAGGATCAAACCAATTTCAAGCAGGGCATCCGTATGGAGAGGCGAGACAGCCTCGGCGAATTCGTTGGCAATGATGCTGGCCATGCTGTAGCCGGGCTGCAGCAGGGAGATCCCGCCCTGGATGCTGTTGCCGATGACCATGGTAACGGCCATGGTCTCTCCCAAAGCCCGACCGAGTCCCAGGATGACCGCTCCCAGGATGCCGGATCGCCCATACGGGATCAGCACCTGCCAGATGGTCTCCCATTCGGTTGCGCCCAGCGCCTTGGAAGCCTCCCGCTGCGCAGCCGGAATGGCCAGGAAAACATCCCGGCTGACGGCTGCAATGGTGGGAATGATCATGATGGTCAGGATCAGGCTGGCGGCCAGGCGTGAGGCCCCGCTGGCCGGTATGGGGCTGGTAAACAAATCGCCCAGGATGGGTACCTGCCCAAGTGTGTTCCCCAGGAAAACTCCGACAGGCGCAACTACTTTGGGGAGAAAGATGAAAATGCCCCATAGTCCATAGATCACGCTGGGGATGGCGGCCAGTAGTTCCACCATCCAGGTCAGGGGCGTACGCAGCCAGGCCGGGCAGAGTTCGGCCAGGAAGATGGCTATCCCCAGACCGATCGGTAGGGCAAAAAGGATGGCGAATAATGAGGTCAACAAGGTACCGAACAGGAACGGCCAGGCCTGGAAATTATCGTTGACAGGGTCCCAGTTGGGATTGGTGGTAGGTGACAGGAAGGACCAGCCGAATTTGATCCGGGCGCCCGCGGATTGAACCCATAACATTCCCCCGATGGAAAGCATCATGATAATTATGAGGACAGATAGAAGAATGAGGACCCCCTGCCAGGGACGGTCGCCATGCTGGAAAAACCTCGCAAGGCTTCCAAGCCGGGAGCGGGAGGACGATTTACCTTTTTGCATGCTCCTTCACCTCAATTCGTGCCGCCAGCTCCTTGACGTTTACCCCGATCTGGTCGCGCACCTGCCGGAACTGCTCCAGCGGCAGCATTTTCGGGTCGGGCATATCCCAGTCTTCGTGAATTTCGGCGGGCATGAAAGGACATTCATCCCCGCAACCCATCGTAATGACATAGTCATATTTGATCTGGGGGATCGATTTTAGCGACTTGGAGGAATGGCTGCCCAGGTCGTAACCCAGTTCCGCCATTGCAGCGATCGCTTTCGGGTCTACCTGTCCGGATGGCCGGGAACCCGCGCTGTAGGCCTCGATTTGATCCTGCGCATACAAATGCGCAAATGCCTCAGCCATTTGGCTGCGGCATGAGTTCTCGATGCATACAAAGAGAACACGACTTTTCTCTGGCATGCTGTTCCCTTCCCCGCAGGCGGAAGCCATTTCCATCAAGGTGAGGTCCCGTCACATTGATGGAAATCCCTTCTCCTGCGCTTTGTCTGGTCGGAGGGCCCTCGGAAAGGCTGAGGGCCCTCCCTGGGACCAAACAGGTTTTTATTTTATCGGCGTATTACTGCAAGGGCTGACCGTTGCAGGTCACCTGGGCCAGTGCGGCGAGGACTTTCGCACGGACCGCATCCGGCAGGACGGAGTAACCGAGCTTGACCGCTGCCGCCTGTGCGGTCGGGTCGGTCTGGGCCCACTTTAGGAAATCAATGATCTTCTGGGCCTTGACGCAGTCGGGCATGGATGTGGTGTGGAGGATAATGTAGGTATACCCGGTAATGGGCCAGGAACCATCGCCAGCGCCATCCGGGATATAGGCGGTCAGCTTAGGATTGTTATCAAAAGCAGTGGAATAATCAGCCATATCGGCATTGATGCTGGCGCCATTGGCAGTTACCGTCTTGCCAGCCTTGTTTACCATCTGGGCAAAGGCCATGTTATTGGAAAGTGCATAGGCAATTTCAACATAACCGATGGAGTTGGGTGTATTGAGGATGGCACCCGCCACACCCGCATTGCCCTTGCCGCCCAGGCCTTTGCCAGGCCACTGGACGGATTGGGCGGCGCCGGCTGTCCAATCGGCGCTGAAGGAGGTCAGTGCATGCGTGAAGATATCACTGGTACCGGACGCATCCGAGCGGTGGACGGTGGTGATGGCAGCCGCGGGCAGGTAA
Organism: uncultured Chloroflexia bacterium; assembly: GCA_963842785.1. Lineage (GTDB taxonomy): Bacteria > Chloroflexota > Anaerolineae > Anaerolineales > Villigracilaceae > UBA877. Next base: position 349,949 of record CAWJHP010000002.1, read on the forward strand.
GCCGCCAGGCCGGGGTTGAGCGCAACGATCTCGGGATCATTCCACATCGTGACCTTGGCGTTATAGATGTCCACCAGGAGCTGGCGGCCCAGGATGAGCTTGGGAAGGGTAATGGCGGTCGCGCCGGCCGCGGGGGTCGGGACAGGCTTGAAGGCAATATTGTATGCCATGACAACCGCTCCAGCCACCATGGGGTACATCTGCAGGTCCTTGCCATCCGTGTAGTTCTGGTCGCTCAACACCGAGTCGGAACCCGCAAAATCGACGGTATTGGCGATGATGGCGGTCTTGCCGGCGCCGGAGCCGACGCCATTGTAGTTGATGACCACGGAGGGATCAACGTACGAGTAAGCATATGCCCACTGGGTATAAATGGGTTGGGGAAAGGTCGCCCCGGCTGCGGTGATCTGGATGGAACCGGCCGGGAGGGGTGTCTCGGTGGCGGGGCCAGGTGTGGCTGTCACCACTACCTGCACGACTTGGGTCTGCAACTGCACCACGGTCTGGGGAGTTGGAGTGGCTGCAGTGCCGCAGGCGCTCAACACCAAGGCAGCCGCCAGCAGGACGAACAATGAAACGTACAATTTTCTATGCATTTCTTTTCTCCTCTAAATTATCTGACAATTGCAAGGATGCCGTACGCAAAACTTGCCAGTAATACAATGACCAGGACAATGACGAGAATCTTCCAAAATAATTTTTCGCCTTTCCTGGATGCTTTCATATTCCAATGCTACCAGGCTGATATTAAGACCGGCAAAACACTTGTTTAACGTTTGGTTAAAGTTGTGTTTTGGAAACAGCGAACGGTCATGGGAAGGAAGATTTTCTTGGTCGGAAACGGAAATTTGTTTTTCCAATTCTTCCTTGATCAATTACCGGATGCCGCCGTGGCGTTTCTGCGCAATATCCACTCCAAAAACAACCAGGGTGGCCGTGACAAAGATCCAGAATAAAGCGATTGGGAGCATAAGTTCTCCAAATAAAAAAACCGGTGGTTTTTTCTTGCAAGGAAAGAATACCATGCCGGTTTTAATGGCCCGCAAAGGCTGGGTTATGGGATTGTTATGGTTTGTTTAACTGGAAAGGGACGGTTTCTTGTTGGGACGATTCAACTTGTCGCGCTCGCCAGGGCATATCAATCTTCATGGTTGACCGGGATGGTGAAGGTGAACGTGCTCCCCTGTCCTTCCGTGCTCTCCGCCCAGATCCTGCCTCCATGCGCTTCAACCAGGTGGCGCGAAATGGACAACCCCAGTCCCGTCCCACCGCCCGAGCGGGCCCGGTCGGCTTTATAGAAACGCTCGAAGATGCGTTCCAGGTCGTCCTCCGGGATCCCGGTTCCGGTATCCTCCACGCTGAAGCGGACGAAACCCGCTTCGGTTTGCGCCCTCAGGACCACCTCGCCGCCGGGACGGGTGAATTTGATGGCATTGTGGATCAGGTTGACCAGCACCTGTTCCAGGCGTGGCGGATCCGCCCGGACCTCGGTCACATCCTGGGCACTTTCCACCCGCAGAACCAACCCGGCGCGCTCGGCCTGGGCGCGCATACGCTCGGCTGCCGATTGCAACAAGGAAGATGCCTGTACTGCCTTGAATTCCAGTGGCACCTGGCCTGATTCGATCCGCGACAGCTCCAGCAGCTCGCTTGTCATCTGGGTCAGGGCATCCACTTCGGCCTCGATTCTGCCGAGGAAACGCGCCGCGGCTTTGGGATCTTCCAGCGCGCCATCCCGCAAGGTTTCCGTAAGGGCCTTGAGCGAGGCCAGCGGGGTGCGCAGTTCGTGGGAAATGTTGGAGATGAAGTCCCGGCGGACGGTTTCCAGCCGTCGGACCCGCGTCAGGTCCTGGACCAGCAGCAGGCTGCCCCCGGATTGACGGTCGGGAAGGGCCACCAGTTGCAGGAAGCGCTTTCGTGCAGGCAGTTCGACGGATTCCTCCTGGGCTTCGCCGGTCTCCCGGCTGCGTTGCCAGGCCTCGATCAATTGGTGCTGGTGCAACACCTCCACCACTCTGCGTCCTACGGCTTTTTGAATATCGAAGAGTCTCTCGATGGCCGGGTTGGCGAACTGGACCTGCCCGCCTGCATCTGCGATCAGCACGCCGTCCGTCATCCGCTCCAGGACTGCCGCCAGCCTGGCCCGCTCGGCTTCGACTTCGTAAGTACGCTCTCCGAGTGTGAGTGCCAGGGTTTTCACGGCATGCGAGAAATCCTCCAGCCCTGGGAGATCATCCGGTAGATCGCCGACAGCCTTTTCCCCATTTTCAACGGAACGCAGCCAGGCTGCCTGGCGCCTCAAGCTCCTGCGTAAAACGAAATAACGTCCGCTCAACCAGGCCAGAATGATTGCCAATATTACTGTCAGGACAATTAATGCTTCTTGCATAATTAAAATGGAACGTCGCCTAGCCTTCGAACCGGTAGCCCCCGCCGCGTACCGTCACGATGCGAACCGGCATGGCTGCATCCTTCTCGATCTTCTGGCGCAACCAGCGCACGTGCACATCCACGGTTCGGCTGTCCCCGACGTAATCCCAGCCCCAGACGCGTTCCAGCAGGAATTCGCGCGAGAGCATCTGGCCTTTATGGCTGGCAAAGAACAACAGCAGGTCGTATTCCTGGGGCTTGAGCGCCAGCACCTGGTCATCCAGCATGACTTCCCGGCGGGTCAGGTTTATTGCGAGGTTGTTGAAAGTAAGCACTTCCTGGGGGGCTTCCGCTTCGGGTGTTTTCAGCCTGGCCATTTCTTCTCGCAGCATCCCCGTGCGCCTCAATTGGGCTTTGACGCGTGCCATCAGCTCGCGCATGGAAAACGGCTTGGTCAGGTAGTCATCTGCCCCCACTTCCAGCCCGACCACCCGGTCGATCTCATCGTCGCGGGCCGTCAACATCAGGATGGGAACGGTCATCTCCTTGCGCAGGATCTTGCACACTTCGAAACCGTCCAATTCGGGCAGCATGATATCCAGCACGATCAGGTCCGGTTTCTTCCTGCGGGCGGCCGCTATGGCAGTCCGGCCATCCCCGGCTGCTTCCACGGTATAGCCCTGCTTTTCCAGGTTGTAGACCAGGGTCTCCTGGAGCGAGGGTTCGTCTTCGACAACCAAAATTGTTTCCGCCATTACTTTATCTTATCACAAACGGTTTGCCGTCCTCTGGCCTGATTGAGATATTTGCAGAGCCACCAATAATATTTTGCCCCGCGCTCGGCTTTGCGGGGCAAAATATTTGCAAGAAGAGAAGAAAATCGGAGCAGTGATCTTTTTTCACGCTCGATCATTCCGCTTTATTTCAGCCGCCGGTAAGAGTACCTTGGCTATGCCGTCTGGTGCACCCTGGAATGAACGGAATTCTCTTTGGTGCCATACTCCTGCAGCAGGGAATCGACCAGTGCGTTATGGGGCAGGATCAGTTGTTGAGTTCGTGGGTGGTAGGGGCGCTTCAGGGTGACAAGCTGGATAAAGCCATTTTGATCCCAGGAGGGCGCCAGTTCAACTTTAACGATTTTCCACCCTTGATCCAGGGCGGAAAGCAGCAGCATATAACTGTTTGGTAGATAAACGGGGCAACGCGGTTCCTGGAAGGTATTCCAGACCTTTTCCATTTTTGTCATTGATGTGGTTAACATTAAATCAACCTTTCTGAGATAAGGATGTTCTTCTGATATTATGATATACCTGTTTGATTGTTGTCTCTTTAAGGGAATGTTAAAGTTGTGTAAAAACCCACCCCAATGATAACGAGGGGAGGGCATTTCCCCGCAGCAAGCTGCGGGGAGGATTCATTAAAGGCTGTTTTCTGTGATGAGAAACGGACCGCTTACAGTGAGTACAATAAAGTTGAGCGAAAGTGCCGTGACAACACCTCATCTGTCTGATTCCTTATCGTATCAGACCAAGTCTTGACTATTACACCTGTTCCGACTTTTATTTTGATCTGCCTTGTTGGTAGGTATCCAACTCTTAACTCAACGCGTCCAGACAAAGGCCATCAACTGTTCACCAGTTTTTGCATCCAACACTACATCAAACTCATTACTTGTCGCTTGGGGACTATTCGGTCCTCCAGCGGACTGCGAATAAACTCCACCATACGTCACAATCCAGACCAATCGTGGATTGAGAAATGTTGGATCAACTTTTTCCCCAGCTTGAGCGTTTGATTGCAATAGTGGGTTGCTGAGTCGACCTAAATTTGCAGTGATACCAATTAAGCCTTTGGTATTTTGCAAATCTGGATACTGCTTATTTGCTATGTCAATGGCTTGATCTCTCGAGAGGATATTTTGAGTGATCCCGGAAGCGTTAAGTTTAGCTGGATCAACAGGCTCAAATGTCCAATTCTCCTTTGCTAACCCCTGTTTTAATACGTTTCCATCCGGAAGCTTGGATTGGGCATGGGCTGTGATTAATTTGCTAACATAGGCATGACCCAAAAGCCACCCTATACCAAATATGATTCCAAAAACGCTAATCAATATTAATGCGATTTTCTTTTGCATGTTCATATCTACTAATTTAGAAGGACATTTGCAAAACGACTATGACTCACTGGGTCCAGTTGTCTTCCCAAGTATCTGGTGAAGTAAAGCCAGCAATAAGGGCATTTTTTCATAATCCTGACCTCCTCAAATGTGTAATTACATTATCGCGCAATTTCTCGCATTTTTTTCATTTATTGGGTAATTGGCAGGGTCAAGAAACTGCAAAAAACAAGCCCCTTTATGATAGTATGTTGATTGATTCTATGCGCCCAATCCAATCCATCCTCCGCTTATTTTTTCGCCTGCTCTACCACCAGTTCGCCTGGACCTATGACCTCGTCGCCGCCCTCGTCTCGCTCGGGCGCTGGCAGGCTTGGGTTCGCTCCGTCCTGCCCTATCTGGATGGGCGCATCCTCGAGATCGGCTTTGGCCCCGGCCACCTCCAACTGGCCCTGCATGGACGCGGCCTGCCGGCTTTCGGTCTGGACGAAAGCCTGCCGATGTGCCGCCAGGCGATCCGCCGCTTGCGCAGGAAAGGATATTCATCCAGTTTGTCGCGCGGCCTTGCCCGGGCCATCCCCTTTCAGAACTCCTCCTTCGATTGCGTCGTGTCCACCTTCCCGGCGGAATATATCTTCGAGCCGCAGACCCTCAGGCAGATCCACCGCGTGCTGGTCCCGGGCGGAAGATTGGTCATCCTGCCAGCCGCCTGGATCACGGGAACTGGCTTGCCCGATCGCCTGGCAGCCGGATTGTTCGAGCTTACCGGTCAGGCCGGGGCCCTCGCTGCGTTCCTCCCCGGCATGGAAAGTCACATCCGGTCCGCCGGCTTCGCAGTCCGCCACGAACTGCTGGAGTTTCCGGGCAGCCGGGTACTGGTGCTCACCGCCAAAAAGTGATGGAACTGTTACCTGGAAGGGCTTTGTCCCATCCCCATTCATTTGCGGTAAAATGAAGTCATGGAAGTCCAGATCGCGGCTGCAAAAACCAACAAGTACGCCGTGACCGAAAGCGGTGATACGCTGGAAGTGGTCGAACGGCCCAATGGCGGCCTGTCCGTGGTCCTGGCGGATGGCCAGACCTCCGGCCGGGGTGCCAAGGCTGTCTCCATGCTGGTGGTGCGCAAGGTCATCGGCCTGCTGGCCGAAGGTGTGCGGGATGGGGCCGCCGCCCGCGCCGCCTCCGATTCGCTCTATACCGATAAAGGCGGCAAGGTCTCCGCCACCCTCAACATTATCTCGGTGGATCTGCACACCGGTACGCTGGTGCTCACCCGCAACAACCCGGCCCCCTTCTTTATTGCCCACGGCGAGCAGGTGGATTGCATCAGCACCGAAAGTTCCCCCATCGGCTTCAGCCGCAATACCCGCCCGAGCATCAGCGAAATACCCGTTGAACCGGGTTTGGTTATTGTCATCTACACCGATGGACTGGTGCATGCCGGCGCACACGTTGGGCGTCCCCTGGATGTCTGCACTTCATTGCAGGCCATGCTGGAAGAGCAGGATCCTTCCCCCCAGGCCATTGCGGATGCCCTCCTGGGCGAAGCCGTCACCCTGGATGATGGCCGCCCGGCGGATGATATCAGCGTGGTGGTGCTCAAGGTGCTGAAACGTCGCGGCGATGCGGTCCGCCGCATGACGGTCAGGCTGCCGATTGATATGCTGAAGTAGAGGTTCCGTTTTTCCGCTCCCTAGATCTGCATGACAACGAATGCTCCGGATGATAAACCTGCCAGTTCGACCCACCCCCTCATCGGGGTGGTCGGACCCTGCGGCGCGGGGAAATCCACCTTGGTTGCCGGTCTGGCTCGCCTTGGCTATCGCACCCGCCACATCGCCCAGGAACATTCCTACGTCAAGGATATGTGGAAACGCCTGACCAATCCGGATATTCTCATCTTCCTGGATGCGACCCACTTGACCACCAGCCTGCGCCGTCACTTGAACTGGACCGAAGCGGAATGGCAGGAGCAGCAACACCGCCTCCGCCATGCCCGCCTCCATGCCGATCTGGTTCTGGATACCGATGATCTATCCGCGCAGCAGGTGCTGGAACGGGTCCTGGAATTCGTGGTAAGGAAGTACCACTAAGGATGGCTGCCGGACCATCGCCGGCAAAGGCTTTATCGGGGATTTCTAGCCAGGTCTGATCTTCTACTAAATGACAATATTAATGAGGTTCAACCGGGATTTGACCACCCTGGCCGGAGACCGGTTTACCCGCCTCTCAGGCCCACAGGCAAGGGGGAAGTCTGTTATCACCTCTCCCCCCTTGCCTCAGGTGACAGGCTTAACCGTCTGATTAAATCCTGTCACCTGGACCTGGGTCACTCTCAGAAAAGTTAACTGTACTTCAATACGATGCCTGTTCCCGCCTCCGGGTATGACCAGTCAATCGCTTCCGCAGGACATATGTAACGGCACGTGCCGCACTCTCCACACGTTTGCATGCCGTACTTCCACACCGCTTTGCCGCCTTCCATTTCGAAGGACCCGGTCGGGCAGAGGTCATAGCAAACCTGGCAGGTCATCCCAATGCACTTGTTCGGATCCACCTTGATGTGTTCTTTTGTCTTGGGGATGATTTCGTATTTGCCTTTGAGAAGCTCACGCACCTTCGCTCCGACGATCTGCGGTCCATACAGAATACTGGTGTCGCTCCGCACATATTTTGCCATATTAGACTCCTCTCATCTTTTCTTTGTCTGCCCTGTCATTTATTCTCTGAAGGTGGGTTGAACAACGCCATCAGGCCACCGGCTTTCTTTACGGCCGCGGCCATGGTGTTCTTCAACGCGTAGGGCGCTTCGACGAGAGCGGGAAGAGCCGGGAGCATCTTGGGCACGATACTGAAGATGATGGACGGGTAGGCGGTGTTTTGCATTCTCTTGATGAAGAAGGTCGACATGGCATCATCCACAACACCGACGAGCTTCTGGAAATTGCCGCCTCTCATCAAGTTGTTCATCTCGGGAACGTTGTCCTCGCCGATAAAGGTCTCTCGCCACAGATCATCGTATTTGGCAAACATGGCCTCCGAATAATCCTTTTTCGCTTTCATCTCGGCCGCCAGTTCGCCGGCGATCTTCCCCATCGTTTCCGCAACGTTCGCGCCAAAGTTGTCCACCACCTGCGAGAATCCACCTGCATCTCCTACCAGCACCAGCCCCGGCACATATGCTTTTGGCGGGTACCCGACCAAGTCGCCCGAGGTCAGGCAGTGGAAGTTGCAGTATATGAACTCGGCGCCATCCAGCAGTTGGCTGACCGGGGGTTGCTTGATGTACCACTGCATGCGCTGGTGGATATTGGTCTTATTCCTCACCATCTCTTCCAGGCACCCGTAGATGATGACGTTGATCAGGCCTCGACCGGGTTCGCCCACGCAATGGGAACCCCAGAACTCTGGCTCCGAGCCGGCCATTGTCGGCATGGCTCCCCAGTCCGTCTCGACCCCATCCGTATCGACATACGTCGCCAACCTCTTCCGGATCAGTTCCCCATCCAGCTTGTAGATGTATTTGAGGGCGAGCATGACCTTGTTCGTGCCCCAGTGCGTGAGGCCGGTCTTGCGGGCCAGCGTCGAATGCAATCCGGACGCGTCGATTACGATGGGGGCTTCGAAATTACCCTTATCGGTGACCACACCCACCACGCGTGCATTCTCTCCCGGCTTGTTTTCCCAGATGACGTCTGTGGCTAATGCGCACTTGAGCTCGGCTCCAGCCTTGACTGCCTGCTCGGCAAACCACTTGTCGGTCTCAGGGCGGAACACCGTCATCATGTCCCGGATGGCATATCCACCCGGTTGCGCGACGATGCCATAGCGCTTCTGGTCGTTATCATATGACCAGATGAAACTGATCCCCCCTAGGCGGACGTGCCCTTTGTGAAAGTCCTGCTCCAGGAAGCCGGGCCAGAGCTCTGTGTTGAGGTCCCTGAACAGGTAGGCCCCGGACATGTTCTTTTCGCCCGGTGTTCTTGCACGCTCAAGCAGCAGGACATTAAGCTTTTTATCAGCGGCAGTCTTGGCGGCGACCGTACCGCCAGGCCCGGCGCCTACAACGATCACATCATACTTTGCCATTTAGTCCTCCTTTTCGAAAATGTTGGTACACTTTAACGTACAGTCGTTTCCGTCCACAACTTCCCAATCTACAATTCATCCTCCTTTCGGATATATCCTGTTCTCATTGGTTTGCTTTTTTTCCTCTTTTTCTTCTAACTGCCGGGGCGCGCCTCTGCATCCTGAATTCATTCATTGACCGGGGATTTGCCGGGTTCCGTTCGATTTCCGTGTCATTTACTTTGAGGGTCGAGGCATGAGATCGAGCATCGGCTTGAAATGGGAGAGCGCTTTGTTGCGCAAGTCGCGTAGTTCGGCCGGTCCCAATCCGAGCAGGGGCAGGAACATCCCCATGATGCCCAGGATCGTGAATATCTGTCCTTTTAGCCGCCATCCAAATCTCAACATATTGCCCAATGTCTGGCCCTTGGCCAATATCTGGATGTCATCGATTTTCACCCTTATCCCCCTGATCTGTTGCTGCTTGACCTCGTTCTCAGGCAGGGTGCTCATTTTCAAAGGCTGGGCCATCCCGATCACGATGGGTGGTGTGGGAGTGCCCACCATTTGGAGATAGATCCTTTTCTCTCCGCCCGCCGGCATGACTTTGTCGAAAGCGCTTTTTTGTTTCTTGTCGAGACACGGCAGGAAACCATTGAGAAGACGGGGCACCATCAGTCCGCTTATGCGGATAAAAGGGCTGATGTCTGTCTTCTTCAAGGCCCTCAGTTGTGGCATCATCGCATCATTCATCACGGCCATTTTCTGCCTCCTCACCAGCAGTACGTTCTTGCCTGCTTTTTCAAATATGTGTGCACCATTTATCCCCATTTTCACTATACATTGCGCGTAAGCCAAATTCAAGCAGATAACTTCAACTTTTATCTACTTTTACTTCAACTTTCGTCTACTTTTTCTTGGGGGTTTGATCGCGGGCTTGAATGGAACGAAGACTGGAAGTGGTATTACTGTTTGGGGCTATGCTCTGCCGTTCGGAGGCTCTTTCCCGGGCTTCTCATCCAACAGGTCGGCCATCTTCTCGATGGACTCGGCTCCCAGGGGTGCCAGGAAACCCACCAGTTCGGCCAGGGAGGAAATATCGCCTACATTTATTTCTTTTTTCTTCAACGCCAGTTGGACCGCGTCGGCTTTCCTCTGCACACCCAGCTTTGCAAATGCCCGGTATAGGAACGTCCTGACTGCGCTAGTCGACATGGTAAGAGTATCGGCTATTTCCGCGTTGGAAATTCCGCGGCTGGCAAGAATGAGAACATCTCGCTCCCGGTTCGTTAATATGCCTTTTTTCCCCCTGTCCGTATTCTGGACTGCTTCGACCTTCCCCGATATCTGCCCGTGTTCCAGTTCCGGGCGCACCAGTTGCGCGATCTTTCTCAACGTTTTAGGGCCCACCGAGCTGAGGATCTCGGCCAGTTCGTCCAGCGAAAAGAGCTCGTTAAGGCGTATCTCTCCCTGTCTCATTGCGGAAAAGACGGCTTCATTCCTGTTTTCCGCTTTCAGCTTGACGCATGCCTGGTGCATTAGCGTCTTTACTCTGGTGACGGGAATGCCGAGACGTTGGCCGATTTCACTGTTGCTGAGGTGTTTCCCCCCCGGATGTTGCGAAACCAGGATGAGGATATCTCGTTCCTCTCCGGTCAAAATGGAATTCCTCGTTTTCATCCGCTTCTTCTCCTATGCTGGCCGGCGCAACTCAATGCATCTTCGTGGAGTGGATTCGGAGAAACTCATCACGCACCTGAACCGGGCACTTTCCAGTGTATTGTTGGTGGAAGGCTGTCCTCGCGCGCAATGGTAACACAGTTCAGCCGGCGCGGAACGGCCTTCATTCGTTTAATACAACTCTAAACACCCCAACATGCACAAGCGCTGAAAAAACAACCGTGGCTGTCCACCAGATAATTGGATTGGATAATCCGTTTACTGTTACAAAGGTGGCCGCATAGATTGAGATGAGAAATTGCAGGCTCGCCATGACCAACCCGGGATTCCACTCTCTGCGCCTGATACCTTGAAAAATGTGCGTCAGGCAATTGATGATACTGAAAACAATTATGAACAGGCCAAATCCAATATTGACTTGTGATAGGACTCCAAAAACGGTAAAGGCCACCCATACCAGAAGGATATTTATCCAGAAAACCTTCCTGTCGGTCAGGGTTTCTTTCCCTTCCGGGAGATGATTGATCACATGATTAACATAATTTTTGAAACCGCCTGGCCACAAATGTTCCTCGGTCTGGTGGAAAAAATAGAGAGGAATATTGATATATGCCCAGAACAGCACCTCGGTCGGTCTGAAGGACAGGAATAACCATATCGTGGTGACTGCCCCAAGTATGGGGGCGATTTTCGCCCAATTCTGATTTTTCGATAATTGTTGGATCATCTCTTGTCACCTGTTGGTGGAAGATTGGAGATAACTAGAAAGTGTGGAAAAATGAGTGAATTGGAGATTAGTCATTACCCTGGCCGTTCTAAGTTCTAATCCCATTCAATTAAAACGATATATTGACCGGCTACTTGGATGCCTTGAATACAAAGCTGTGTCCCTCATCGTACAACGAAGAGTGCGTTAGGACTTCTATTTTTGAAAAATGAGCACTTTCCAGAAGACTCACAAACTCATCCTTCCAATACCAACGGATGGATAGATCATCAACAATGCACTGCGTGAGATTCTTTTGGTCGTAGAACTCATATCGGTAGGTGCCATACTTGATTTGTTTTGGAATGCTGATCTTATATCGTTCGAGCACAATGCTGCGCTTGCCATCTGGGCGGCTTACATCCCTTGTGACTTGATAGGAATCACATTTCTGCGCAATGATTTCACCCCAGGGAACAAAAATATCCAGGATAAAGAACCCTTTGTCCGATAGGCCACGGTGGATACACTCTAGAGAGTGTAAGGCGTCCTCAGCGTCAGTCAGCAACTGGAATGAGCCGCTTGCAACAAAAATGGCTTCGTATTGAGTGGCAGGATTGAAATTTTCCATCAACTGGTTGTACAATTCGATCCCATTCAGGCCAAGGTTTTCAGCCTTGCCTCGTAGAACACCCAGCATATCTTCCGAAGCATCCAACCCGTCAATGGTAACGCCGGATTTGGCTATTGGTATGAGCAATCTTCCTGTGCCGCAGGCAAGTTCAAGAACACGTCCGTCAAAACCTTTGAAGATTTCCGAATAGTAGTCTATATCGTCCGTCCGCTCCTTTAGCCATTCGTCGTACCACTCGGCGATCAGACCCCTGTAGTGTTGACTTTGCATTTTCTTTTCCTTTGGCTTGTAGCCTTCATTTCGCGAATATACAGATCGCATAATGGATTATAGGTAGTCCGTATCGTGTACCCGGTAGAGGAAAGCCCCCGGCAGGGGATAAAATCCTAAATCGTTAGGGTTTTATGCGGCCATGGATTAATGATCTCCTCAATTAATTATAGCTTGATTTGTTCTTACTAATCGTTGTTATCTTGCCCGTGCGGATAACAATCATAACGCGTTTGAGATTACCAAGAGATGGTTGCACCCAAATCGTGTGTTTGGTAAACAATAAGCGGGGTTATATGAGTATCGGAAAAAAATATATCGTAATCCATTAATAGAAACATTTTCCATCTGAACAACAAAGAAGGCCATTGACGAGCTGGTCCGGAGGATAATGCAAGATTGTAGAATAAGGTGATATGAATAATTTTCACCATCAGTATTTCTTCATTACAAATCAGCGAGTAGTAAAAAATCTACCAATTGTCCAGCCTAAGGAGATGCCTTGGAATGAACATGGATTAATTATTATTCGTAAAATTCAAGGCTAGGAGGTGACGGAAATGATACAATATAGAATATTTCCCCAAAAATCTTAGCCAGTTGGACACAAATGAAGGTAATTATATTTTGACGTGGAATTCAGTCTATAATGAACAATGAAACATAGCGAAGGGCAACACCGTTCAGGAAAGGAGCATAGAAATGTCTCTGTTTGATCGATTATTCGGATCATCGTCAGGAAAGAACAAGCCGGGGAAAGGGGAGTCGCAGCCGCAAGGGGTGCCGGATCGCTCCGCGGTGATTAAAAAATTGCTCAAGATGTTGAATAATGACCCTTCTATACGTGTGCGGTTTGGCGCAACAGATGCTTTGGGTAATATAGGCGATCCGAGCGCAGTTCTGCCTTTATATCAAGCCATTTACTCGGGCCGGACGGATACAAGAGGGATCCAGGCTCTTGGTCAAATCGGCGATGCAAATGCTATAAAATATCTCGAACTCATCGCGGCGGATAAGAAGTTTAAATTCGGGAATAATGTGGCTACCAACGTCCTCAATTGGAAAAGGCACCCGGAGGTGGCTGCTGTTAAAAACCGGCCTCACTTAAGAAAGAGGCGGATCCGATCCCCGGAGAAGCCATCGGTAACGTGGATCGCCTGGTGAAAATCCTGACCGAGGATTCTAAGAAATATGACCTGCGTAGCCGGGCGGCTAAAGCGCTCTGCGAACTGGGAGAGCCCGGGAGAGCAGCCCTGATCTTACTTTTCCATCATAAGGATGAAACGGTAGGCGAATATGCCGTCGAGGCTCTTGGCAATGCGAAGGTTATTAATGCGGTGTCCCCGCTTATTGCTCTGCTGAGAACTGATCCGGCAGGCGGGTTATTTCATCGTGCAGCAAGGGCCCTGGGCCGGATAGGAAGCCCTGAAGCAGTTCGAGCATTGATCGAGGCGAGTGGATATGTAGCGATAAAGGATAAAGAACGGAATTCACTGATATCGATAGCCACCGGACTTGGAGAAGCCGGCCCGGCAGCGGTGGAACCTGTCCTTGCCGCGCTTTCCAGCCCCAATGAAAATGTCCGATCTTGTGCCGGCAAGGCCCTTGGAGAACTAAAAGACCCCCGGGCAGCGGAGCCATTGATCGCCATGATCTCTAAAAAGAACGAACCCCACCGTGTCGATTATGTTAATGCGCTTGTCAGCATTGGTGGTTCCAAGGCTATTGAGACATTAGTTACATGCCTCGCTGATCGCGATCCTGATATCAGATGGACAGCGGCGCAAGGGCTTGGAGAATTCTTTAAGGACACTCGTTAGATCGCAATTGGTGGAGCCAGGTCATCGTACAGGCCGCCCAAAACCATTGCGCGGAATTATCTGAATAGGTTTTTAATCCATAAGGAGGCAGGCATGGGACTCTTTGGTCCAGCTGCTCGTGGCTGATCCCGTAAAGTTCGTCTTGAATCAGGTAATTCTGTCACTGGAAGAAGTCTGGGGGATTTTTACGCCAGGTAAATAGCAAGATGGTTAAAAGGAGGAAGATATGGAAAAGGAAGATTGGAAATGTCCTCGATGTGGGGGGATCAATCCTAGTAAACGATCAAATTGCCTTGGATGCAATAATCCCAAGCAAAGCGAAGAATTAATGAACACTCCGGAATTTATTTCTGGAATTGGCATGACGACTACTTTGCAAAGAGCTAAGGAAATATTTGGAGAGAAAAATGTTTTCGGACCGAAAGAATGGATGAAATATTTTCATTATTTCATAGAAGAAAATCAAAATGAAGTGAATAAAATTCCTTGGAATGAGGTTGTACTTAGGTCGCCTGGGATTAACCAGCCTCATTTCCTTTTCCTGGGAATTAAAGATATGAATGGTAAACTTCTCAATATTAATAGGTGGAATTATATATTTCCTAAAGACACTCCTAGATTTTATCGTCAAGATTCCACTCTTGGATATTCATCGGTGTATAGTACTGAGAGGTCGCGAACTGGGGGATGGGAAGATTACTTAGGTGACGATTTTTGTGGACATACTTGTGATTTTCGATGGTATTTGATGCCAGTAGGAATTGTTAAAGATTCAAATCGGCGTAGTTACGATCAACAGATTTCAATGCTTCCGAATGAATACGAAGTTCCGAGTGCCATCGAGCGGATAACCGGAAATTTCCTGTACTACATGCTTAATGGAAAGTACTTGGATAAACATCGTGGTCGGTCTCGCGATCTAACTAACAGTGGGGAACGTGTAATTGTTGGCTTTAGTTCAGGATTGGGGCTTCTTTTTGGTCCCTTTGCTTCTGATGATACGCGGTGCGACGCTGGTGTTGTCGCCTCTCGAAAACCGTCTACAGAAATTTCCGACTCTGTAATCAAAATCAAGCAAGAGGCTGCAACACCGGGTTTGATGGATCATTTGGACAAAGATAAAACACCTCTCGCGGTTCAACAGTCCGATTGCATTGGAGTGCGCTTTGACATCGGAAAGATTAGTAGTGGTGGTTATGGGGAGGAGTGTTGGAAGGTGTTTTGGAAGGTGGTCGATCCAAAAATGTTGGCTGGATCCCAATTGCTCGAAGGGGATACTAATGGTACTCCCGATTGGGAAAACGTATATTGCTTGGCGGTGAAGTGGACCTTGGGCACAGGGCGCGGTGATGATGTGCGTAAGGCGCTGGAAGAATCTGAAGAATATCAAAGAGTGGCTGCACAGCCAAATTTTATCGATACCTCCCAGGTCAACAAAGAACCTCTTGTGGACGGCGGGCAAGTGGATCGGTCGGGTAATCTCGTTGGTGGTAATTATCGTGCACTGCCAGCTTTGAACGCCGTCCATATTCCCATTCCTGCTACACCCGCAATTCCAGTGTTAAAGACCATGCAAGAAGTGAATCAGAAACAGGCTACCCCTATCATTCCTGCCACCCTGCTTGCTCCAGAAGAGAAGGCCATATCTGCTGCAAAATCGAAGGCTGCTAATAAAAAGGTGTTCATCATCTTAGGAATTATATTTGTGGTGACAATCCTATTTGCAATTCTTTGCTCGGTCATCACATCAATTGGAAATAACAATGGCAGTGTCGCAACCCCCATGTCATTGATTCCAATCCTGATCCAATATGCTTAGAACACCAAAATGCAATGTCCCCCTGATTTTGGGTTTTTTCTTCAAGCTTTTATCAGAGAAATTATCCAACGTACGTTGCTTTGACGGAACTGGCTTGGGCCCGGAAAACTGCCAGAAAACGTGCAAAGTCTTATCAGTCGGGTGTACGCTGAGTTAGGCGGCAGTTTGGATTTCATTCGTGAATAATTTTGCCGCATCTCGAAGAAATGTTGCATATTCTGCTTCATCAATTGTCTTGGACGTTGAGGCAAGTTGTGACCATGCCTGGGATTGTTTCAATACCTCGCTGAACAGATAAATACACCGTTCGAGTTCCACGAATTCGAGTCCGGTTGGCAGCAATAGATCTTCGGACTGCGGAAGGGGCAGGTTGCCAAAATCTAACACAAAGGGCGCGTTGAGAATCTCCGTTTCTCTTCGGATAAGGTCCCTCAAATCCGTGTCTGGCATGCCAATAGGTTTTTTGAAGGACAGGCTATCTGCATTGTCTCGGTAAAAGATATCCAGCCAGAGGTGGGAATAGTATCCGCAAATGAAGGACCAGGCGGGATTATCGTATGGTTGATGGATGAAGTTGGTTTCCTTGAGAAATTCCTGTAATGAGATTCGCCCGTCCCCACCTTTGAAATGGTGTTGGGAGAAGCTATCTTCACTATCTGGCTCGAAGGCGTCAGGAGCAGTTGTGCCAAGAAGGAAAGAGCCAACCTGGGACACGCTGCCCAGGGAAGGCATGACAAGTGTGGCGAAACGGAAATGAGTACTTAAGGGAGGCATTGGACCTGATTTGGTTGGAACTTTCTATTGCCGCCTAACGGCTTGCGTAAGTCCGGTGCATTCTTCACAGGAACCTGGCGCTGGGGCGGGCGGGGTTCTCCCGTCCGAGCGGAAAAAGGCTGAGGCATAGAAAACTGCTTGAGATGCCGCAGATCGGACGAGTGAGCCTCAAGCGAACATCGCCAGCCCAAGCGCGTGAGCGCTGGGCAATCCCCAGCGTCGAGTGCATTATCCCGGTGCATTTCCGGGACGCTTTGTCAGGCGAAGGGCTTGCATGCATCGTCAATGCCCGGTATTAGATTCGATATTTTTTTTCATGGCATTCAAGGTATCTTGTGTTTCGCTTGCGATTTTTCTTTTTATGAAGATATTTATCAACCACACTGTTAATTTTGAACTTGAATAGTAGTGTGACATTTCTATTTTGGTGGCATTATCCCCTACTTTTGAAACATTTGACTCTACTATATAGTCAGGCAGTAATTTCGTGATCCCCATTGTATCTTGTGAAAAAACGGTGACGAGTTTTTGCATTGGAACAATTTCAATATCTTTTTCAATACAGGTATTCTTCCCATCTTTGAAATGGCATTGATAAGATACGCCAGTTTCTCGAAACTGCTTGCCCGAAATAAAGTCAACTTTATTTACACGCGGATGATATTCTGCAATTTTTGACAGGTCCATATTAAATTCCCATACTTTCTCCAAAGGGGCATTAATTATCACTTCCTGCTTCGATTGAAATTTTGGTCTCATAATGTCTCCTTCTCAATAATAATTTTTGGCCAATTCTTGCGAGCCTTTCGCCCAACCAGCGTATATGCGGATCGTATGCCGCTTCGTGGCACTTCGTAACAGCTTATGGACGACCCTCTAAAATCCTAAATAGTTAGGTTTTTATCTGGCCATGGATAAATTATCCCCTGGAATAATTATAGCCTGATTTTTTTTTAGCTAAGCGTTGATATCTTGGACGTACAGTTTTTGACCACGGAAGGTTAGAGATAACCAGAAAGTGGGAAAAATAAACTCAATACAGTCGGTGATAATATTACACTATTCAAGATTGATATAATTATTGAAGAAATTATTACAATCATAATTGGGAATACGAGGGATTGTCATTTTGTTGAAACCGAATATAGATAAATTATTGTAGAAGTTTTCTCTTTGTATATCGCCCCAACCGTAAAACGTGGCCCTTAGCATTTTATCCTTAATACTATCTTCTGTAAAAAAACGGAATCGTCTTATATTATCCTGGTGAAATCCAAAACCTAAAAAAAAGATGCGTTGGGCAGCAAGTAGCATATCATGAGCCTTCCGAAACATATCATTACAGAAATCGCCATCATGCTCGGGAATCTCGTAAATGATTCGTATCTCTTGAGATATTGATATTAATTCAGTAATATCACACTGAGAACGATATGGAACAAGTGGAAATTCGCCAAGAATTCCGTGAACATGTATGATCGGCAAACCTTTTAAAATATCCTCTGCTTCTCCGGCAGAAATTTGGAAACGATTTTGAAGCGCAGTATATAAATAAGCTTCAAGAGAGCGATCGTAATTAAAGGTGATGATGTTTAGCTTATTAGAAGAGAAATTTGGTTTTCCATCTACTAATAGGGAATTAAACAGATATTGGTACCATCCAGAATTGTGTGGTGGGAAAAGATTATCGATATCTTCGTGTTTTTTTAATTCTTGCGCAATTAGGTATTTTCCAAGAGATGAATGTTCACGATCAGTTTCTAAAAAAGCATCGATAGAATAATAAGCTGAACGGCTTAGTCGAGTTAAAAACATT
This sequence comes from uncultured Chloroflexia bacterium, assembly GCA_963842785.1. Lineage (GTDB taxonomy): Bacteria > Chloroflexota > Anaerolineae > Anaerolineales > Villigracilaceae > UBA877. Next base: position 368,022 of record CAWJHP010000002.1, read on the forward strand.
TCTGCATCGATCTTTTGCCAGTCATCGGGAAAGACATCAATTTTTGACAACCTACCACGTGTGCAAAGGTTAGATATTAACTGCATTCCGAGAGGGTATTCGCAATGCGTACTTGATCCTGCGCCTAAAATAAGAACTGTTGGAATGTTAATCATAATCCTCCTCTTATTATGTCACCCAAATTATTCAAGTTGTGTTATAGCTTTTAGCCTATACAAATAATACCGTAAAATGATTGATATTACTATATTGTTAGCACATTATTTATGCCCGTGAGGATATTACGGTGCCACTGTCAAACCCCTCACCTGCCCGAAATTGATTCTCCGTCCCTTTGCTGGATTGGGCGAAAAAAGACTATCCCCGGCTTCCTTTTCCACTTCAATCAGAGTATAATGTCACCCGCCGCCAGCCCAAGGCTGGCATTTTTATGAGCGGAGAATTCGCATATGACCCGACGTCCTTATCTTACCCTCGTGATCATCCTCCTGCTGGTGGTTTTTGCCGCCTGGGTGGATCTCAGCAACCAGATTATCATCTCGAACCCATTTAATGGCAGTACACTCATCAATAGCAACGTGGGCATTCGCCTTGGTCTTGACCTGCGCGGCGGGCTCCAGGTGCTCCTCGAAGCCAATTTGCCGGCTACTGCCACGGTCAGCTCCAACGACCTGTCCACCACCCAGCAGATCCTGGAGAATCGTGCCAATGCCCTCGGCGTGAGCGAGGTGGTCATGCAGAGTGCCCCGCCCAATCGCATCGTGGCGCAGTTCCCCGGCCTCCAAAACTCCGACCAGGTTGTGGCTGCCCTGCAGGAAACCGGCGTGCTCGAGTTCGTGGATTTGGGCAGCACGCAGCTCGCCGAAGGGACGGTCATCCAGACGGATTACCGCTCGGCCGCTGCCGGGCCGAATGGCATCGTTACCATCGTTCCCACCAATACGCCTTCCGCCTCCCCCACCCCCGTTCCCACCGATACCGCCACCCCCACTGCCGCTGCCACTCCCGCTGCAACCCCCTCCGCCACTGCCACCGCAGCCCCGCCTGCCCCCATCATCTACCATACGGTCATGGCGGGTACCTCGCTTAATACCGTCAGTGTCGAAACCGGCTCACAGGTCGGTGCCACTGGCTATGTGATTGCCTTCACATTGAAATCGGATGCCACCACCTCCTTCGCCGATTACACCGGCAGCCACATTGGTCAGATCCTGGCCATCGTCCTGGACAAGAAGATCATCTCCGCCCCGACCATTAACGCCAAGATTGACAAGGGCTCCGGTTACATCGAAGGCAACTTCACCAATGATAGCGCCAATGCCCTCGCCATCCAGCTCCGCTACGGCTCCCTGCCCATCCCGGTCAAGGTCGTGGAAAGCCAGACCGTTGGCGCCACCCTGGGCGCCGAACTCGATCCGTCGCAGCCTGATCGCCGGCATCATCGGCCTGTTGGCCGTTGTCCTTTTCATGCTGCTCTATTACCGCCTCCCCGGCTTCATCGCCGACCTGGCGCTGATCGTTTATGCCTGCCTGAGCCTGATGTTGTTCAAGGTCATTCCGGTCGTGTTGACCCTGCCCGGCATCGCCGGTTTCATCCTGGGTATCGGCATGGCGGTGGATGCCAACATCCTCATCTTTGAGCGCTTGAAGGAGGAGTTGCGCGCCGGCCGCACCTTGCGCCAGGCCATCGACCTGGGCTGGTCGCGTGCCTGGTCGTCCATTCGGGATGCCAACATATCCACCCTCATTACCTGCTTCATCCTGTTCATCTTCGGCAACACCTTTGGAGCCAGCATGGTCAAGGGCTTCTCGATAACACTCGCCCTGGGTGTCCTCGTCAGCCTGTTCACCTCCATCATTGTCACCCGCACTTTCCTGCACGTGGTGTTGGATAGCATAAAATTCACCGAACATCCCCGCTGGTTCGGTATCACGGAGGGTTCGCGATGAATCTCATCAAATATCGCTACTGGTACTTTGCCATCTCCCTGCTCGTCATCGTCCCGGGCGTACTGGCGTTGATCTTTTGGGGTTTGCCACTCGGCATCGATTTCACCGGCGGCAGCCTGTTGGAAGTGCAATTCAAGTCTGGCACTCCTCCGACTTTTGCGCAGGTAAGTAATATCTATAATGAATATTCCACCTCTGCCATGGACATATCCAACCCGGAGATCCAGCCGCTCGGCACCGACTCGCTTTCCATCCGCTCCCGCGAAATGGATGATGCCACCAAGGCGAAGATCGTGGCAGCCCTGAAAAGCCAGTATGGCGGCGGCCAGGATGTGGTCATCCAGAACTTCAACCAGGTCACTGCCTCGGTGGGCGCTCAGGTCGCGCAGGCCGCCGCCCTCGCGGTCGTCATGGCCTCCGTGGCTATCTTGATCTACATCTGGTGGGCTTTCCGCAAGGTCAACCACCCCTTCCGCTTCGGTGTGGCCGCCATCATCGCCACCATCCATGACAGCCTGGTCGTCCTGGGCATGGGAGCCATCCTGGGGCATATCCTCGGCTGGCAGATCGATTCGCTCTTCCTGACGGCCCTTCTGACCGTGATTGGCTTTTCCGTGCATGACGATATCGTGGTCTTCGACCGCATTCGGGAAAACTCCAACATCTACCGCCGGGTCAACTTCGAGACGGTCGTCAACCACTCGATCGTCCAGACCCTGGACCGGTCGATCAACACGCAGTTGACCGTCATGATCACGCTGCTGGCGTTGGCCCTCTTCGGTGGGGCAACCATCCATCACTTTGTCGTCATCCTGCTCATCGGTGTCTTCAGCGGTACCTATTCCTCGATCTTCAATGCCTCCCCTATCCTGGTCGTCTGGGAGAACAAGGAATGGCGCAACTGGTTCCGTGGCAAGCAGGCGCCTTCTTTAACGGCTCAATAGATCCAAACATAAAAAGCCCTGGCATTCCGCCCGGGCTTTTTGATTCTTTCTGGAACATTCCTCTTTCCACAACCCTCCAACCTTGTTCTTTGGCATGCACTTTTGCATGGGTGACTGTACCATGAACGCTGTATTTTGAAAAAATGACCTGGTTGTAATTTTCGAACGAAAATCATATAATAACTGTGGACGTTATCCAAGGGAACGCATCTTTTTCAGGCGTCGTGCAATGGACAGGTTTTCTAAAAGTTTAATGGGGCTCCTCGCCCCGAGCACAACTTCCAAGGCAGGCAGAGTCCGCATCGTGGTTCCACGATCGAGAAGGGAGGGACATCTATGAAGGCAACGACTGGTAGGATACTCTTTGGATTGCTTCTCGGTTTCGTAGGGGGGCTTTGTTTTGGGTTGCTTGCGCGGCTTGTGGTTCGAGCCATCCTGCGGTCAGACTACAACAGCTATTATGCGGATAGTGGCAGCGCATTGCCGGTCTTGGGCATGTTTTTGATCGGCTGGGTCACCGGCATCCTGGTCCCAATGCTCAACAGGCGCCTTCTCAGGCCGCTGGTCGGAGCGGGGGCATGGCTGCTGGGCGAGCTCGTTTTTTTATCCCTGCCATTCGTCTACTCCTCGTTGCTCATCCCGGGCCCTGTCATGGCTGCCTGCAGCCTCATCAGCCTCCTTGCCGGAGCAGCGGTCGGCGGGATCGCGGCCTGGGTCGATCTTCCCTGACCGGCAGCGAAAAGTCCGAAAAAGGTCCCCTGCTCTAAGGGATCATTGCGTTCTCTCAAGGAACCACCGCTTGGATGTTTGGACATTGTAAGTTCTTTAACAGGATGCTATACTGATTTTTTACAAAACCTGTGTCATAATATTCACCAACCGCTCCATTACGGGTGGAAGCAATACCCTCATGGTTTACTTGCCGGTCTCCTGGGAGATGGAATGAACCATAAATGCAGCCATCCTGTCACAGCAAATTACCGGGCCTTGGCTGGCATCCTGTGCGCTGCCATGTTCTTGATGGTTGCTTTTTCATCCGGCGCAGTTAACCACCAGTCCCGCACCGTCCGTGTCGGCGTCTATCAGAACGAGCCCAAGATCTTCATGGATCAGAACGGCAAGGCTTCGGGCATTTTTATTGACCTTCTGAATGACATCGCCGCGCAGGAAGGTTGGATCATGGTCTATGTCCCCTGTGAATGGACAGCCTGCCTGCAGGACCTCAGCGATGGACAGATCGATCTGATGCCGGATGTCGCTTATTCAGTAGAACGCGATGCCATCTACGATTTCCCCAAAACCCCGGTGCTTGAAAGCTGGTCGGTTGTTTATGCAAATCCACGTCAATCGATCAACAATATCTCCCAGTTGGATGGCAGGCGGGTCTCTGTTCTCAACGGTTCCATCCAACAGACCGACTTCGCGCAAATGATGCAGGGTTACGGGTTTAAGACTACCCTGGTTCCCGCCGACTCCAACGATCAGGTTTTCGATCTTGCAAAAAAGGGGACGGTGGATGCCGCTATTGCCAATATTTTTTTCGGAGACTATTTCTACCAGCAATATGGATTGGTAAAAACGACCATCGTTTTCGACCCGACCACCCTGTATTACGCCACTGCCCAGGGACGCAATCACGATCTTTTGGATGCCATCGACCGTCATATGGCCCAGTGGCTCCAACAACCCAATTCCACTTATTACAAGGTCCTGCGACAATGGGGCGCACAACCGCCCGCTTACCATGTGCCATCCTATCTTTTCTGGGTCATTGCCATCATTCTGGTTCTTTTCCTGACTGCGGTGGTAATGGTACTTCTGCTTAACCGGCAGGTCGCTGCGCGTACGGCCAGGTTGGTGCAGACCAATGCAGAATTACAGGAGAGCGAACAGCACTATCAGACCCTCGCCAGGATTTCCCCGGTTGGGATCTTTCGTACCGATCCAGGTGGCGCTACCACGTATGTAAATCCCATGTGGTGCCAGATCTCTGGGTTATCCGCTGATCAAGCCATGGGGGATGGCTGGCTGAAGGCCGTTCATCCGGACGATAGGGAGAGATTAAGCAGGGGTTGGCAGGAATCGACCCAGCTCCGCCAGGCCTCTTTTTCAGATTATCGTTTTGTCCGCCCGGACGGATCGATCGCCTGGGTGATGGGGCAGGCCGTGCCGGAAGTGGATCCCGATGATCAGATCGTTGGGTATGTTGGCACGATCACCGACATCACCGAACGGAAACAGGACGAACAGGAGATCCATAAACATATCGATCAATTGACAGCCTTGAATAAAGCCGCCTTGCAACTGCAAAAATTGCAATCCCCTCAATTATTGGCCGATGAGATCATCAAAGGGCTGGAAACAATTTTGAATTACAGCTATTGCTCGGTATTGCTCCTTGACGAGTCCGGGCAGCGGCTGCTCCCCTTCGTGCTGAGCGCACAGGGACAGGATGCTGAATTTATCGCCAGGGATAAAGAATTCATCCAGAGTCAGGATTTGCGCCTGGGGAAAGGCATTACCGGCTGGGTTGCCCGCACCGGTTCCAATATTCGTCTGGGGGATGTGACCGGGGATCCACGCTACTTTGGAGTGCGGGAAAATATCCGTTCGGAATTATGCGTTCCCTTGAAGGTGGAAGACCAGATCATCGGCGTGATCAACATTGAAACGGATCAACCCGACGCTTACTCGGAGACCGATGAAAGTGTTTTGGAGACGGTCGCGGCTCAGATCTCCATCGCCATCCGGAATGCCCAATTGCACGAAAAGATCAAGCAGCATGCCGTCGAGATGGAACAAACCGTTCAGGAACGCACCGCCCAACTCCAGGCTGCCAATAAGGAACTCGAATCGTTTTCATACTCGGTTTCCCATGACCTGCGTGCACCCCTGCGCGCCATCAGCGGTTTTTCCGAGATCATTGCCCGCCGCCATCGCCTCGACCTGAACGAAGAAGGCCGGCATTATGTGGATAACATCGTCCAGGCCAGCGAACACATGGGCCATCTGATTGACGACCTGCTCACCTATGCCCGCCTTGGCCGGACGGGTGTGCGCCGGGATCCGGTTCCGCTTGAACCTTTGCTCAAGGAAATAAGCCGGAACATGCAGGCTTACCTTGCTGAAATTCATGGCGTGCTGGATGTCGCCGGGGACCTGCCCGCGGTGACTGGTGATCAGACACTGTTGAGCCAGGTCTTCACGAATCTGCTGGAAAATGCCTTCAAATACCATAAACCTGATCTTCCCCCCCATGTCACCTTGACGTATGATAATGAAGACGGTCATGTCGTTGTCAAGGTGACCGATAACGGCATCGGTATCCCGTTGGAATATCAGGATAAGATCTTCAATGTGTTCCAGCGCTTGCATTCCGAAGAGGAATATCCCGGCACAGGCATCGGTCTTGCCACCGTCAGGAAATCCGTTGAATTGCTGGGAGGGAGTGTCTGGGTTGAATCAAAAGTGGGCGAGGGCAGTACCTTCTTCGTCCGTTTGCCAAAGGATCATTTGAATGGATAAACTTGCTCATATCTTGCTTGTCGAAGACAATCGCATGGATGTCGAGTTGACCCTCGACGCCTTCCACGAAGCCAGGCTGCTCAATACCATCCACGTCGCTTCCGATGGACAGGCGGCGCTGGACTATCTCTTTGGTCGCGGCCAATATGCTGACAGGCAGGCCTTCCCGATGCCCAATCTGGTTTTGCTGGATTTGAAGTTGCCCGGCGTGGATGGGTTTGAGGTCCTTCGGCAGATCAAATCAACCCCCGTTCTCAAGCGCCTGCCCGTCGTCATTCTCACTTCTTCTAGGGAGGAAGGCGATCGCGCCCTATCCTACGATCAGGGCGCCAACAGTTACCTGGTTAAGCCGGTCTCGTTTGATGGTTTTCTGGGCGTGGTGCGCGAGATTGACGGATACTGGCTGTCCCTGAACGTTGCACCTCCGGAGAGTGAAACATGAACCAACCTGTTCGCATTCTTTATGTGGATGATTACCCGCTCGACCGTGAACTGGTCCGGGACGCATTGGAGAAGGAGGATGGCGGCTTTGAACTGGTCGAGGCCGCCTCGCGCGCAGACTTTGAAACGGCCCTCGCAAAAGGAGGTTTCGATCTCGTCCTGAGCGACTTCAACATCCTCGGCTTCGAAGGGCTGCAGGTTCTCGAAGCAGTTCACCTCAAAGATCCGCATCTGCCCGTCATCATCGTGACCGGCACCGGCTCCGAGGAGGTTGCCGCGGAAGCCATCAAGCGCGGTGCCTCCGATTATGTCATCAAATCACCCAAACATATCCAGCGTCTGCCGCACACCCTCCATGCCGCCCTTGAAAAAAAACACATGGAAGAAGCGCTCAGGGCAAGCGAGGCGCGCTACCGCGTGCTCCACGAAAGCATGATGGACTGTTTTGTTCAAGTGAAAATGTCCGGTGAAATTGTGGATGTCAATCCTTCCTTTCTGGATATGCTTGGCTATTCCAAGGAAGAGCTCCTTAAACTGAGCTACACTGATATAACTCCGCCGCGCTGGCATCGGCTTGAGCAGGAGATTATAGACACGCAGGTCCTGCCGTTCGGCTGCTCGAATGTTTATGAGAAGGAATATGTCAGGAAGGATGGGACCGTCTTTCCGATCGAATTGCGCACTTTCTTGCTGCGCGACCTCGCCGGACAACCCTCCGGCATGTGGGCGATCGTGCGTGACATCACCGGGCGCAAGCGTGCCGAGGCCGAGATCCAGCGCCGCCTCTCCGATTTGCAGGTGCTCTATGACTGCAGCCTGGAACTCAACAGTCAGCTCACCCCGCAGCAGATTGGCCGGATTGTTTTTCCGACGTTGAAGAGGAATCTGGCCTGGGATAACGCGGTTATACGCATTCGCAAGGATGACAGCGATGAGCTGCAGGTTATCGGCTACTCCGCCCCTCATATCACAGAGGAAAACTATGCTGCGGAGATCAAACGCTTGGATAATATGATCAGCCGCGTTGGCCAGGGCATGAGTGGCTGGGTCATCCAGCACGGTCAGGCGCTCCGCAGCGGCGACCTCCCATCCGATCCGCGCTATGTCGAGACCTTCCCGGGCATCCGCTCCGGCATTTATGAGCCAATGGTCGCCGGTGAGAAGGTCATCGGCGTCATGGGTATTGAGAGCGAAGTACCCAACGCTTTTAACGAGCAGGATGAACGCCTGCTCGCCACTCTCACCAAGATTACTGCCAATGCCATTCACCGCGCCCGTCTGCGTGCGCAGACCGAGCACCAGTTGGAGCGCCTGGCTGCCCTGCGTACCATCGACCAGGCCATCAGCGCCAGCTTTGATCTACATATCACCCTCGATATATTCCTTCGGAATGTTGTCTCCCAACTCGGCGCGGATGCCGCTTTGATCCTGCTCTTCAATACCGCCACGAACACGTTGGAATATGCTGCGGACTACGGTTTCCGGAGCAGGGCTGTCAGGAAGACGAACCTGCGCTTGGGGGAAGGGGGTGCAGGCCAGGTCGCCCTTGATCGTCAGAGGCTCAGCATTCCCGATCTCCGCCAACTGGAAAAACCATACTTGCACCCGGATCTGGTTGCCGTCGAGAATTTTATCTCCTACAATGCCGTCGCGTTGGTTATCAAGGGACAGCTCAAAGGGGTGCTGGAGGTGTACCATCGTACTCTGCAGGAACCCGACCTGGAATGGTTTGAATTCCTCGAGACCCTGGCGGGTCAGGCAGCCATTGCCGTTGACAACAACCAGTTGTTTGAATCCCTCCAGCGCTCCAACTTCGAGCTCGCGATTGCTTATGATGAGACCATCGAGGGCTGGTCGATCGCACTGGATATGCGTGACCGCGAAACCGAGGGCCACACCCAGCGCGTGACCAGGCTGACCCAGCAGCTTGGGGTCTCCATGGGCCTGACCGAAACCGAACTGGTGCATGTCCGCCGTGGCGCCTTGCTGCACGATATTGGCAAGATGGGTGTGCCGGATAGCGTCCTGTTCAAGCCCGGAGCGCTTAGCCCCCAGGAATGGGAGCTGATGCGCCGCCATCCAAAGTTGGCTTATGACATGCTTAGCCCAATTACTTTCCTGCGTCTTGCCGCCGATATTCCCTATTGCCACCACGAGAAATGGGATGGCACGGGCTACCCCCGTGGTTTGAAAGGCCGGGAGATTCCCATTTCGGCGCGGATATTTGCCGTGGTGGACGTTTACGATGCGCTCACCAGTGATCGGCCCTACCGGAAAGCCTGGTCAAAGGAAAAAACACTGGAATATATCCAGGAGCAGTCCGGCCTGCATTTTGATCCCGAAGTGGTGAAAATTTTCCTGAAAGTGGTTCAGTGAGTGATGAAAAAATCTCTGTAACGGTTCAATGGATTAAACAAAGAAGCCCTGGCATCCCGCCCGGGCTTTCTTTAATGTGACCGTCACCTCCGCGCAGCGCTCCCGCAGGGAGTAAGGTGACTGTCACATTAAATTCCGATTGTCCCATTCTATCTGGCAGTCCCATCAGGCCATCAAACCATCCAAATACTGTTGCACATCTTCCGGTAAAGTGCGGCCACGGAGATAATCGAGAACAAAATCTTTATAGTCCGTCTCATCCACAAATTGCGAATGGACAAAATTCCGGTCCAGCAGGTTCCCATTCCGCTCTCCAATCCAATCCAGGTAGTTCGAATAAGGCCAATCTGCGGGATCGGCGACCAGGCCATCTTTTACAGGATTAGCATGGATATAACGGCAAAGATTCAAAAGATATCTGCTGTTCTTGATGGCCTTCGCCTGGAAGCGATGCTCAAATAAGGTACCGCTTTGCTCATATCGCTTATTGTAGGCTTTGGTGTAGCTGTTGAAAATACGTTGGGGTAAAAAGCCTGCCGATGATTTTCCATCCTGCCGGAGCAGGAAATGGTAATGGTTGGGCATGAGGCAGTAAGCGATCACGCCGATGGACAGGCTCCTGGCATAATGCTGCATTCGCTCAATGACGAAAAGGTAATTCGTTGGCTCTCGAAAGATACTGCCCTGGCGTGCGCCGCGGTTGTAAATGTGGTAATAACCTCCGGGCAGCCAGGTAAGGATGTCTTGACGAGCGAAAGGCATAGTTGGATCCTCATGTGACAGTCACCTCCCAGGTGACTGTCACATCATTAACTCAATTTATCCAGTCTTGCCGGTGCTCCGGAATCATTTTTCCAATATCAATTTCCGGATCTCCGTTGGGATGAACGGCAGATCCAGGTTGGGAAAGAGTTCCCACGTCTCCGTATGTTGTGCCGACTTGCCGGGAGCCACCCTCCCCTGCGTTCCCAGGCTTTCCAGTTCCACAAAACGATCCCCGCAATAGACTTCCGCGTTGCAGCCGCCATCCGGATGGGTGCCGTCCGGATGTGGGTCGAAACTCTTGCGAAACAGGCTGCCGTCCAGCCAGTAGGCCAGCCATCCGGCTGTGTTGGCATAGCCTAATTTCACCGGCGGCAGGCCGGCTTTTGCGTGCATCAGGATGAAATCATCCCGCAGCCTCAGGCGTGCATCCTTGATGCTCGTGTAAGGCCACAGCACCAGCCGGCGGTTGGGCAGCAGCCCTTCCGGATCGTTGTTGCCCGTCGGCTGGGGCAGCAGCACCGTGCCGCCCTGGCGGAACTGGGTGATTGCCCATGGGGCAAACGCGATTGGGTCGGGGTTCTCGTTGACGATGGTATGCACCAGTCGAATGGTCGCGGAACCCGTTTCGAGTTCGATCCGCACGCTCTTCCGCACCCCGGAGCTGATTTCGCTGCAGCCCGTCAATTCCACCCCGTTGGGAATTTCCCGTACCGTCAGCCCGGTCTTATCCGGGATATACGTCTTTTCCTTTGATTCGGGCGATATCCACAGGCGGTGACCCCCGAACGGAAGATATGCCCCGTTGGGAGTCTCCCATATTACATCGTGGATATCCGCCAGCAGATTGGGCGAGCCGTGATATTGGAGTCCCACAATGCGTGGACCGGCGCTGCTCAGGTATTCCAGGCGGACGTGAGCGTTTTCCAGGACACCGATGGGGAGGTCATGAAAAGTTTTCATGGGTCTATTGTATCAAATCCTGCTTCCCCTCGCCAATCCCCTCCTCCCCGTGTCATTGCCTATCCCGATGTTCTTTCGGGGCCTGTCCCGATGTTCTTGCGGGGCCTGTCCCGACGTTCTTGCGGGGCCTGCGCCAGCCTGCCCTAGACGGACAGTCCAGGGTACCGCACCGTTCGTGCCGCGAACACCGGCGGCACGCCGGTGCGAGACGGCAGGTACACGTGCGATCTCGTACCCGCAGGGTATCTCGTACCCGCAGGGTATCCCCGCAGCGAATGGTCTATGCAAAAATTGGGGTGAGCAGGGCGTTCTTTGCCCAAGCACCCCAATTTTTGCCTCTTTTTCCCCCGCCTTGGGGCGGGGGTAAGGGGGTGGGGAAAGACAGTTTTCAGACTTTGAGAAAGCCCTGTCCCGATGCTCTTGCGGGGCCTGTCCCGTTGTACTTACGGGATCCCCCATATCGAAACCCGTTAAAGGTCCTCCTCCCCCAAATTCCAGAAGGCATGGAATTTGGGGGAGGCTGGGAGGGGGTCAATTCCCCCGTATCGAGACTAGTCCAGGCAGTACCCCTCAAACCGCTTTTCCCTTATTCCCCAATTACCATCTCTCCCCGGACATTAATGTCGAAAAAGCTATAGCATGGTATAAATAAGCCGAAAGACATTCATGGAAAGGAAACTCGTATGTTTGGAATCCAACCCATCCATATCGTCATCATCATACTGGTGGCTTTGCTCATCTTTGGGCCCAAAAAATTGCCTGAAATGGGACGCAACATCGGCAAGGCCATCTCCGAATTCCGCAATGGCACCCGGGAAATGACCAATTCCATCCGCCAGGAGATCAACCAGCCCGTGCCGCCCTCAACGCCAAACAGTATCTCCCCGGAAAATTCCATCCTGCCAACACCCTTGCAATCGGCCTCTGTCCCGCCCCCATCCTTGACTCCCGTACCATCTGCGCCCGTCCCAACCCCCTCGCAGGTCGCCCCTTCGGCTGGAAAATTCTGCATCCATTGCGGAGCCCCCAATCCGCCCGAAGCCCGTTTTTGTTCTTCCTGCGGCACCCAGCTTCCCACCCCGCTCGCCTAGAATACTTCCCGGGCTCCGAACCCTCTTCTCGGACTCCGAAGTCTCCTGACTTCGGATTCTTCCCGGACTCCGAAGTCTCCCGGCTTCGGATACTTAATTTCGGCCTCCCGGACTCCGAAGTCTCCCGACTTCGGATACTTCAATCACGCTGCCAGTTTGTCAAAGCCTGGCTTGAGCGCCGGGTATAGTTCGCGATAAAGCGGATAAGCCTTCTGATAAGCCCTCACCTGCTCCGGGTCGGGCTGCGTGCTGCCCGTGATCTTCACCGCCTGTGCGCACGCCGCCGGGACATCATTCCAGGCCTGTGCGCCCACGCCCGCCAGCAGGGCCGCCCCAAAAGCCGCCCCTTCCGACGTATTGACCGTCACCAGTTCCGCCTCCAGCACCGACGCCAGGATCTGTCGCCACAGCGCTCCCTTCGTTCCTCCGCCCGAAGCGCGCACCTGGCGGATTCCTCCCAGGCCGGCATTCTGGATCAGGGTAAAGCCATCCTTCAGCCCAAAGGAGACCCCTTCGAGCAGCGCCCGCGTCAGGTGTCCGCGCCCGTTCCGCAGTGTCAGGCCCACGAAGGCTCCCCGTGCCAGCGGATCCGGGTAAGGCGTGCGTTCTCCGCTCAGGTACGGCAGGAACTGCAAGCCCTCGCTGCCCGCCGGGACAGGTTCCGCCTCCCGCAACAGGTCGTCGAAACTGGCCTCTGGCGCCAGGGTATCCCGGTACCATTGCAGGCTGCCTGCCGCCGAGAGCATGACTCCCATGAAATGCCACATCCCCGGAGCGGCATGGCAGAAGGCGTGCAGCCGCCCTTCCGGCTCGACCAGGGCCGTGGGCGTCGTGGCAAAGACCACGCCGCTCGTGCCCACCGTCAGCGCCACCACTCCAGGTTCGACTGCACCCACCCCCACTGCCTGGGCCGCCTGGTCGCCGCCGCCTGCCGCCACGGGCGTTCCGGCTTTCAAACCGGTCAGGCTCGCCGCCTCAGGAGAGATCGTCCCCGTGAATTCCGGCCCTTCGAAGGTGGGCGGCATCCATCCCGCCGGGATTCCCAGCGCCCGCAATACCTCCTCTGACCAGCCCCGTTTCTTCAGGTCGAACAGCACCGTCCCCGACCCATCCGCCTTGTCCATTGCATATTCGCCCGTCAGCCGGTAACGAATATAATCCTTGGGCAGTAGCACGTGCCGTGCCTTTGCGTACACTTCCGGCTCGTTCTCCTGCACCCACAATATCTTCGGTGCGGTAAATCCGGTCAGCGCCACATTCCCGGTGATCTGGATGAATCGCCCCCGCCCGATCCGCCGGTGGATCTCGTCGCATTGTGCCTGGGTGCGTTGGTCGTTCCACAGGATCGCCGGGCGCAGTACCTCTCCCGCCTCGTCCAGCAGCACCAGTCCATGCATCTGCCCGGTCAGCCCCACCGCCTGCACGCTCTCCCCCTCCACCCCGGTCTGTTGCAGCACCCCCCGGATCGCCGCGCAGACCGCCCCCCACCACTCCCGCGGATCCTGCTCGGACCACAGTGGTCTGGGCGCTTGGAGTGTGTGTGGCCTCGCCGCAGTGCCCACCACCCCCCCGTTCTCGTCCACCAGCAGGGCCTTGCTGCTGGTCGTGGATACATCAATGC